>NZ_ACJN02000004.1 GCF_000174435.1 Desulfonatronospira thiodismutans ASO3-1
TACCGGTCAAGCCATAAGCGCCGTTGACCCAGCACTCACTTTAATAATTTCGGTTTAATCACAAGCAATCAAATGGAAAAGTGAGTGCTGGGTCAGCGGCGAAGATTTCACTGGATTTTACCAGGGTGCCAAAAAACTCTTCCCCATGCCCTCTGCTCCATGCCTGCCCCGTGAAACATTTATCCTGTGAAATGTACAGCAGTACGAGCGTCAGCGGATTTCACCGGGAGCCCAAAGGGCTCCCTGTCGCATTTATCCCGCTGGAAAGCGGGATAAACCAAATACGCTTTAAGCCGAATTTACTGCTGAAAGCAGGGGTTTACTGGGGGCAGGAGTTTCACTGGGGCCCCATGCCTTGAATCCCCAATCCTAAATCCCTATATCCCCTTCTTGACAAAAGCAATCTATTGCGGCTTAATATTCTTAAACAAACCAGCAGGAGGATCTCATGGACGCCAAGGAAGCAATGCTCTCAGCCATGAAGGAATGGATGCTCCCTGAGCTGAACAGCATCAGGGAGGACTACAAAAATATAAAAACTACTCTGGACATAACCAACAAGAGGCTGGATGATATGATCGCCCACCTGGTGGATCAGGGCAGGCGTATCGATGAAACCAGAGCTGAACTGAGCTCACGCATCGATGAAACCAGAGCAGAACTAAAGGCAGAGATCCAGAAAAACACCGAGAGAATCGATGAAACCAATAAGCGCATTGACGAAACCAACAAACGCATTGACGATACCAACAATCGCATTGACGATACCAGGGCAGAGCTAAAGGCTGAAATCCAGAAAAACACAGAAAGAATCGATTATACCAATGCACGCATCGACAATCTGGCCAGGGAAGTGGCTGAGGCAAGAGGAGACCTGAACAAGGCCCTGAGCGACAAGGTGGTTGTCCAGGATCTTGTGGAGCGCGTGGGCAGGCTGGAAACCAGGGCTGCCTGATGCCGGTCCAAAGTTTGGGGTGACTCAAGAATTTTGACCAAATCCATAACTATTGAAAAAAATGGAATTATGGGCATGGATTCCCTGCATATTGCATGCGCTGAATATGCCAATGTCGATTATTTTATTACTTGTGATGATAAATTGATCAAACAGCTAAAAAATAATGAATTTAAAAATAGCTAGCAGGATTGTTACAAAACGTATGGCCCAGGATTACCCAGGACCTCCAGCAAGGAGCAATGGTCACTATCACTGAAAAGGCTATTCGAATACATACCCTGCCTGCAGCTTAAGCGACAATTCCAGAGATTCGTCCTGTTCCCCCATACCTTCTTCCCCATGCCATATGCCTTCTTCCCCATGCTCTATGCCCTATGCCTTGAATCCCCAATTCCTTCCTCAATTCCCAAGCCTTTCTCTACTTCTTCACCTTTCACCATTCCGCATTCATCATTCATCATTTCTTCCTCCCCCAATCCCCTCCTTGACAAAAACATATTATTACTGCTTAATATCCTGAACAGTCAGCATGAATTTAACCCAGAAGGAGATCGGGCATGACCCAGCCGGCATCGGTTATAGACCTGTACGACAGTCTCCTGGCAGCGGAAGACGAACGGGCCAGGGCACGGATTATTGCCGGGGCCTTCGAACGCCTGGAAGACCGTTACCCGGAGCTAAAGGACCTGGCCACCGCCAGCGGGGTGCGCGAGTCCGAACTGCGCCTGCAGAAAGAAATCGAGCAGTTACGCCTGCGCATAGAAGAAGTCCGCTCAGATCTTACCAGAGAGATTGAGCAGGTACGTGCAGACCTGTTAAAGGAAATAGAGAAGACCAACCTGCGTATAGAAGAGGTCCGCACAGAATTGATCCGGGAAATCGCTCAGGTACGTGCAGACCTGTCAAAGGATATCGAGAGGCTGCGTGCAGAAACCAGCAAAGAAATCGCCGCCGGCAACCAGAAAATCCTCCGCTGGACCACCGGTCTTCTATTTGCCCAGCTTGTGGCCATCATAGCCGTGATCTTCGGGGTGGGACTAATGTAAAAAACCAACCCCAACCGTGAGCGGGCTTTGTCCGCCCGCCTGTCCCGTGAAACACCCAGCACTCACTTTAATAATTTCGGTTTCATCACAAGCAAACAAATGGAAAAGTGAGTGCTGGGTCAGCGTAGCTGGTTTCACCGGGGTGTGCAACGAAGTTGCCAGCCTGCCCCGTTGAATAGCTCAATGAGCTAGCCCGCAGGGCATTCAACTGGGGTGCCAAATAAATCTTCTCCGGCACGGGAAGCCTACAGGCTTCACACCCGGGTATAATACGCTTTCGCTGTCCTTCGGAATTATACCGGGCAGGCAGGTGCTCCGCACACACGGTTTAGAATAAAGAACCCAGGCACCCTGTCAGGCAACAACACCCTCCAGGACAGGCACCCATCTTCAACCGTGAGCGGCAAAGCCGCCCGCCTGTCCCGTGAAACACCCAGCACTCACTTTAATAATTTCGGTTTCATCACAAGCAAACAAATGAAAAAGTGAGTGCTGGGTCAGCGTAGCTGGTTTCACTGGGATGTGCAACAAAGTTGCCAGTGCCAAAAAATCTTCTCCGGCACGGGAAGCCTTAAGGCGTACACCCGACTAAAATGCGCTTTGCTGTCCTTCGGAATTATACCGGGCAGGCAGGTGCTTTGCACACAAACGGTTTTGAAACCGCCACATAAAAGTAATATAACCTACAAAAAACTAACGACCTCTTCCACAAGCTCGGAAATTGAAGGAGCTGCAGCCTCAACTATTGAATTGTCACTCAGATGCTTATGTTCTTTGGATTGCAAGGCAAGTTTGTGCCGGGCGTTATCATACCGAAAAACTAATTTCCCATGCCTGTCCTGGTAATGATATCCATAGCTCACTTTTTTGATGCCATATGCAGCATCAATGTATTCCCTGACATGTAAAGAACTGCCGTCCACCAAGACAACGCTGGCCTGAATAACAGCCTGCTTTCCTGCTCTCAATTCCTCCTGGATATCAATAACATCAGCGAAGCCATAAAGGTCCATTCGCTCAATGGCGCTGCGAACCTCATGCAAATAATCATGTATTTGCATGCGTTATTCCATCCAAGATATCAATTCGTTGCAACAAAGAAGAGGACAGCCTGTATTCTCCTGCCCACTTCACATACTCCATGTCCTGTCCTTCAAGGTCTTCAGCAGACCATTTTTCCCAAAAATCCAAAGATGACACGTTGTATTTTTTCTCAAATTCTGCCAAACGTTTCCGGCTCAATTCAAGGCTGTACTGCAACCTCGATTTTTCCAGGGTCAGGGCATCAAATAAAATTTCACTGGCTTTTTCCGGGTACTCTGCTTTAAGTCTCAACTCACTCATCAAAGAATCCCTCCCTTTATAACTTATTCTTTTCTGCATTCGAATATAGCCGTTCACTTATGTCTGAGTCAATCTCGGACCTACCGGTCAAGCCATAAGCGCCGTTGACCCAGCACTCACTTTAATAATTTCGGTTTAATCACAAGCAATCAAATGGAAAAGTGAGTGCTGGGTCAGCGGCGAAGATTTCACTGGATTTTACCAGGGTGCCAAAAAACTCTTCCCCATGCCCTCTGCTCCATGCCTGCCCCGTGAAACATTTATCCTGTGAAATGTACAGCAGTACGAGCGTCAGCGGATTTCACCGGGAGCCCAAAGGGCTCCCTGTCGCATTTATCCCGCTGGAAAGCGGGATAAACCAAATACGCTTTAAGCCGAATTTACTGCTGAAAGCAGGGGTTTACTGGGGGCAGGAGTTTCACTGGGGCCCCATGCCTTGAATCCCCAATCCTAAATCCCTATATCCCCTTCTTGACAAAAGCAATCTATTGCGGCTTAATATTCTTAAACAAACCAGCAGGAGGATCTCATGGACGCCAAGGAAGCAATGCTCTCAGCCATGAAGGAATGGATGCTCCCTGAGCTGAACAGCATCAGGGAGGACTACAAAAATATAAAAACTACTCTGGACCTGACCAACAAGAGGCTGGACGATATAAACGCCCACCTGGTGGATCAGGGCAGGCGTATCGATGAAACCAGAGCTGAGCTGAGCTCACGCATCGATGAAACCAGAGCTGAGCTGAGCTCACGTATCGATGAAACCAGAGCTGAGCTGAGCTCACGTATCGATGAAACCAGAGCTGAACTAAAGGCAGAGATCCAGAAAAACACCGAGAGAATCGATGAAACCAACAAACGCATTGACGATACCAACAAGCGCATTGACGATACCAACAATCGCATTGACAATACCAGGGCAGAGCTAAAGGCTGAAATCCAGAAAAACACAGAAAGAATCGATTATACCAATGCACGCATCGACAATCTGGCCAGGGAAGTGGCTGAGGCAAGAGGAGACCTGAACAAGGCCCTGAGAGACAAGGTGGTTGTCCAGGATCTTGTGGAGCGCGTGGGCAGGCTGGAAACCAGGGCTGCCTGATGCCGGTCCAAAGTTTGGGGTTACTCAAGAATTTTGACCAAATCCATAACCGGCAAAAGTGCCTGTCCCCAATTGAGATACGACATTATATTTATAATTTTCGCTGTAGGGATAACTATTGAAAAAAATGGAATTATGGGCATGGATTACCTGCATATTGCATGCGCTGAATATGCCAATGTCGATTATTTTATTACTTGTGATGATAAATTGATCAAGCAGCTAAATAACATGGCGAAGAGCAGTTATGACACCATCAAACTCCAATCTTGACCACAGCACAGATTCAATCACCCTTTCCCAGTACAAGCGCCTGGTTGCTCCACGCCCCTGGCTCTGGTGGGATACGGACGACCTCACCGGTTTATCCCTGGATAGCGTCGTAGAGGGTATCCTTGCCCGTGGGGACTGGCCCGATTTTCTGGAAGCCCTTGACGAGTTGGGCCTGGACCAGGTGCGGGAAATTTTCCTGAGACAAGTTAATCGACAGCGGAATAACTACCGTGCCCAGACCCGGAATCTGTTCCAAATATATTTTGAACGTCATGCATGAAGAAATTTTGACCATAAATCAGAAAAAGGTGGCCGAATCCGTCCTGAAAAAGTTCAGCCCGGATTTCATCTTTTGCGGCGGCACAGCCATTGCTCTGCAACTGGGTCACCGCCAATCCCTGGATTTCGACCTTGCCTCGTTCACTGAAATCAAAGCCGACCGAATCATTCGGCACTTGAAGGCCGCAAATGTAGTAATTGAACATACCATTGCTTCCTCCATTGACGAGTTGACCGTTGTGGTTAAAGGCGTGAAGCTCACTTTTTTCTCCTTTCCTTTTCATGTCCCTGCGACGGTCACCTGGCCCCGGACTGATATGGCTATGCCTTCTCTTCTGGATCTGGCCTCCATGAAAGCTTACGCCCTTGGACGGCGTGGAAAATGGAAGGACTACATTGACTTGTATTTTCTCTTTCAAGGCCATGTCACTTGGCCCGAACTTGTTGCCAACTGTCGAAAATTATTTCAGGGGGCCTTCAATGAGCGGCTTTTCCGTGAGCAGCTCTGCTACTTTGACGACGTGGACATGTCTGAAGCGGTTGCCTATACAGGGACAGGACCGAGTGACAGTGATATTCAGAGCTTCCTGACTACTTTGGCCACCTCAGGCTAATCCCTGCGCATCCCGTCTTTACTTTTCATCATTCCGCATTCATCATTTCTCCCTCCCCCAATCCCTAAATCCCCCAATTCCTAAATTCCATAATTCCTACACCTAAATCCCTCAATCTGAAACCCGGCACACCCCTTGCAAAACACCAACAAAAAAATACAAAACAAGCAAAATTTTCTTGTCAAAACGCCAAATAAATGACACAAGACCACAAAAGAGGCAAAACCATGACCACCTACCAGCACCCAAGGACCACCTGGCAAGCCTACACCGCCACCCTGCCCTACGCCCGGGACCTGTACATGCAGTGGCAGGCGACCATGTTCGACCCTGACTACGAACAGGCCTTAAACGACTACATACTGGCCATGGACCAGGGCACCTCCGATTCCAGGCGCCAAGAACTGCTGCAGCAAAGCCGCAAAAACCTGGCTGCCCTTAAAAACAGCGGTGATGAGCACATAACCACCGACCTGGCCCTGATCCGGGTGCTAAGCGCCCTGGGTCAGACCGACCAGGCCGCATACATTGCAGACCTGCTCCTGAAAAACCTGGCCCAGAATGACAATATCCCCCTGGACCGCCCATTTCTTCCTCCATCAGGCGACTTTGACCACCGGCCCGTACAGGACACTTTGGCCGGCTGGCTCAGATCCGCCCTGGAGAATGCCAGAGAGCCCTCTCAATCAATTTCAGATACACAGGAGCAGCAACCCCCTTCAGTCCCCGCAGAGCCTGAGACGCCTTCCCAGCCTAAACCCCAGACCCAGAAAATTGGCCGCAACGCCAAATGCCCCTGCGGTTCCGGCAAAAAATATAAAAAATGCTGCGAAGCACTGGATACTCAAGCCCTTACTCAGGATCAATCACACCATCCAGAGCCCCAAAGCCCTGTTGCATCTGATTTCACTGCGCCCCAGGCATCGCCCCAGGAGCCCACAGCTACCTGGAGCATCAATATCAAGGGCGGCATCAAGGTGGTTGCCCCGGCAGACATAAGCAACATGAACACTTATGTCCTCTTGGAGCAGGAGGACTGGTATGAACCGGAGATTGAATTTGTCCGCGCCCTTATCCAGACCGGCATGACCGCCATGGACTGCGATACCGGATACGGGGTTTATGCCCTGAGCATAGCCGCTAAAATGCAAGGCCACGGCAAAGTCATCGCCCTGAACCCGGACCCTCTCTTTTTTGAAAGCCTGCAGGAAAACCGCCTGCAGGAAATAATAACCACAGAACCTGACCATACTGCCCTGGACTTTATCCGCCTGGGATCTTCAGACCAGGACATGCAACAGCTTTGTCAAGGCTCCCCCCTGGTAATGTTTCCGGCCAGCAACGAACTTATAAAGACTTTCAAAGACCTGAATCTGGATATCTACAAACTCATCCCCGGCCTGAATGCTCTGGCACCATATCAGGAGTCCAACTCTGCTCTCCAGGGCAATCTTTTCGCATGCAGCAAAGAAAGGGCTCAAATACTACGGCAAAACAATCTGTTAGCAGCTTCACCAAACACAACCAGAAGCTCGTCTCCGGATATAAACGGCCTTATGGACAACATTCAAAACGACCACCATGAGCGTCCCGCCTACCACCCAGACAAGCTTGAACTTTTTGAAGAAGACGACAAGGACCTGATTAAAGCTTACAAAACAGTGGTGTATGACCAGCAGGAAGAACTCGACCTCAAAGCCTCTGAAGCTTTTAACAACCTGATCAGGGGATATGTAAAGCAGGCCAGAACAATCTTTAACAAAATTCTTGAAAAAACTGTCCAGAATCATGAGGCTCAAAAACTCTGGTTACAGGCCTTTAATGAACTGGCTTCCCTTAGAAATAAAAGACCCAAAAAACAAAAAAATGATAATATACCTGCACTGGAACAGTCAGGTTACAAAATATTAAACCCTGCCGGAATGGGATGGTCAGGATCAGGAGCCCTTACTGCTTACTTCAAGGAATTTCCAAACATAACCTTCGTGGATGCTGGTGAAATATCACACATAGAGGGGACCATCAGTTTGATGAATCTTCGCTCATTTCAAGGATCACATGGAGAGTTTTTTAAATTTTTAGTACTTTTTTTTGGATTCACTCTCTTTGGATATAGTTCTTCCAAAAGTTTTAAACAAAGATACGGCCTTGAAAGAAGCAAGGTAAAGTCTCGCCATATGCTGGATTTTATATCATATGCAGAGGGTGCATTACATTTTATGAGACTTATGAAACATATTCATGATGGAAATAAAATAAAGTACAAAGTATTCAAGCAGGCTGCAAATTTACTTATAAATAAAATTTGTGAATCTTATGCTGATGAGCATACAGAATACGTTCTCATGGACAATTCTTTGCACATATCTACAATTCATAATATAGAATACATTGATAATATGCAGGTGCTGTGTACCTACAGAGACCCCAGAAGCAATTATGTAGCCAGAGTCAAAGAAGACTGGAAGTTCGGCCCCAGGATCTACAAGAATGGACCTGTTGCCTATGCAGAATCCTATCGACATTTCCGCGAGTATACCGGCAACATCATTGAAAACTTAAAAAACAACAGGGATAATGTCTGGACTGTTCAGTTCGAAGATTTTGTCAGCTCTGAAGACTATCGCCAGGACCTCGCCCGCAAGCTGAAACTTGATCCGGCCCGTCAGGACAGACACACGCATTTCAAACCCTGGGAATCCATAAAAAACATAGACAACTATAAAAGATACGAAAACCAGGAAGAAATTCTACAGATACAGCAAAAGCTGCCGCAATACCTTTGGGAACAACAGTCAAATACAACATGAGGAGTTTTTCATGAAAAAACAGGTCTATGTAGGCATGAGCGCGGATCTTGTGCACCCTGGACATTTGAATATCATCAAAAAAGCATCTGAGCTGGGTGAGGTAATCATTGGCCTGCTCACTGACGAGGCCATTGCCGGCTACAAACGACTGCCGCATATGACTTTTGAGCAGCGCCGGGAAGTAGTGGAGAATATCAAGGGCGTAAGCCGCGTTGTCCCCCAGTACACCCTGGACTACGTGCCCAACCTGGAAAAACTCAGGCCGGACTTTGTGGTCCACGGCGATGACTGGCGCGAAGGGGTGCAGAAAGAAACCAGGCAGAGAGTCATAGACAAACTGGCCAGGTGGGGAGGACAGCTCATCGAGGTTCCCTATACCCAGGGCATATCCTCCACACAGCTGCGCACCACCTTAAAGGAAATAGGCACCACCCCCCAGGTGCGCCTGCGCACCCTGCGCCGGCTCATCAATGCCAAGCCCATAGTCCGGGTAATGGAAGTACACAGCGGACTTACCGGTCTTATTGTGGAGCACGTACATTTAAACGGCGGCCGGGGCATCAGGGAATTCGATGCCATGTGGGGCAGCAGCCTCACCGACTCCACCTCCAAGGGCAAGCCGGACATCGAGGCCGTGGACGTCACCTCCCGCATGGGTACCCTGAACGAGGTCCTGGAGGTGACCACCAAGCCCATCGTCTATGACGCAGACACCGGGGGCAAGCCGGAACACTTCGTCTTTACCGTCAAGACCCTGGAGCGCCTGGGGATCTCGGCAGCCATCATCGAGGACAAAAACGGCCTCAAGAAAAACTCCCTCTTCGGCACAGAAGTTGTCCAGACCCAGGAAGACATAGACGAGTTCTGTCACAAAATCCAGATGGGCAGAAATGCCAGGGCCACTGACGACTTTATGGTCATTGCCCGCATCGAAAGCCTTATCCTGGACAAAGGCCAGGAGGATGCTCTGACCAGGGCCAGGGCCTACATGGATGCCGGAGTCGACGGCATCATGATCCACAGTCGCCGCAAAACTCCGGATGAAGTCTTTTCCTTCTGCCGGGAGTACAACAAAATGCCCAATAGAAAACCCCTGGTGGTGGTGCCCTCCAGCTTCAACACCGTAACCGAACAGGAACTTATGGACCATGGAGTGGACATGGTCATCTACGGCAATCAGCTCCTGCGCAGCGCCTATCCGGCCATGGTCCAGACCGCGAAATTGATTCTCGAAAACCAGCGCTCAGCAGAAGCAGACAACCAGATGATGCCCATAAAAGAAATCCTGGAACTCATCCCCGGAGGAAAGTAGGAGATCTGTTAATTGTTAATACGGATAGTTAATAGTTAATTGTTAATTGTTAATAGTTTCAGAAAAAGAATCGTGATTTCATGGAGATATATCCTTAATGCATCTGGACATTTGGAATTTAGAACAATGACTATCAATTCAATTAACCAATTAACAAATAACAATTAACATCATGAAAATCCAAACCTTTGAAGATTTAAACGCATGGAAAGCCTGTCGAGCCTTGCGCATCTTTGTATCAAAGCAGGTTAAACCATCATTGCCAAGATATGAACTCTATCGCTTAGGTGACCAACTCTCAAGGTCCTCCAGGTCAACTACAGCAAATATAGCCGAAGGCTATGGCCGTTTCCACTACATGGACAACGCCAAATACTGCAGTAATTCCCGTGGATCTTGTTGGGAAACCTTGGACCATCTCATAACGGCCCATGATGAAGGATTTATCTCTGATGATATTCTACATCAGGGTCGTGAACTTGTCTACACTGCCGTAAAACTCATTAACGGCTATATGAATTATCTCCAGAAAGCCGGAAAATCAAATGCATCTACAACAAAAGAAGACTTTGCCCAGTATCATGGGAGTTAAAAAGTTATCAGTTAATTGTTAATAGTTAAAGAAAAAAGACTTGTGATTTCAAGCGGTTATCTCTCAAATAAAATTTGACAGCTGGGTATTTAAAAAAATAACAATTCCAGCGTGTTAAGATAGAACTTTTGACTGTCCAGCCAGTATAATGACGCATCTCACATAAAACCAATTAACAATTAACAAATAACAAATAACAAATAACAAATAACAATTAACAATAAACAAAAAAATGATAAATCCAGAAGCATTCTACAAAGCCATTCAGGAACGCGGCATCGGCCTCTTCACCGGGGTCCCGGATTCCCTGCTCAAGCACCTCTGCGCATTTGTGGACCATCACTGCAGCACCGGCAACCACATACTCACCGCCAACGAAGGCAACGCCGTAGCCCTGGCCGCCGGTTACTACATGTCCACCGGCAAAATGGCAGCAGTATACATGCAGAATTCCGGGCTGGGCAATTGCGTCAATCCCCTGACCTCTCTTACCGACCCCCAGGTCTATTCCATCCCTATGCTCCTGATCATCGGCTGGCGCGGGGAGCCTGGAGTAAAGGACGAGCCCCAGCACGTCAAAATGGGCCGTATCACCCCGGCCCAGCTTGACCTCCTGGAGATACCTTACCGCGTACTGGATGCAGCCACCGATCCGGAGCCGGTGCTGGACGATTTATTCTCTGTCCTTGAAAGCACCAGCGCCCCGGCAGCCCTCCTGGTCCGGAAAAACACCTTCCAGGCCTGCACCAAGGCGGCAAAAAATGCCCCCACCCAGGGCCTCAAACGCGAACAGGCCCTGCGAGCACTCCTGGGCCTGGCCGGAGACAGCCTGGTCATTTCCACCACCGGCAAGACCTCCAGGGAAGTGTTTGAAATAAGGACCAGCCTGGGACACCCCCAGCAGGACTTTCTCACTGTTGGCTCCATGGGGCATGCCTCATCCATTGCCCTGGGCACGGCTTTGGGCAATCCCGGCAAAAAGGTCATCTGCCTTGACGGTGACGGGGCCATGCTCATGCACATGGGGACCATGGCCATCACAGGCAGTCAAAAACCCCAGGGGCTGATCCACGTCATCCTGAACAATCAGGCCCATGAGTCCGTGGGCGGTCAGCCCACTGTTGCCGGCAACATGGATCTGCGCTCCATTGCCCTGGGCTGCGGATACAGCTTTTTTCACCAGGCCCGGGACGAAGCAGGCATCAGGCAGGCCTGGGAAAACCTGCTTGATAAACAGGGACCAGCCCTGCTGGAGATAAAAATCCAGCCCGGATCCAGGGCGGACCTTGGCCGTCCCACCTCCACGCCCATACAAAACAAACAGGCCTTCATGGAAAAAGCCCATGCCTGACACCTGGACCCACTACCACCCGGTGCGCATTATATCCGGGCCTGGCTGCATCCAGAAAGTTGCCTCCCATTTAAAGGGCAATCCCTGGCTTCTGCTCACCTCCCCGGGGTTTACCCGCCGGGGAACAACCGACAGGTTAAAAGCCCTGGTTTCCCCCCATACCCTGCAGGTGCATGACCAGGTAGAGCCCAACCCGGACCTGGACCACCTGGACCAGTTGACCAGGCACTACCGCCAAAACATGCCCCGGGGCATCCTGGCCCTGGGCGGGGGAAGCGTCCTGGACACCGCCAAGGTTCTCTCCCTGACCCTGCCCTGCAGCCTGGACAACCCTCTGCATGCTGTCCTGCGCCAGGGGGAGGAATACTCCTGGAACACCAGCCTGGAGGTAATAGCCCTGCCGGCTACCGCCGGAACCGGTGCCGAGGTCACCCCTTTTGCCACGGTCTGGGACAGGTTAAACAACAAAAAACACTCCATTTCCAGTGAGCTGGCCTACCCGGAGCTGGCCCTGCTGGATCCGGAGCTGACCCTTAGCCTGCCTCATAAGCAGACCCTTTATCCAGGCCTGGACGCCGTGTCCCACGCCCTGGAGTCCCTGTGGAACAAAAACGCCACTGCCATAAGCACTGCCTATGCCTGGCAGGCCCTGTCTCTGGCCCTGGAAAACCTGCCAGACGTCCTGGATGACCCGGGCAATCTAGCGTCCCGGCAAAACATGCAGCATGCAAGCCTTCTGGCCGGTCTGGCCATCAGCCGGACCAAAACCGCCATAGCCCATTCCATCTCCTACCCCCTCACCAGCTATTACCAGGTCCCCCACGGCCTGGCCTGCAGCTTCACCCTGCCCAGGCTCCTGGACAGGCACCTGGAATCCCTGGCTGACACCCCCTGGAAAAAAGAGCTCCTGCAAGACCTCCAGGCATTTCTGTCCGGCCTGGACCTGGACAGCCATATTGAAAAATACGCCACCCAGGAACAGATCCTCTCCCTTCAGGACCACATGCTCTCCAAAGACAGAGCCGACAACTACATCTTCCACCCCACCCCCCTGGAACAAATTATCCGGCCTTAGACGCATCCTCCCCCTAATTGTGCCCTCAAAAGCTTCATGCCCCATACCCTATGCTCTATGCCCTATGCCCCATGCCTTAAATCCCCCCAAATCCCTTAATCCCTCAATTCCCCAATCCCTGAATCCCCCAATCCCCCAATTCTTAAATCCAAGCCCCATGCCCCATGCCTTCTTCCCCTCCTTGACAAAAACATATTATTACGGCTTAATATCCTGAACAGCCAGCCTGAATTGTAACCCAGAAGGAGATCGGGCATGACTCAGCCGGCATCGGTTATAGACCTGTACGACAGTCTCCTGGCAGCGGAAGACGAACGGGCCAGGGCACGGATTATTGCCGGGGCCTTCGAACGCCTGGAAGACCGTTACCCGGAGCTAAAGGACCTGGCCACCGCCAGCGGCGTGCGCGAGTCCGAACTGCGCCTGCAGAAAGAAATCGAGCAGTTACGCCTGCGCATAGAAGAAGTCCGCTCAGATCTTACCAGAGAGATTGAGCAGGTACGTGCAGACCTGTCAAAGGATATCGAGAGGCTGCGTGCAGAAACCAGCAAAGAAATCGCCGCCGGCAACCAGAAAATCCTCCGCTGGACCACCGGTCTTCTATTTGCCCAGCTTGTGGCCATCATAGCCGTGATCTTCGGGGTGGCACTAATGTAAAAAACCAACCCCAACCGTGAGCGTGCCTTGCCCGCCAGTGTGCAACGAAGTTGCCCGTGCCAAAAAAATCTTCTCAGGCACGGGAAGCCTCCAGCTTCACACGGGTGCTTTGCACACACGGTTTTGAAGAATTAGACCAAACAGCCTGCCAGACAAGACACCCTCCAGGACAAGCACCAGTCTTCAACCGTGAGCGTGCCTTGCCCGCCAGTGTGCAACGAAGTTGCCCGTGCCAAAAAATTCTTCCCCTCTTCCCCTCTTCTACTCCCCAAGCCCCAAGCCCTATGCCCTATGCCCTCTTCCCCCATGCCTTGAATCCCCCAATTCCCCAATTCCCCAATCCATAAATCCCCAAATCCCTAAATCCCCCAATCCCTAAATCAACAACCCGGCACACCCCTTGCAAAACCCCACCAAAAACACTAAATAAAGCAATATTTTCACCCCAGAAGTCAAAAAACTGACAAAAAACCCAACAAGGCAGCACCATGAGCACAAATCATACACCTGCAACCACCTGGCAAAATCACCTGGCCCGGTTGCCCTACGCCCGGGATCTCATGCCCACATGGCAATACACCTTTGTTGACCCGGATTACGAACAGGCCCTGAACCTCTACCTCTCCTCCAGGGATGAGACCCTGCCCCTGGATCAGCGTTATGAAATGCTCCTGCAAAGTAAAGACCTCCTGTACAGCCTGCAGCAGGACAAGAAATATGATATCAGTGACTCCATGCTCCTGGTCCGCGTATTGACAGACCTGGGAGAGCGCAGCCAGGCAGCGCTCAGTGCCAAAAAAATCCTGGAACGCCTGAGGCAGGAAGCAAGCATTCAGCTACAGGAACCCTTTCTCCCCCCCCTGGATTCCCTGGAACAGCTCTCCATGCACCAAGCCCCCGGAACATGGCTGCAATCCGCGGTTGCCGAGGCCCTGGCCAGACTCGAGCACCCCACAGGCTATCACCAGGACATCCATAGTGACTCTTTGCAGGACCAGGTAAACAACCTCCAGAGTTACACCCTGGAGATGCAGCGCCGCATCGCTCTCAGTGCCCAGCGGGCCGGTCACGACATGAGCATTGCCCCGGACAGCCCGCTTGTATCAGAGGGCCACCTGAACCACAGTATCTGGAAAAAGCTGTCGGGAAATCAGTCCTTAGTATCATCCCCAACCAATTTTATTTCTTTGCTGGATTACCAGGGTAAGACCGGTCAATCCCTGGCTTATGATACGCGTATGCTTGCAAGATCCCGGGAGTTCAAAGAAAAAGGCCGCTTGAAAGAAGCCAGCAAACAGTGCTTTAAAGTTATAAAAAACGATCCTACCAATAAAGAAGCACACAATGAATTTGCAGTAATCTCCAGTAAAATGGGTGATCATGAGAATGCTTACAAGTTTGCAGGCTTTGCAGCGGCAGACAGCTCCAATCCCAAATATTTCAGGACATTGGCAGCAGCTGCAAGAAAGCTTGGTCAAAAAGATGAAGAAAAAATGAACTTCATGAAGGCAGAAACTTTAGAGCAGTTCAAGGCAGCAGCTCAAGAAGAAGTCAACAAGGCAAAGCAGATAAAAAACCCCGATCACGGCATGGACTTGACGCAGATCATATCTCAATGTGAAAGAGGGATGCAAAAACCTGGTTGGGATGTCCTGGCATTTTACACTCTTTCACACGCACTTATGGCCAGTGGTCAAACCAAAAAAGATGACAGACTGCAACCCCTGGATACTGCTCTGAAAAACAAAGAGTGGCTGCATAAACGCCCACTATATCATTACTGGTTTGACCGGGTTGAATTTGTGAACAATCAAGATAAGCCTGAAATCAGCATAGTAATGATCAGCTACAGGCCTCATGAACATACACCTGTATGTCTGCAGAAACTAAGAGAGCAGACCGGTGATCGGGCAGAAATAATTTTTGTCAACAACGGTTGTCCTGATAAGGACTTCCAAAATGTGCATCCATATATAAACACCTATGTCAGGCTGAAAGGGAATGCAGGCGCATCTCTTCCGCGCAACATGGGAGCTGTCTTTGCAGATGCCCCGATCCTGCTATTTATTGAGGATGACGGCATTGCCCACGAAGATCTGGTCAAATCACATCTTGAGATCTACAATAACTACAAAGCTGTAACTGTCCGTGGGACTTATCAGACAATCCAGGGACCTACTCCAGGCTATTATTATCTGGGAGACAAGGTTATGCCGTCCATGAGCAACCTGGAAGGAAACTCGTCACTTTTAACAGACCCTTTTTTTAAGATAGATGGCTGGAGTGACTACATGTTTTATGGCTCTGAAGGACGGGAACTAGGCCTTAGGTTGTTAAAAGCAGGTTACAGCTATGATCTGCACCTGTACACACCAAAAGCGATACTTTACCATGACTGGCAAAGAGAAAATGAGCATATGAGCACCAGGAAAATGAAATTTTTTGCTTCCTGGTCATTACTGCACGCCATGCATCCTGATGAGTTTTCCAACTTTCAGGATAACTGGACCAGGATCATGCTGGGCATGATCAAAGTAAAGCCTGTATCTGTATGTAAAACTTCAGCATTCGATAACAAACCAGACATTGAAAAGGTTCTTGAACAAACAGTCAAGTCCATGCAGAAAAAAAACTGGGCTGAGGCAGCACAACACTTGTTAAGCCTGGATAACAATGAAAATTCAAATGTCAATCCTGAAGAAAATTACAGTGCAAAAAATCCAGAGTATTTGCAACAGGGTCAAAAAGCATGGAAACAAACCCAAAACAAAAATCAAGAAAAAATAATTAGCTCACAAGAAAATGGACAATTCGATCACATTGAGGTCAAACAGACTGACTTCAATAATCCTTTAATTACAAAAAAAACATACAACAATATAATTTATAACAACGGTGAAATCGATTTCAATGCGTTGAATATTAATCACAACATTGCATTAAAACAATTACAGAAAAAATCTAGCATTAAAGTAGCCTTCTTGTTACAGATGGAGTCTATGTGGAAATGTGACGGTATATATAAGTTGATGGAGAAAGATAGTTATTTTGAGTCATTTATTTTTGTGTGCCCTTATTTCAATTCATCTAAAAGAACCCAAAAAGAAAGATTTTACGACATTATAAATAATATGAACAAAACATATGAGGCGCTTAAAAAGAAAAACTTTGCTGTAATTAATTCATTTAATACCAAGGAAAACAAGTGGATAGATCTTAAAAAAGATATAGATCCAGATATCATTTTTTTTAACAGACCTTGGGAATCCACAAATAAAGAATATACTATACACAACTTTACAGATAAACTGACTTGCTATGTACCGTACAATTTTGTTTCTATAGATAATGAAGAGCAGTATGATCAAGCAACACACAATCTGACATGGAGATTTTTTCTTGAAACTCAAGCCCACCAAGAAATAATCAAAAACAACTCAAAGGCCAATGGAGCAAATACAATTGTATCTGGTTATCCTCCTCTGGATGTTTTTTTTGATAAATCTTATTCTCCTTCAAATCCGTGGAAAATGAGAAAAGATAACGTCAAAAAAATTATTTTTGCTTTGCACCTGACAACTGATCCTGAATATTTCTTCGAGATTTCTGACTATATTTTTAAGCTTGCAAGAAAATACAATAATGATATTCAAATTGCATTCAAGCCACATCCAATATTAAAAATAAGATTGATCAAAAATGCACCAAATGAAGAAAATAAGATTTTAAAATATTTCAAAAAATTCGAGAGCTTTACTAATACTCAAGTTTTAGAAGGAGAATATAAAGATTTATTTCTAACATCAGACGGTTTAATACATAACTGTGGCTCTTTTATTACTGAGTATGCTTGTACAGGAAAACCTGCACTATATCTAAAAAAAGACTCGTATATCCTAAAGCACAAATTAAATGAAGTTACTGAAAAGATTATGCAAACATGCTTTCTTGCAAATAACCATTATGAAATTGATAACTTTATCAATAATGTTATCATAAATTGCAATGACAACCTTGAGCAGAAAAGATTGGAAGTAATAAACAAGTATCTTATCCCACCAAACAACAGAACAGCTTCAGAGAATATTTACTGGCATTTAAAAAATTCGTTATCTTAATTAGATGCACCTGCAAAATGTCAGATATTAACTAATAGTGATAAATATGGACCATCTAACTCTCTGATTTTACTGATTACTGCGACTGGAATTTTGACTTTTTCAGTCGCACCCTGGTATTCCTATTGGGACACATTGAGCAATCAAGATATATTTTTCCGGAGTCATCACATGAAAGCAGTTATTTTAGCAGCAGGCCTGGGCAGCAGGCTTGGAAAATCCTTGCCAAAGTGCTTGAATCACATTGGATCTGAAACTATTTTGTCCAGGCAAATGAGATTTTTTCATAAACACGGTATTAAACAGGTAATTGTGGTAGTTGGTTACAAAAAAGATCTGGTTATGGAAGAGAACCCCGAGGCCTTGTTTAAATACAACCCCTTCTTCTCGTCAACCAACACTGCGAAAAGCCTGTTGTTAGCTCTAGAAAACCTGGACGAGGACGTGATCTGGGTCAATGGAGATGTTGTCTTCGACATTGAGGTATTACAGGAAGTCGTATGTGCAGAGTATAGCGTAGCTGCTGTTGATACAAAAAAATGTGGACCGGAAGAAATCAAATACACTGCAGACTTCCAGGGTAACCTGTTAGAGATTTCAAAGCATGTTCAAAAACCCTGGGGAGAAGCCGTTGGAATTAACAAGGTCCTGCAAAAAGACTTGGCAGAGTTTCGTCAAGCACTTAAAATATGCCATAACAACGACTACTTTGAAAAAGGCATGGAAATTGCTATAAACACAGGAGTTATCTTTAAGACCTTGGACATCTCTAGTCACAGATGTATCGAGATAGATTTTCCCCAGGACCTGATTCAAGCCCAAAGCATGTTTGAAAATATGACGCAGCTGGAATCTTTGCCCAGAATTCCTTATGATATCAAACAAAACAAACACCTGCATTTTAATGCTGATTTTGATTTTGCCAAAAAACAAGTTGCAGCAAAATAATAAGTTTTCAATCCAGTCTATATGCATATATTTTTACACAAAAGGATTAAATGATGTTCACCGAACAAAGCAGTCCCGATAGAAATTTTATGGTTAGAACTGCACTGGTATCTGCAGGGCAAGCTATTCGAATAAATGACTGGACATATGTTACCAAAAAACTTTTAGAAGTTAAATCAATATATTCTGAACAACCACCTGCAAATATTTATGTTTTGCTGTCTATGGCTTATCGCTTTCAGCACCTTTTGGATTGGGCGGAAAACATTATCAATGAAGGTAAAGAAAAATACCCTCAGCATGCTGATATCTTGATGGAACACGCTGAAGTTGGCAAAGCTCAAAAAGATTTAATTTCTACTGACAGGTATAATAAAACACTAAAACAAAAATCTCAGAAAAATACAAGTCAATACCGCTCAGCCCAGCATCAGATTGAAAAGATCAGCAAAAAGCTCTTTGAACTGGGATTTGCAGATAGGGCTTCAGGTGAACTAAAACATATTGCTACCGGCAATTATCAAAATATAGTAAAAACGCTTGCTGCCTGGGAACTTGCTAGCTGGTATGCAGGGCAACTCAGCCGGTCTAACGCTCAAAAGTGTCTGGACATGCTTGCTGTTGTCGAAAAATCTGGTGCAGATCCGGCAAAATTTGCAAGCGCCTCAATTATTAAAGCAGAATGTCTAAGCTTACTGGGTAAGGATCATGAAGCTAAGAAATTTTTGCAGCATGCTTTATCTCAAGAACCCCGTACAGATCTATACATGGCAGCTGCCAACCTGGAACCAAAACTTCCAGACAAGCTGGCCTGGATCAATAAAGCCTTGCGCTTGCATGGGCTTTCTGAGGTAAGTTCAACACCTGATACGGGTAATAACAATGCCCCGGCATCAAAAAGGTTGAGAGCTTGCTCAGCTGCAAAGCTCAAGGCCGAGCAAGCTCACAGCTCTCCCCTGGTTTCAGTAATTATTCCAGCTCACCATAATTTGCATCATATTAATATAGCTCTTGAATCCTTATTGAAGCAAACCTGGGAAAATATGGAAATACTGGTTGTTGGAGCTGGTGGACAAGACGATCTTGAACAAAAGCTGTCAGAAAATATCAGGCAGGATTCCAGGCTGAAAATTATCTGGACAAATGAGAACGCTGGTAAGTACTTGGCTTTAAACACTGCTTTGAAAAAAGCTTCAGGCGAATTTGTCACCTGTCACGAACCCCAGGAATGGTCCCATCCCCAGAGAATAGAAACCCAGGTTGTCAGCCTTATAAATTACCCAAACAGTGTTGGAAATATTGCTCAGACGACAATTATTGATGCTGATTTCAAATTTGTGCTCCAGACAAATCCCGGTGGATATCTAACGGACAATCTTTCCTCTTTTATGTTTAGACGAGAACCCGTTTTCAATGCTGTGGGTTACTGGGATTGTGTTCTTTACGGAGCTGACAGAGAATACATGCAACGAATAAAAAACGTTTTTGGGGGAAGCTCGATTTTCAGCACCAATTCTGGAATTTTATCTTTCATGAACAAAACAATTGATCCACATGAGTCTCAAATTAAACGTAATTTTACATATTTTTCTGGAGCAATCAGCGAATATTTAGAAAGCAGCAACTACCATCAATCAAACACAAATTGTAATCATTACGAATTTCCTCAAAACAAACGCCCTTTTCCTGCGCCACACTGCTTGTTGCCCAATACAGAAGATAAACTTAATGATTGCAGACACTTTGATGTCATTATTGCATCAGAATTCAGAGTCCCTGGTGGAAATAACTACTCCAATCTGGAGGAAATAAAAGCTCAAAAACTTATGGGGCTCAAAACCGGACTTATTCAGATCTCCCGCTACGATTTAAACTATGATCATAAAAAATTCCCAGAATTTAGAGAATATATTGACGGGGAAAAGGTACAGGTGATTACTTGCGAGGAAAGGGTAAGTTGTGATTTACTTATCCTGAGATATCCCCCTGTACTTCAGGATTTGCAAAAGTCTATTCCCAATGTTCAAGCAAAACAAGTTAAAATAATGGCTAATGTGCCTCCATTGCATTATTATGGTCAGAAAGGATTATTGCGCTACAAAATAGAATCCTGCCATCAAAATTTGCTTAAATATTTCAACAATCCTGGTACGTGGCACCCTATTGGACCCTTGGTGAGAAAAGCTCTCACTGACTATCATGCCGATGATTTAACATATATCAACCTTTCAAAAAAAGACTGGGTCAATATAATTAATGTATCCGAATGGAAACGAGCATCACGCCCGGAGACTGGCACAAACATCAGAATAGGGAGGCATTCCAGAGACCATGAAACCAAGTGGCCTGCTGACAAGAATGAATTGCTCTCCATTTACCCTGATTCTGATAGACATGAAGTGCATATTTTAGGAGGAGCTAATACTCCTAAACGTATACTTGGGTATAAACCAAAAAACTGGATTGTTCATGATTATGGAAGCATGCATCCTCAAGCGTTTCTCTCTAAGTTAGACGTTTATATATATTATACAAACCCCAACTGGGTTGAGGCCTTTGGTCGGGTCATCATTGAAGCAATGGCAGTTGGGGTTCCTGTAATCTTGCCGCATGAATACAAATCATTGTTTGGAGATGTGGCAATTTATGCTCATCCATCTGAAGTTGCTGCCCGCATAGATGAACTTATGCAGGACAGTGATTATTATGATCGGAAGGTTCAAAGAGCCCTGGAATATGTGGAGGAAAATTTTGGGTACTCCCAGCATGCTAAGCGCCTTAAGGAAATAAATCCTGGTTTTAATATAGATTTCCCAGGACATTATGAACCTGTACAACCAGATGACGAGACTGTAGCTCATGCTTTAGAGGCCATACAGCAAGAAAACTGGGCAGAAGCAATCAGGCGCTGGCAAAAAGTATTCTTGAAGCATAAGAACCAGGCCCCTGCCCATGCCTATGCCTCCCTATCCCTGGCTCATCGCATGCAGGGTAACCCGGATAAGGCTGAAAAACTTATCGAGCAGGGTCAGAAAAATTATCCTGACGATAAAGAACTTCTCTTGGAGTACGTCAAGACTGCCAAAGCCAGGCGTGACCGGGCCGAGGCAGCCAAAAGGTCCCAAAGACTGGAGCAAGTTAGCAACAGGCAGGAAGGCCTTGATCATTCCAGCGGTACTACTTATTATCAGCAGGCGATAACCAGCCCCATAGATAACCAGCATGCAGATCCATCAACCTCTCAAAAGATGTTTTCTGCCAAGCAACGCCAAGGACAATCAATTGGTCGCAACGCCAAATGCCCCTGCGGATCGGGAAAAAAGGTCAAGAAATGCTGTGGAATAGAAAGTGAAACAAAAACACAAATAAATAAGGATGATTGCTCCAATCATCATGCATCAAAGTTAAATAATAAAGAAAACTACAATTGGTGCAAACCGCTGCAGAATTACAAATCGGCAAGTGTTGCCACAGACTCTGAACCTCTCGAGCTTGATGGAAAGCTAAAACACATATATTTTGTCTATCCAGATACAAAGGATGCTCATGGCATGCATTACAACAGCTCGTTAAAACGTGTTCATAAAACAAAAAGTGCTGGAATAGATGCTGAAGCTGTCGCTCTTGAGAGTCCTGATTTTTTACGTGCTATTACAGATTGTAGCAATCATGAAGGATATGTCTTATTTGCTGGAAGAAACGGCTATGATTTGACTATTAATTCTAGAAAGCTGAACAAAAATGTATTTGACCATCTAAACGTTAATGTAATAGCCACACTCGCTGATCATCCTTACTCCAGTTTTATGTGGAGGCTGCTTGACAATGCTGCTGAAAATACTGTTTTTTTTACTCGTCCATCTCTGGATCGAGAGTTGCGAGCCATATATCCCCAGCTGACCAGAACTGACGTATATGAAAGCCTTGGAGGGCCGCACAATCAAAACATCGACCAAGCTCTTGCGCAAAGACCTTTGTCTAAACGCCACATTGATCTCTTGATACCTCTGGGGCTACATAAATTCTTCAAGAAACCTTCACTAAAACAGCAGCTGCATCAACTGGGTCAGGAAGCACAAAAAATCGGTGAATCGCTCTTTGAAGCCGCACGAAAAGATTACCATACCACCGTCTTTGAGAACTTTCAGAATATAATAAAACACGAGTTCGGCGAAGAGCATGTCTTCAGCCACCCTAAAACCAAACAGGACTGGATATGGTTAAACGTATTGAGTGTCGTGGACTGGACAGTGAGGATGGACCGCAGGGTTAGATTGCTGAACAGCTTGCACCGGCTGCCCTCAAGTACAAGGATCAACATTACTGCAAGCCCGAAAGTAGCCGACTTTTTCCCCAGACTCAAAAACAAAAAAAATATCCACTGGATAGGAGAAGTAAGCACAAAAAAACTGGAAGATCTGTATTCAGAGTCAAAAATGGTTCTCAACTGCAACCCCACATACCCGGACTTTGTAAATGAACGAGTAAGGAATGCCATGGCCTGGGGATGCTGCGTAATCTCAGACTATCAACAAGCGTTGGGCAAACATTTTCAAGACCATGTGAGTATTTTGTTCACTGACCCTGAAGGCAGGAAAATCGAGGATTTTTGCGAGCTAAACGTTAATGTCCTTCAAGATATTGCAGACGCTGGACGGAATTTGATGCCAGCACCACAGCCTGATAAAGGCAATATAGGCTTTCTTAAAAGAATCGAGAAACACCTTCCCGATATAAAATTAAATGATCCTGGCCAGTTGTCCAAAGATCCCGATAAGTCTGCTGATCCTGAAGCTAAGGCTTTGAGATCTTGCTTTTCCTCTCAATCTAATAGCCAAAAACCCGCTTCAAGCAAAAATAACAATCTGAAACTATTAATGGCTGGAAACCAGGAAGTTATCGAAAACGATCAAATGACTGTAGACTGGATTTTAACAAGAAGGTGCAATTATTCTTGCAGCTATTGCACAGTATATAACAATAAAACCGGTTTTTTTGTGCCGATTGAAAACCTTAACTCAGTAATAGACAGACTCAATGATTTGCCGCACCAGAAAATAAAACTGGCTCTTTCTGGAGGAGAGCCAACTATACATCCCAGGTACCTGGACTTCATTGAGCATACCATCAGCACCCTTCAAGATCGAGTGACCATCAATACGCAGACTAATTTCAGCCGACAGCTGAAATTTTACGAAAACCTTGTAGATAGAATCGGAGAGCAAACTGACAAAATCAGTTTTTCATCATCCTACCATTTTGAACACGCAGAAAAACATAGGTTCATTGAAAATATTCTTTTTTTAACTGAAAAAAAGGTGCCTGTCACTTTTAAAATATGTGCGGAACCAGATCGCATGGACCAAGTAAAAGATCTATATAATGAGGCTAAATATCTGGAAAATGATTTTCTCAAGGTAGCTTTAGTCGTTGTCAGAGAAAATTACGGTTCATTTCCAGACAAAAGGTATTCCAGCGAAGATCTTGCATGGCTGCAGAATGAATATACAGAAAATAAGGGCACTATTCTACTCAAATACTACGATATTTCATGCAATAGGATAAGAGACTATTATCATACTGCTGATGAATTAATAATAAATGGGATGCATAAATTTACTGGAATGTCCTGCTATGCCGGATTAAACAGAATTTCAATTGGTTCTGATGGATCATTGGCTCCATCAGTTTGCCTCAGGTGGTCTAAAGGACTAAAACACAATGTATACGACAATCCCAGCTCAATACTTTCTTTCCAAGAACCTATTACTTGTCCATGTAAAGTGTGCCATGTTCCTGCAGATATGCAAGTTCCAAAATACAATTTCGGATTGATTAATAAGATTAGTAAACACAATAATCAACATTTATTTTCTTTCTGCTGATTTAAACAAATAATATTTTTAAAAAACCATAAAATAATATTTTCAAACTGCTTCGTCTCTTTTTTTTAACAATTCCGTGATATAAATTTTCTAAAGAAAGAAATTTTAATGTTTTTTGCAAACATATTTTTAGATGGAAATCATTTCTCATTACAGATACCATTATTTTTGATAATGGTAGCAATATTGATTTTAAATGCTAATTACATTATACGTATTAAGAAAGAATCCTTCAATAAAAAATATTGGCGAAAACATATGGTTAACTGTTGAGCCGATTGATAATTTTCCTTTTAAAGTTGATGCACCTAACTTGCTTAAAGATTAGTGGGTCGCCAAAAACAGTAGACTATAGAAATATGAAAGGCATCATACTCGCCGGCGGCTCCGGCACCCGCTTGTATCCCATTACCAGGGGGATATCCAAACAGTTGCTGCCGATCTACGACAAGCCCATGATCTACTATCCCCTGTCCGTGCTCATGCTGGCTGGGATACAGGATATTCTGATAATATCCACCCCGGATGATCTGCCCAATTACCAACGCCTGTTGGGGGACGGCTCGGACATTGGTATCAGCCTGGACTATACAGAGCAGCCCAGTCCGGACGGACTGGCCCAAGCCTTTCTGCTAGGAGAAAATTTTATCGGTACAGACCGAGTTTGTCTGGTCTTGGGGGATAATATTTTCTACGGCCAGAACTTTACGCCAAAGCTTAGGCAGGCCGCACAGCGAGAGACAGGAGCCACGGTATTCGGCTACCAGGTCAATGACCCACACCGATTTGGCGTGGTCGAATTCGATTCCAGTAAACGGGCCATATCCATAGAAGAAAAGCCGCAAAAGCCCAAGTCCAGCTATGCAGTCACCGGGTTGTATTTCTACGACAACGATGTGCTGGACATAGCCAGACAGGTCAAGCCTTCTCACCGGGGTGAGCTTGAGATTACCGCAGTGAATCAGGCCTATCTGAAGCGTGGGGATCTGTATGTGGAGATGCTCGGTCGGGGCTTTGCCTGGCTGGACACCGGAACCCATGAAAGCCTGCTGGAAGCGGCCCAGTTTGTGGAGACAATCGAAAAGCGGCAGGGATTTAAGATCGCATGTCTGGAAGAGATCGCCTGGCGAAACGGTTGGCTGTCAAACACGGACCTGGAAAAAGCTGGCAAGGCTTTGGCGAAGAATGGTTATGGTCAGTATCTGCTGGGACTGATAGAAGAGTCGTAACGCGGGAAGCGTGAAGCGGTAGGCGGGAAGAGTTGAGCGTAGAGCGGGAAGCGGGAAGAGGGAAGCGCAAAGAGTTGGGCGGCATGCGGAGAGCGAGGAGCTAAAAAGCAATGACCTAGAGATTTTTCTTCTCTTTTTCTCTCGCCCTGCGCTTACCGCCACCCGCTTCCCGCACACCGCAGCGGAGCACTAATGGCTCATTTTCGGTTTGAAGATCTTGAAATCTGGCAGCTTGCAAAACAGCTTGCTGTTAAGTTTCATCGAATAGCGGACCGTTTAGAACAACGAAAGCTATTCCGCTATGCAGAGCAGCTTCGAGCTGCTGGCCTATCAATTTCAAATAACATAGCAGAGGGCTGCGGAAGCATTCATCCAAAAGAATTTGATCAGTTCTTGAATATTGCCAGGCGATCCTTGTATGAAGACGCCTCTATGGTTCATGTATTTTTCGCCCTTGAGTTGCTTGAAAATGATGAAAAAGAGGAACTTCTGGAAGAATGCGATTTCTTGAGCCGCAAGATTACAAATTATTATAAATCAAGGCAGCAGGCGGCAAGAGGTAAGCGGTAGGTGGCAAGCGTAGAGCGGTAAGAGGTAAGTGATAGGTGGCAAGCGTATAGCGGGGAGTGAAAAAGCAATGGCGTAGAGATTTTTCTTCTCTTTTTCTTTCGCCCTGCGCTTTCCGCTTGCCGCCCAGCGCACTACGCCCTGCGCTTACCGCCACCCGCTTCCCGCTCCTTGCCCAACGCTTTCCGCTCAGCGCTTACCGCTTTACGACAAACAAGAAGCTGGTTGCAATAAGGTCAACATGAACTCAGAACCCGCAAAGCCATTACAGCCATATGTAGCAGATAAAAAGATCCTGGTCACCCAGCCTTTTCTTCCTCCTTTGGAAGAGGCCCAGGAGTTTTTGCAGGACATCTGGGACAGCAAGTGGCTGACCAACCAGGGCAGATATCACCAGGCCCTGGAAAAGGAGCTGGCCTCCTTTCTCGGCGTTCCGTATGTGGCCTTGTTTGCCAATGGAACCCTGGCCCTGTTCACTGCCCTGCAAGCCATGCGAGTCACAGGCGAGGTGATCACCACCCCGTTCAGCTTTGTGGCCACCACCCATGCCCTGTGGTGGAACAATATCCGGCCTGTGTTTGTAGATATTGAGCCAGAGCACTGCAATCTGGATCCGGAAAAGGTGGAGTCAGCCATCACGCCCAAGACCACTGGCATTCTGCCGGTTCATGTCTACGGCCATCCCTGCCAGGTGGAACGTCTGCAGGAGATAGCCGATATCTACGGCCTGCATCTCATCTATGATGCAGCCCATGCCTTTGGGGTTAAGTATAAAGATCAGTCAGTCCTGAACTATGGGGACTTATCAATCCTCAGCTTTCACGCTACCAAGGTTTTTAATACCTTCGAGGGCGGGGCAATCATCTGTCATGATGCCAAGACCAAGAAACGCATAGATTACCTTAAGAATTTCGGCTTTGTTGGAGAAACTACAGTAATAGCCCCGGGCATAAACGCCAAGATGAACGAGTTTCAGGCAGGGATAGGACTCTTGCAGCTTAAGTATTTTGATCAGGTGGTAGAGCAGAGAAAAGCCATAACCAAACGCTACCAGGAACTTCTATCTGACATTGAGGGTATTTCCTTTATTCACCAAGACCCTGATGTAACCTACAACCATGCTTACTTTCCCATATTTATAGATCAGGAAAAATGCGGCAGATGCCGTGATGATATTTATGAGAAGTTGAAAGCTCACAACTACTTTGGCCGAAGATACTTCTACCCCCTGATATCCACTTTCAATGCCTACAAGTCACTGCCCAGTGCAGAACCAGAGAATCTTCCGGTTGCCACCAGAAAAGCAAACCAGGTTATCTGCCTGCCTATTTATCCAGGACTTGAGATGGAGCATGTGGAGAATATCGCCGCTTTAATAAGGGAGTTTAAGCAGTGAGTAGCAAAGTAAAAGGAATAATCCTCGCCGGAGGCAGCGGCACGCGTCTCTATCCCATCACAAGAGGGGTATCCAAGCAGCTTTTGCCGGTATACGACAAGCCAATGATCTATTATCCTTTGTCAGTTCTGATGCTGGCTGGGATCAAGGATATTCTTATTATCAGCACACCTGAAGACATAGCTGGATATGAGCGTCTTTTGCGTAATGGTTCTGATTTTGGAATCAATTTGAACTATGCCCTGCAGCCCAGTCCTGACGGATTGGCCCAGGCTTTTACTATTGGCTCCGGGTTCATAGGAGATGATCGTGTCTGTCTGGTCCTTGGTGACAATATTTTTTATGGGCATGGCTTTTCTCCCCGTCTGCGTGAAGCAGCTTCCAAAGAAAAGGGTGCTACAATTTTCGGCTACCAGGTCAAGGATCCGTCACGGTTTGGGGTTATTGAATTTGATAAATACAAAAGAGTGATCTCTGTTGAAGAAAAACCCGCAAAACCCAAGTCCAGCTATGCTGCTACAGGCCTGTATTTTTTTGACAATGATGTTGTAGAAATTGCAGAAAATATCAATCCTTCTCCAAGGGGAGAGCTGGAAATCACCAGTGTTATTCAGGCTTATCTTGAAAGAGGCGATTTGCATATGGTTCAGCTTGGCCGGGGGTTTGCCTGGCTGGATACCGGAACCCACGAAAGCCTGTTGGAAGCATCCCAGTTTGTAGAGACCATCGAGAAACGCCAGGGGTACAAGATAGCCTGTCTGGAAGAGATTGCCTGGAGGAATGGCTGGCTGTCAAACACGGACCTGGAAAAAGCCGGCAAGGCTTTGGAAAAGAATGGTTATGGTCAGTATCTGCTGGGTCTTATTGTAGATGATGAGCTTTGAGCTTGTATCTTTGAGCTCAAAACCCCTAAAAAACTGGTTTCAATAAGGTCAATATGATCTCAGAACCCGCAAAGTCATTACAGCCACATGTGGCAGATGAAAAGATCCTGGTCACCAGGCCCTTCATGCCCCCCCTGGAAGAATTCACCCGGGGGCTCCGGGAAATCTGGGACAACCAGTGGCTGACCAATAACGGCCCGGTTCTGCAGCGCTACACCCGAAAACTGACCAGGTATTTCCAGAACGACAATCTCTCCCTGTTCAACAACGGCACCCTGGCCCTGCAGATCGGTCTCCAGGGAATGAACATCACAGGCGAGGTCATCACCACTCCCTTTACCTTTGTGGCCACCACCCATGCCCTTTACTGGAACAAGATCAGGCCGGTGTTCGTGGACATTGAGCCGGATTATTACACCCTTGATCCCCAGAAGGTTGAACAGGCCATCACCCCCTGGACCAAGGCCATCCTGGCGGTGCATGTATTCGGCTATCCCTGCAAATACAGGGCTCTGGCCGATATTGCCAGGCGCTACAATCTGGCCCTCATCTATGACGCGGCCCACGCCTTCGGGGTCCGGGTGAATGGCAAGCCCATCGGCAACCTGGGGGATCTTTCCATGTTCAGCTTTCACGCCACCAAGCTGTACCACTCCCTGGAAGGAGGCATGCTTCTTTACAAGGACCAGGGCCTGAAGCAAAAATTCGATTATCTCAGGAATTTAGGCTTTAAGAGCGAAACCCGGGTGGACATGCCCGGGACCAATGCCAGGATGAACGAGATCCAGGCCCTCATGGGCGAGCAGGTCCTGGAATACCTGGACGAGATAATAAGCAGGCGCAAAAAACTGTATGAACTTTACAGGCAGGAGCTTGAGCAGGTGCCTGGCATTGGGTTCAGCCCTGAGCTGCCCGGGGATGTTCAGGCCAGTTACGCGTATGTTCCTGTACGGGTGGATGAAAAAAGTTTTGGCATGAGCCGGGATGATCTTTATACTAGGCTCAAAAAGTACAATGTGTTCACCCGCAGATATTTTTATCCACTTATCTGTGACTTTGCCTGCTATCGCCACCTGTCCATGACAGATCCGCTGACCACGGCCCGCAGGGTCGCGGACCAGATCCTGACCCTGCCCATTTATGATAAGCTGGAGGAAGAGGATGTTGTGAGGATTTGTGAGATTATCAAGCATATCCAGAAAAACACTGATTGTACTTGAAAAGAACCTTTCGACATGGGATCACGTCAGAGGAGCTGGAAAGGAGCTTGCAAAAAACAGTTATGGCAGGTATCTGCTGGGGCTGGTGATTCTTGAGGTGAAGTAGTAAGCGAGGGGGCGACTGGAGCGAACTAAGCAACTTTAGCGAACTTAGCGATGTCAGGAAAAAGCATGTTAAAAAAAATATACGTTAACAACTATCGGTGCCTGGTCAATTTTGAATTGGACCTGGGTAAAATGACCATACTCATGGGACCCAACGGCGGCGGGAAATCAACTCTGTTCGATCTGCTGCGCAATATCAGGCGTCTGCTTGTGGATAATGCCAGGGTCAACAATGTCTTTCCGGCTGAAGAATTAAACGCCTGGGCAGGGGGCACAAAGCAGACCTTTGAACTCCACGTGGGGAACGATAAGGACTTATATGTTTACAGGCTGATCATCTCCCATAATCCGGATATCAACAAGCAGCGCATTGACCTTGAGACGCTGACCATCAACGACCAGGCACTGTTTGAATTCAAACAGGGAGAGGTCCAGCTGTATACGGATCATTTTGAAGCCGGACCCGGATATCCCTTTGACTGGTCAATCTCTGCCCTGGCCACTATTGTGCCCAGAGGAAACAATAAAAAACTTACCTGGTTCAGGGAATGGGTTGAAAAGCTCTTTATCATCAGCCTGCAGCCCAGGCATATGGATTCAGTGACGGTGGAGGAATCGTCATGGCTGAACCATGATGGGTCCAACTTCGCTTCCTGGTACAGGTACATTTCCCAGGAACATCAGGATAAGGCCTTTGCGCTGACCGAGGAACTGCGCCTGATCGTACCAGGGTTTCATTCCTTCAAGCTTGAAGCCGCCGGAAAGCAGCGCGTTCTCAAGATCGGATTCACAGCTGATAGTGCCCATTCTTCCCCACTGTATTTTGATTTCAGACAGCTCTCTGACGGCCAGCGGGTGATCATTGTTCTTTATTCTATTTTGCACGGTCTGCGTAACCTGGGCAATTCTATTTTCCTGGACGAACCGGAAAACTTCGTATCCCTGGCAGAAATCCAACCCTGGCTCATAGAACTCAGAGATGCCTGCGAAGAAGCCTTTCCCCAGGCCGTGCTGATCAGCCATCACCCCGAACTCATCGACTATCTTGCCCCGGAATACGGCAGATGGCTCCAGCGCGAACCCCTGGGGCCTACGCGGGTCAAGCCCATGCCGAAAAACCTTGACCCCTCCATAAAACTTTCCGAGCACATTGCCAGGGGCTGGGTCTCATGAGCATGCGCCGGGTGATGATTGTTCTGCTTTGTGAAGATTCGCAGCATGAATCATTTATCAGACGTTTTCTGAAAACCATGGGCTGGGATACCCGCCAGATGCGTATTGAAAAATCCCCTTTTGCCAGGGGATCGGCTGAGCAATGGGTACGCAGGCGTTTTCCAGTAGAGATTCAGGCCTGCCGGAGCCGCAGGACCAAAGCTTCCACAATGCTGGTGGCCATGGTTGATGGAGATAACAAAAATCCGGATGAACGTATCAGGGAACTGGCTGTTGAATGCGAACAGAAAAATATCTCCTTCCGGGACAACCAGGAGCCGGTGGCCATAGCAGTGCCCTGCCGTAATATTGAGACCTGGATACGGTACTTGGATGGAGAGCAGGTCAATGAGGATGAGGTTTATCCTAAGTTTGATCATGAAAGGACATGCCGGGTCGCGGTGGCCCGTCTTGCAGGTCTCTGCAGGGCAGAAGGCTTGCCCGGTGACGCGCCATCTGCTTTGAAACTGGCTTGTGATGAATACAACCGGAGGATCAGGCCGGTGGGAAGGTAGAGGGGAAGCCGGAAGAGATGAGTAGTAAACGAGGGGGCGACTTTAGCGAACTTAGCGATGTCAGAACAAACAGCGGGTGTAATTTATCATGCGGTGATTTATGAAAACCACTAGAACCAGAAAAGCCGACATGCTCGAAGGGGAAGAGGGCCTTGCTCCCGATTCTTCAGAAGTCTACCCGGATGCCGTGGTCAAGATCAGCCGTGATCAATACAGCGCATTTGAGATCAAGCGGATGGCCGAAACAACGTATGAGCTGGTTATTGCGCCGCCTTTCCAACGTCGTCTGGTTTGGTCCAAAAAACAAAAATGCGAACTTATTGAAAGCATTCTCATGGGGATTCCCATTCCCGTGATATATGTGTTTGAGGATGAAAACGGCAAAAAGCAGGTTGTTGACGGCCGGCAGCGCATCAGCACCATGATTTCCTTTATGAACAACGAATACGCCCTGGAGCGGCTCAAGATGCTGCCTGTTTTTAACGGGGATAAATTCGACGACCTTGAGGCCATTTACAAAAGCAAGGTCGAACGCTATCAGGTTCCCGTATACGTCATTGAACCGCCCACCCCGGAACGGGTCAAGTACGACATATTTGACCGGGTGAACCGGGGCGGTACGCTCCTGAACAGTCAGGAAATGCGCCATGCCCTGTATAACGGCCAGGCCACGGCGCTTTTGAAGGAACTAAGCCTGGCCAGGGCCTTCACGGATGCAACAGGCAACAGCATCAAGCCTATTCGCATGCGGGATCAATATGTGATTCTCAGGTTTTTGGCTTTTTATCTTTTCAGAAACCATAAACTAAATTTTTCCTACAAGAGCAACATGGACGATTTGTTGGCGGCGACTATGAAACATATCAATCAAATGAGGCCTCATCAGCTGGAATCCTTGAAGCAGGTATTCCTGAGCGCCATGGAGCGCAGCCACGCGGTGCTTGGCGGGGACGGTTTCAGGTTCGCTCCGGCCAATGTGAACCGCAGGCCTGTAAATATGGCCCTTTTCGAAGTCATTGCCTATTTTTTTGCCATGACAAAGACCTTGCCCCTGGACCAGGTACATCTGAAGAGCAGACTGAACAGCCTCAAAAAAACCTTTGATCAAAGCGGCGTCTTCAGCAGCAGAGTGGATAGCAGCGCTGCGGTTGAATACCGCTTTGGCATGGTTGAATCTCTTGCCGGGGAGCTTACATGCTGACGCGTATTAATGTGAATGGCTTTAAGTGCCTTGAGGACTGTGAACTCACCCTGGCGCCCTTGACCCTTCTTACAGGGCCCAACGCCTCAGGCAAATCCACGGTTCTTCAGGCCATGCTCCTGGCCTTTTCCGGGTTGGAGCAAAAAAACGTCAGTTATATCAAGGAGATCGTAAAGCCGTTTTCCCAGTTTGAGGAGGTGGCGTGCCGCTATTCCAACGCCCATGAAGTACGCGTTCATATCCAGGCTGAAAATGGTCTGTACACGGCTGTGCTGGACCGCTCCGGCTTTCATGTTACCCCGGCCCTGGATGCTGAACCCTTTGGTTATGAGGAAAACCTGTTCTATCTGTCAGCAGGGAGATCAGGCCCCGAGGAATTGTCCGAGCTTAACCGGGACCTGTGCGTTGGCCAGCACGGTCAATTTGCCCTTGGACTCCTGGAGAGGCGAAAGGATAAGCCGGTTCATCCATCCCTCATTCATCCGGAGGCCCATGCCAACACGCTGAAAGCCCAGTTGGCCTGGTGGCTGTCCTTTGTCATCGGAGTGCAAACCGATGCCAAAACGGAAAAAGTGACCGCCACCACGGTTAAAACCACCTTTCATTCAGAAGGGGTGGAGAATGTCTCTCCGCTGAACACGGGAGCGGGCACCAGTTTTCTGCTGAAACTCTTGATCATGTGCCTGACCGCCAAACCCGGAGATCTGCTTCTCGTTGAAAATCCTGAGATTCATCTCCATCCCGGGGCTCAGTCCCGGCTTGGAAGCTTGCTTGCGTTTCTGACAGCCAGGGGAGTTCAAATTGTGGTGGAGACCCACTGCGAGCATCTGATCAACCGCGTACGCTATGAGATTTACACCCGACAGCTCCCGGCCGGCAACGCCGCAATCCACTACAAGCCAGGTGTTCGTGAGCCGTTTGAAGCAATTTTTATTAACGGGCAGGGGCACTTCTGCGACATGGAGGGGAAGGAAAGGCCTTTTCCACCGGGCTTTTTTGATTCAACTTTGGCGGAACTCCTGGTGATGGGCTGATGAGCTATTCTGTTTGTCTTGAAGATAACCTTTTAGGGCTTCTTTATGCCTTCAAGCACGGCAGAGGGCATGATCCTTTACTGGCAGAGAGACTTTTACATCTTTACAAGCCCCCCCATATCACCAATGTCAGCCAATTAGAGCGACTGGGCATTGAAGAAGCGCCCCTCAAAGCGCAGCTCGCCGGTTCAGGACTCATTACCCAGAGCATTGAAGAACTGGCGCGCAAGACCCTGTACAAGATTATTCTTTCATCTCAGAAAGGTGATTTCCCCTACGTTAATGTTCAGGGAGACCCTTTGCAGAACCACTATACCATCACCTGCAAGCCCGGTGAATCCAGGGTAAAGGCGCTGGCCCACCTGAGGGCGCTGTTGGAAGGGGCAAAGAACGTGGTCGTTTGCGATCGCCATTTAAAAACTAATTGGGAGGCGGCCAGGAAGCTTTTCGGCCTCTTTCCTCGAAAGTCCGTTGCCATTGATTTCGCGCATCCTCTTAAGCAGAGCCAGAATACAGCCCTAAAAAAAATTTGTTCAACCTGGAAGCTTAAACAGGATCGCACCCAGGCTTACCGCGACCTCCATGACCGCTATCTGCTTATAGACCGGGCCATGGAAGTCGTTATTACCAGTGGGGTTGATTACCTTTTTGATGATTCCAAGGAATGTACTCTGATCTTTCGGATAAAGCGATGAGGATTTCGAAAAAATACTATGTGCCCGATGTTCCGGGGCTGGGAGCTAGGAGCTGGGGACTGGGGGCTGGGAGCTAGGTTCTGGGGACTGGGTGCTGGGCATGTTTCCTGTTTGATTTTTCAGCTTACTCGTTTTGAAACAATACTATAATCAGAGAAGATAATGCGACATCACCAATACAATCCTGGATTTCAATTTGTTAATGAACCGGTTGATTTCAACAAATTTACCCCGAAAAACCTGCTCCAGTATTGTCTTGGCGCGACATTGTACATGCCGGGAACCAAAGATGTGGTGGAAAAGATACGTGAAAGACGCCTGCCGGACCTGACCTCGATGGTCATGTGCTTTGAAGATGCTATTCAGGAAACAGATGTGCCTCTGGCGGAAGAAAATGTACTCAAGCACCTTGATATACTTTCATCATCCCTTCAAAACGGCGAAATAACCCATGATGACATCCCTTTGATCTTCTTAAGGGTCCGCAATCATAAACAATTCACAAAATTCGGGGAAAGGCTGTCCCCATCTCAGGCAGATGTCCTGTCAGGCTTTGTGTTTCCAAAATTTTACAGCAGCAATGGCCACGAATATTTTCGGTACCTTGAAAGCTTGAACAGAAATTTGAACGTTTCTCTTTATGGCATGCCCATTCTGGAGGGTAAGTCCATTGCGCTTATTGAAACCAGGATTGATGAGCTGAGAAAAATCAGCAACCTGCTGGAACCCTACAGAGATATCGTTCTCAATCTCCGTGTCGGCGGGACGGACTTTTCTTCCATTTTCGGAGTGCGTAGAGGCATCAACTACTCCATCTATGATATCCTCACGGTCAGAGACTGCCTTTCCGACATTCTGAATTTTTTCAACCGGAAAGATGAGGATTACATTATTTCAGCTCCTGTCTGGGAATACTTTCTGGCATATAAGAAGGTTAATCTCGAACATCTTCTGGAAAAAGACATCCACCGATCCCTCTTGAACAGAAGCCCTATTCTGAATGACGCCATTGATGGTTTGCTCAGGGAAGTAATCCTTGACAAGGCCAACGGGTTTGTGGGAAAAACCATCATCCATCCATCCCACTTGAAATACGTGAATGCCATGCAGGCGGTGACCAAGGAAGAGTATGAGGATGCCTCCCAGATTTTGGGCACAACCGGAGGCGTGATTAAAAGCAGTACAGCCAATAAAATGAATGAAATCAATCCTCATAAAAATTGGGCCTATAAAACCGTAAACAGGGCAAAGGCCTTTGGCGTTGTAGAGAATGAAGCCTCCTACGTCAGCCTGTTTCTGGGATGATCCATGAATACCACGGATTTATTTATTGACAGCTTATTTGCTATAAGTAAGGCACCCCCCTCAGATGCCGTAAGCTTGCAGGCCAAAAAATGCCTGCTCGATTACCTGGGCGTTACCCTGGCCGGGGCAAGGATGCTTGAGCAGAAGTCCAAAGAGTTGCTTAATTTGCTAAACAATAGTCAAAGCGAATGTACGGTCCTTGGCTTAAACAGAAAATCCGGCGTTCAAAGCGCCGTGCTCATCAATGGGATAAACTCTCATGTTGCTGAACTGGATGATGGGCAGCGCTTTGGTATGCTCCACCCGGGCGCGGTGGTCATCTCGACCCTACTGCCCCTTGCCCAGCGCGAAAAGATTTCCGGTGCAACCCTGCTCCAGGGAATCGTCACCGGCTATCAGGCCGCGGTCAAAGTTGCCACCGCGGTTCAGCCTGCTCATAAAATGGCGGGCTTTCATGCCACCGGCACCTGCGGCGCCCTTGGCGCAGCAATTGGTGTGGCAGCAATGCTTGGTTTTCCTCAAAATCAGATGAAGGATACCCTTTCCGCTGCCGCTACATCTGCCTCGGGTATCCTGAAAATGACCAGGGACAGTTCAGAGCTGAAACCGTACAATGCCGGGCAAGCCGCCTTGAACGGACTTGTGGCGGCGTTGACAGCCCGTGCGGGGTTTAAGGGGCCGGATGATGTCCTGGCCGGAGAAAAGGGATTCCTTGAGATCATGGCCCCAGGGACTAAAGGTGATCGACCCGAACTGGGTGCGGGTGAAGCACTGGAGATCGAGGACGTTTATTTCAAACCCTATGCCGCTTGCAGGCACTGCCATCCAGCCATTGAAGCAGTGTTAGCCTTGAGATCGAAGCACAAGCTTGCCCTTGAGAACATCAAAGCCGTCAAGGTATTCACCTATCACCTGGGGGTTGAAGGTCACGATCACACCCGCATCCCCAATGTTGCTTCAGCCAAGATGAGCACTCCGTTCAGCGTTGCCGCGGCCCTGGCAACCGGCAGCGCTGGACTGGATGCATTTACGCCTGAAACGGTTGTTAATGCGGATATCGTCTCAGTAACAAGAAAAATTACGATTATTTCCGATGACCAGCTTTCAGCTCTCGTCCCCCACAAGCGACCGGCCATTGTCGAGGTAACGACTCATAACGATAAGGTGCTTAGGGAAAAAGTTTTTCTTGCCAAAGGTGAGCCCGAGAATCCAATGACCCAGGATGAGCTTGAACAAAAATTCGCTTCCCTTGCCTCTTTCAGTGGGATGAAAGTTTCGGATATTGACAGCATTATCCATTGTGTTTGGGATATTGAAAATTGCCTGGATGAGCTGTTTACTTGCCTGTGACCGCAAATCTTTTCAGGAGCAGAAAATTGAAATCAACCAGAGAATTTCTCCAAAAAATCGGATTGCCTCCAGGCGATGCATATGACTTGCCCACCTCTGCGAGAAGGTTTCCCGATGGAGGGCAATACCGTTTTGAGGTGCCGGGAATACAAGGTCCAGGGCCGATGAAAGCCTTGCTGAAGGCCCTGAACGATCAGGGTGTCCATATCCATCGGGTCACCCAGACCAAGGGTATTATGCTTCTTTCAGATGAGGATATGCAGGCAATGGTCGCCCTGGCTGATGACTTTCAGGTGGACCTCGTATTGTCCATTGGCCCCAGGGCTACGTACGACACCAGTGCCTCGGTCCATACCCCTGAAGGCCAACGAATGGGCTACAGGCTTCGGGGCCAGGAACAGATCGTGCGGGCCGTGGAGGACGTCAAGCGCGCAGTTGCCTTGGGATGTCGAAACTTTCTGGTCTATGACGAAGGATGTTTGTGGATTTTGAATGAGATGCGCAAAGCCGGCGAGATACCCGCCGACTGCACGTTCAAGGTGTCCGCGCATTGCGGACACGGAAATCCCTGCTCAGCCAGACTCCTTGAAATCATCGGCGCTGATTCCATCAATCCCGTTCGTGACATTCAGTTACAGATGCTGGCCGCCATGCGTCAGGCAGTAGATATTCCCTTAGATGTACACACTGAAAATCCAGCGTCCTCGGGCGGTTTTATCCGGCACTACGAAGTACCTGAAATGATCAGGGTGGCTGCGCCCATCTACCTCAAAACCGGCGGTTCGGTTGCCAAGACCCATAGCTGGGATACCACGGATGCGGATGCACGGGCGCGCGCCAAACAGGTGTTGTTGGTGAAGAGGATGATTGATGCGTATTATCCAGAAGCCCTTTGTTCAAAATTTGAAAAGGGAATATAGTCATTATTTTATGGAACAAAAAGTAACTATAAGTGCAGTTCGAAATATCTCCAAGCAGATTCTAATTCATGTTGGGGTGTCGCCTGAGCACACTGAAATAATCGTTGATTCAATTGTTTATGCCCATCAGTCAGGCAAGGGAACACACGGACTTGGCCGTCTACCTCTTTACGTTAAAAAGATACAGGCCGGTTTTATGGCAGCTGAGACAAGCACTGACTTGGTTAAAGATACACCTGTTCTTGCTGTTATGGATGCAAAAAATGGTTTTGGTCAGGTCGCTGCAACAAAAGCCATGGATTTATGTATCAATAAAGCAAATTACTATGGCATTGGCCTTGTGGGTGTCCGGCGTAGCAATAATTTTGGAACTGCAAGTTTTATTACGGAGCAGGCTGCGGCCAAAGGAATGATTGGGATAGTTCTCGGCAATTCAGGACCCGCGATTGCTCCAACAGGGGGCAGTCATCCACTTTTCGGCACAAACCCGTTAGGTATTGCTTTTCCCAATCCCGTAGGTGAATTTCCCATTTCACTGGATATGGCCACTTCAGTTGTTGCCAGGGGCAAGGTAAGGCAGGCTGCAAAAAGTAATGAAAAAATTCCTTTTGGATGGGCTTTGGATGGAAATGGACAACCGACCTGTGACCCTTTCCAGGCACTTGAAGGCAGCATGATTCCAATCGGTGATCATAAGGGATACGGCCTTTCACTGGCTATCGATATTTTGGCAGGCTTGTTGACGGGTTCTGCGTTTGGTGGAGACGTACATCCACTTGGGGACATGAGTGCAAATTCCAACTATGGTCATCTCTGTATGACTATAAATGTGGATTTTTTTATGACTATTGATGAGTGGTCGCAGAAAATCGCTTATTTGGTAAGTAGTATAAAGTCTTGCGGTGACCCAGAAAAAATTCGGATACACGGTGAATCTTCTCATAGAAGCATAAGAAATAGCAAAGAATATGTTTTGGTCAAAAATAGAGTAATTAATGATATTGAAAGTTCTGCCAGCAGCTTAGGTATTGAGGTTAGATGGACATGAAAAATAAGCCAAGATCATACACAGTTGAAATGACCAAAAAAAATGCTATTGTTCTAGGCGGAACAGTTCCACACAAATTTCTGATCGAAAATCTCAAGGCTCGTGGTTATCGTACTCTACTTATTGACTACTATGTTAATCCTCCAGCTGCATCGGTTTGTGACAAGCACATTCAAGAAAGTACTCTTAACCAGGACGCTGTCCTGAAAATAGCAGAGCAGGAAAATACATCACTTGTAATTTCAGGATGCGTAGACCAAGCTAACGTGACAGCCTGTTATGTCGCTGAAAAACTAGGATTGCCTGCCCCTTACGATTACAAGACAGCCTTACGGGTTACTGACAAGACATTGATGAAAGAAGGCTTGGTTCGTGCTGGAGTTGCAACATCTGAATACAAGTATGTATCGTCTAGTGAAGTCAACTCTTTTCAATGCAATGACTATCCAAAGGTAGTCAAGCCATGTGACTGCAATGGTTCAAAGGGAGTGCGTAAAGTTCGCAATGCTGATGAACTAAGGCTGGCGCTTGTTGAAGCATGTAATTTTTCAAGAACAGGAAGGGCCATCGTTGAAAATTTTAATGAAGGCCAGGAAGTAAACGGCTATTTTTTTATCAGTGAAGTTGAAGTATATGATTTATATATCAAAGGTAAAAAACTGCCTGAAACAGATGGTCATACATCTTTGCAGTCATTTTTGACACTAGGTCCTGAACAGATAAATGAAAAAGCAAAAGAAAATTTCATACAAGCGGTATCAAAAATAGCTCAGGAATTTTCGCTCAGAAATACGCCTATTTTGGTACAGGCAAATATCAATGGTGACTCAGTAAAAATTATTGAATTCGCGCCGCGTGTGGGAGGTGGCTTGTCTTCCCGTGAAATTGCGCTGCTGACAGGATTTGATATTATTGACTCTGTTGTCAGTTCATATCTTGGTGAACCGGTTGATTTGTCAAATATCAGAAAGCCTGATTCCATGTCTGCTGTAGTTCATCTTTATGGAACAGGTGGGACTTTGAAGCGGGTCGAAGGCATGGAAGAGCTGATTGCTGAGGGAATCGTAGAAGAGTTTCATATGCACAAGACACCAGGTATGGAGATGTCTTGCGAGGATCTTGCCAGTCGAAATCGTGTAATGGGGGCGATTATTCGTGGCCGATCCCTTTTGGATATTAATGCCAGGGTTCGGCGTATGATAGCCGTTTTACGTTTTTTTTCTACAGATAACACCGAATGTCTAAATCGTTCATTGTTTACTAGCAATGGCAACGCATTCTATAAATCATAGAATATAAATAAACTTGTTAGTTAATATGCAATGATCACGTGGAGGTAAAAGGTATGATCATTCTTGGCATTTCAGCTTTGTATCATGATTCAGCTGCAGCAATCATTGACGAACATGGCATAATCGCGGCTGTACAGGAAGAGCGATTTTCTAGAAAAAAACACGATTTCAGCATACCTGTCAATTCAATAGAGTACTGCTTGAATGCTGCCAATATTAAGGCTGATGAATTAGATGCTGTGATCTATTATGAAAACCCTGTTCTTTCATTAGATCGAATTATTAAAACAGCATTTGACACAGGTCATTCAGCTTTAGAGCAATCAGTTTCCCAAGTTTCACAAATGTACTCGAATAAGCTTTGGTTAGACAGCCAGCTACGATCATTGTTCGGTTGTTTGGGGAAAAATGATGAGCTACTTTATGCTGAGCACCATATGGCACATGCTGCATCGGCATTTTTTCCTTCTCCATTTTCAGAAGCGGCAATAGTAACCATTGACGGAGTTGGCGAGTGGGCTACAACTACCATTGGTTGTGGACATGGAAATATTGTTGAGTTATTTCAGGAAGTTAGGTTTCCGCATTCGATTGGATTACTGTATAGTGCTTTTACGATGTATTGTGGTTTTAAGGTCAATTCTGGAGAGTACAAATTGATGGGCCTTGCTCCTTACGGCAATCCAACATATTGTGAAATTATCAAGGACAATCTCATTGACATCAAAGATGACGGTTCGTTTCGCCTGAATGTTGACTATATTGGCTATCTAACAGGTGATACGATGATTAACGATAATTTTCGCAATTTGTTTGGCGGTCCAGAGCGCAAGCAGGAAAGTGAAATAAGCTCGAAATATATGGATATTGCAGCTTCAATTCAGAAAGTAACTGAAGAAGTGGTATTTAAACTCGTACATCACGCCCGTACGCTGATTGATTCGCCAAATTTGGTAATGGCGGGTGGAGTTGCACTCAACTGCGTCGCTAACGGTAAAGTATTAGGCCAAAGTGGTTTTGACAATATGTGGATTCAACCAGCTTCCGGTGATGCAGGTGGAGCTCTGGGTGCTGCGTATTTGGCAGCTTTCCAGTATTTTAATGCCGATAGAATTTTTGAAAAGCCGGACAGCATGAAGGGCTGTCTGTTAGGGCCCTCATACACAACTGATGAGATAGTTCGCTTCCTTGATATTAACGGGGCAGTCTACCATTCGTTTACGGATGAGCATTCGCTCAACCGGACACTTGCACTGGAACTCGAGAAAGGCAAGATAGCAGGTATTTTTCGTGGGAGGATGGAATATGGGCCTCGTGCGCTTGGCAATCGTTCTGTCATTGGAGATCCAAGAAAAAAAGACATACAGTCGACGATGAACCTGAAAATCAAGCACCGTGAATCATTCCGCCCTTTTGCACCTTCTGTATTGGCGGAAGATACAGCAGATTACTTCGATCTGAGCACCGAAAGTCCATACATGCTAATAGTGGCTCCTGTAAGTGAATCCAGGCGGCATGCATTTGACATCCAAAGCGTAAAAGAAAGCCAAAACAGTATTTTGGCAATAGTCAATACTCCCCGATCGGATATTCCTGCTGTTACTCATGTTGATTTTAGCGCCAGGGTACATACTGTCGACTATGTCCGCAATCCACGCTACCATGCCCTTCTTAAAGAGTTTAAAGAAATAACAGGTTGCTCTGTTCTGGTGAACACATCATTTAATGTCCGAGGCGAACCTATTGTATGTACTCCAGAAGATGCATTCCGTTGTTTCATGCGCACTGATATGGATATTTTGGTTTTAGAGAATACACTACTGTTCAAATATGAGCAAAATCGTATACAGACATATTATTATGATGAGGAGATAGCTTATGAACTCGACTGATATCACCACGAGCAATCAGGATAAACTTCGTCAATGCTTATCAGAAGCTTTTTCTAAAATTGATATAACACAGAATAATGTAGCTTCAAATTCTAAGAAACCTGATATCAATCCAGAAACATACTACCATGTGCGAAGTAGAAGGATTATGACAAAAATGGATTTTCACTTGCCATTTATGGATTCATCAACATTGACAGAAATATTACAAGCTGCATGGCGCGATTCACCTGAACTATATAGTAGGGCACCTGAGTTGGCTGAACTTGCGCACCGAATGAAATCTGAGATCGCCCCCCCCCGTGTTTTGCCTGCTTATGTTTACACGCTTTAGGAGGTTATATTTAATGACTGAAAAACATCGCCTAAGAAGCATCGACCCTATGTTGTCTTTTGCGTATAGCAAAGATGATCTCCCATTGAGGGATGACGAGACTGTTATCCCAGGCTTTGTGATCATGCGCAGCGGGGATAGAGTTTCTGTTAATGGCCTTAGGATAATGATCCTTGGCGGCTCCACAAGCGGTCCATATTTTAATGGCAATTGGCCGAGACAGTTTCGAAGTATGTTGGATCGGGAAGGCATCACGGCTACTGTGTATAATGGTGCTGTCAGTGCCTACTCAACAAACCAGGAATTGTTGAAGTTCATTCGAGATGGGTTAGCACTACGCCCTGATCTTGTCATTTCTTTGAGTGGTGTCAATGATCTTGGATTTATGCATTCGATAAGAAAGCATCCCATGCATCACCCTTACACCAGTTTTATTTTGCAATCATTGCTTCGGAATCAAGTACGTGGAAAACAAAAGGGTGATATCATCAATGATCTTAATTTCGGACCACCCATAGAAACTACGCCAGCGGACCAATGGGAGAGAAATATCCGCTTGATGAATGCTATAACCAGTGAATATGGCATTAAGTACTACGCTTTTTTGCAACCCACGCTTGGTATCGGAGATTACCATCCTACGCCGCAGGAACAGCAGATGCTCGAAGCATATATTCATGAAACAAATGGACGGTATTTAAATGACGCACATGAGTTTTATGAATCTGCCCTGGCTCGCATAAAAACATGCGAATTTGTATTCAGTCTTGTTGATATCTTTAAAAGCACAAACAATATCTACTACAACCCACGTCACCCGAATGCAGATGGTTATGCAATTATAGCTAATGCTGTATTTAATCGCCTAAAGCATTCTAGTTTTTTTGTTAAATGAACTAATCGTCACTTATCATATAATTACTATTTTTGAGAATACAGTGTTAATTTTAGATAAAATTATAGTGGTTAATAATGCAACAATTTCTGAGCTAATGACAAATAGTCTATCTCTCGGGAAGAAAATTTTAATTTCAGGCTTTATATATACCGGGCGTGACTTAGCACTACCGAAGTTAATTTGCCTTATTGAATCCGGCGAACTTACTACCTCTGGAATAGAACTCCAGTGTGCAGTCATGTTTCATACTGCGGTCAGCCCTGCAGGCGTAGGTCCGACATCCAGCAATAAATATGAAATAGAAAGCACCATTCCCGCTCTTTCCAAAGCCGGGGTCAAGATCCACTTGGGCAAGGGCAGGTTAAGCCCGGAAACCGTCAAGGCCCTGGATGATCATAATTCCATTTATGCCGTGCTGCCTCCTGTTACTGCCCTGCTGGAGAGCAAGATTATTGAGAGACGGGTGGTCGCTTTCCCGGAACTGGGCATGGAGGCGCTACATCAGCTGCGGGTGGAGGGGTTTCCTTGCATTGTTGCCGCAGCCCATGGGAAATCTATTTTTGATTAACGGTTTTTGATATGAATGCAATTTCATTGCAGGCAAGAAATGCCCTGATGGGTGCATCAACTCGATTTTCCGATGACAAAATTTCTACGCTGCATCAGGCATTAAAAATGGAAACCAACCCCAATGCCAGGTGGGTGCTGGAAACCATTCTTGAAAACGCCAAGATTGCGCGGGAGTCGCAGCGGCCGATGTGTGATGATACGGGCATACCGCATGTTCTGCTTGAAGTAGGGGGAAGCAGGAGCGTGGGGGCGGACACCCTGGAATCCATCCAGCAGGGAATAGCCCTGGGAATGCGCGAACTGCCGTGCAGGCCAATGGCGGTCAAGGGCGACGATGTCCAGCGCCTGGAGCAGTCAGCCGGATTGGATGATGATCCTGGCGCTCTGGCCCTGGCCCCTGTGCGCATCAGGCGGGTGGACGAGGACGTGCTGCGGCTGCATGTGCTAATGCAGGGCGGCGGCCCGGAAATCAGGGGCAAGACGTACAGGGTGTTTCACCAGCACAAACTCTCAGTCATTGTAGATGAAATCGTGAACTGGGCGACGGAGGGCGCGGCCCTGCTAGGATGCACCCCGTGTACTCCGGCCATCGGCATCGGCAGAACCCATTTCGAGGCAGCGTCACTGATGCTGGACGCCATGACCTTTGCCCGGTTTGACACGCAAAACCCCATCGAGCAGGAGATCACCGAGCGGATCAACCAGAGCAACATCGGCCCGCTGGGCCTGAAAGGCCGGACCACTGCGTTGGCCACCTTCCTCCGGGTCGGCCCGCAGCGAGCAAGTGGTGTGCGCATTGTCTGTCTGCGACTTTGTTGCTGTATGGAGCCGCGGGTTGCCGGGGTAGTGCTGAGATAACGATATGAGGTTCTGGGGACTGGGCACGGAAGGAAGAAGGGGACAGTCTCTTCTTGCGTTTTATTTCAGCTTATGCTATCCACTCTTTCATCAGCTCAACCACAAGCCTTAAAGGAGGTGCTTCATGCCCCGCATAGCCCGTTTTATCCGTAATGACCGCCAAACCGTCTACCATGTCATATCCCGTACTGCCCTGCCCGGCCTACCCATCAAGGATACTGACAAGGATTATCTGTTGGGGCTTATCAAAAGACTGAGCAGGCTTTACTTTGTTGACGTGCTTGGGTTTGCGGTCATGGGTAACCATTTCCACCTAGTGGCCCGGATGCACCCTGAGGATGAAATTTCCAACTCAGACATCATCAAGAGATGGCAGGACTATTATGGTGACAAGGTCGAGATGCCTACTGACCGGATGGCTGAGGTCAAGAAGAGGCTTTGCAGCCTTGGGGCCTATGTGAAGGACATCAAGCAGAACTTTACCAGGTATTACAACAAAAAGCACAGGCGGAAGGGATTTTTCTGGGGTGGCCGGTTTAAGAGTATGATTGTACAGGAAGGCAGTACTCTGGTGAACCTGCTTGCTTATGTAGACTTAAACCCTATCCGTGCCGGTATTGTTAAGAAACCGGAGAATTACCGCTGGAGTTCACTTGGTTATCATACCCAGACAGGTAATAAAGACGGTCTGTTGGATATTGATTTCGGGCTCAAGGAATGGAACGAGCTGGACCCCAAAGAGATTGTCCGCAAATACAGGCAATTCGTATATGAAACTGGAGCAGTAGACGCAGGCAAAGGCAAGACCATTGAAAAAAAGGTTGTGGAAAAAGCCAGGAAAAAAGGCTACAAGATATCCCGAGTAGAGCGCTTCAGGTACAGATGCCGGTATTTTACTGATTCTGGAGTTATTGGCGGGAAGGACTTTGTGCAGGAGGTATTTGATCAGGTCAAACACCTGCTGGGGTCCAAGGATACCAGGAAATTTACACCGGTTGGCGGGGTGGAGGGTTTGTATTCTATGAAGCGGCTTGGTGAATCCTGAGGCCAACTTTTTGCTAAAAGCTGGGATTATTCTGGGCTTTCAACTTGTCCTTGTCATTCCCCATTTCATGCATGGTATGTTATGGGCAATTCAGCCCTTTCGTTACCCATTTCATGCATGGCATGTTTTGGGCAATTAAGCACGTCATTTACCCATTTCAAGCAATGCACAAATTGGGCGACCCATCGCCTACTCCCCGGTATCTACCTTCCCCATTTCATGCATGGTATACTTTGGGCAATTAAGGCGACTCTTTACCCATTTCAAACTAGGTATACTTTGGGCAATTCAGCCCCTTCGTTACCCATTTCATGCATGGCATGTTTTGGGCAATTCAGCACGTCATTTACCCATTTCAGGCAACGCACAAATTGGGCGACCCATCGCCTACTCCCCGGTATCTACCTTCCCCATTTCATGCATGGTATACTTTGGGCTGCGTATTTCACGGGAAAACGGACAGCATTCCACAGCAAAGTGGACAGTGTTCCATGGGAAAAAGGACAGCATTCCATGCTCATGATGGACAGTCATTCCACGGCAAGGTGGACAGCATTCCACGGGAAGATGGACACCTTCACAATGAACTCGCCGCTCTAAGGAGCACCTCTTCTTTTTAAGTTTGACGCGGGATAACCTGTCAATCATGTACCTCCAAACAAATTCAAACGGGAGGTACAAATGCCACAGGAGAGGTTATCCATGCGAAAAATTTCTGAAATCCTGCGTTTAAAATACGGACAAGGCTTCAGCACCCGCCAGATTGCCAAGTGCTGCGATATAGGCAAGTCCACAGTTGCCACCTATATATCCAGAGCAAAAAATGCCGGGATTTTCTGGCCGCTGCCTGAGAATATGACAGAGGAGAGGCTTCACGAGCTTCTGTTTCCTCCGCAGCAAAATGAGCATAAAGTATCTACCCCAGTACCGGACTGGAACCTGGTGCATCAGGAAATGCAAAAAAAGGGTGTGACCAAGTTTTTGCTCTGGGAAGAATACAAAGAGGCCAACCCAGACGGCTTCGAGTACAGCTGGTTCTGCCGGGAATACAGAGCATGGCGCGGCAAGCTTGATCTGGTCATGCGCCACAACCACAGGGCCGGCGAAAAGCTCTTCGTTGATTATGCCGGCCATACTGTACCGGTTACGGATCCGGGAACAGGAGAAATAAGCCAGGCCCAGATCTTTGTAGCTGTCATGGGTGCAAGCAACTACACCTATGCGGAAGCCACCTGGAGCCAGAACCTCTGGGACTGGATCAACTCCCATGTCCGGACCTTCAAGTTTCTACAGGGAGTCCCCTTGATTACAATCCCGGACAATCTCAAGTCCGGAGTCAATAAACCCCATATATATGAGCCGGATCTGAACCCCACCTATCAAGACATGGCCCTGCACTACAATACGGCGGTCATCCCTGCCAGGAGAAAAAAGCCAAAGGACAAGGCCAAAGCCGAAAGCGGTGTGCTTCTTGTCTCCAGGTGGATTCTGGCCAGGCTCAGAAATCAGCAGTTTTTCTCCCTGTGGGAGTTAAACCTGGAAATCAGGAAGCTGCTGGAAAAGCTAAACGACAAGCCTTTCAAAAAACTGCCAGGGAGCAGGAAGTCGCTCTTTGAAGAAATAGACAGACCTGCTCTGCAGCCGCTTCCGGCCACACATTATGAATATGCCCTCTGGAAGAAGGTTAAGGTGAACATAGACTATCACGTGGAGATTGACCGGCATTACTACTCAGTTCCCCATCACCTGGTCAAAAAAAGGCTTGATGCCAGGTACACGGAAAACACTGTGGAGCTGTTCCACAAGAACTCCCGGGTGGCCAGCCATAAAAGATCCTATAACAAAAGGAGCTATACCACGGTCAAAGAACATATGCCCAAGGCTCACAGGGAGCATGATTACTGGAATCCGGAGCGGCTGATAAACTGGGCCAGCAAGACTGGACCTGCCACGGCCAAGCTGATCAAAACCATCATGGGCAAAAGGATCCATCCCCAGCAGGGCTTTAGGCCTTGCCTGGGCGTCATGCGCCTGGGCAAGCAATATGGAGAAGAAAGGCTTGAATCTGCCTGTTTAAGAGCCCTGACCCTGGGATCGACAAACTACAAGAGCGTAGAATCCATCCTGAAGAACAACCTGGACAAACAGCCTTTACCAAGTCCGTCCGAGAATTCTGAAGCTCCGGTGCTGGAGCATGACAACATCCGGGGCGCAAACTACTATCATTAAAAGGAGGACAAAATGTTAAACCACCCCACTCTTGAAAAACTACAAACCATGCGACTGACAGGCATGCTTAAGGCCCTGCAGGAACAGCAGGAAACCAGGGAAATTGAGGCCCTGTCCTTTGAAGAAAGACTGGGCCTGCTCCTGGACCGGGAGATGACGGAAAGAGAATCCAAACGTCTGCAAACAAGGCTCAAAAAAGCCAAGCTGAGGCACAGGGCTGTGGTTGAAGACATTAACTACCGTCATCCCAGAAGACTGGACAAGTCACAAGTCTTCAAGCTTTGTGACTGCCAGTGGATAAAAGAGCATCAAAACCTGATTATTACAGGACCCACAGGGATAGGCAAAAGCTGGCTGGCCTGTGCCCTGGCCCAAAAAGCCTGCAGAGAGGGATACAGCGCCCTCTATACCCGCATGCCCCGTCTCTTGCAGGATGTGGGCATATCCAGAGGTGACGGGCGTTACCCCAAAGTCATGAAAGAGCTGGCCAAAACAGATCTGCTGGTCCTGGATGACTGGGGCATAAGCCCGCTTAAAGCTGAACAGCTAAGAGATCTACTGGAGATCCTTGAGGACCGGCACGGGCTGCGCTCCACCCTGGTTACAAGCCAGCTCTCAATCCAAAAATGGCACGAGTATCTGGGTGATCCCACCCTGGCTGACGCTGTCCTGGATCGCCTGATCCACAATGCACACCGAATGGATCTTTGGGGAGATTCCATGCGCGAACTGGAAGCATCGTTGACTTCAAAGAACAGTTTCGATTAAAACAAGGCATCCCGCGTCGCTTCGCTCCGATAAGCGCTTTGTTCTGTGAATGACATCTGTCCACCATCAGCGTGGAACACTGTCCACTTTCCCATGGAATGCTGTCCACCATCAGTGTGGAACACTGTCCATCATGCCGTGTACTGACTGTCCACTTTGCGTGGAATACGCACTTTGGGCAATTAAGGCGACCTTTTACCCATTTCATGCATTGCCTGATGTGGGCAATTCAGCGCCTTTGTTACCCATTGTGAGCGCCAACCTAAATGGGAAGGGACATTATGTTGCGAGTTTAGTTATGTTGCCAGTATCCCGCTATACTCCGCCTGCCTTTAGTATTTTTTTTAACATACCCTGCATACCCCGCCCTTGAGGTAGTTACCAAGAGTGTCTTCTGCTGGCCAGGTATGGTGTTTACCAATATCTTCAATCCCAGAGCCGCCATCCGCTAGATGGACCAGGTCAGGAACACCCTGGTCAAAAATCATGCTACCCTCGGAGCTATCTGCACCTTTATCTGCGGAGTGACTATCGGCAGTTATGCTTTTGTGGGAGTCGGGACCGTGGTCACCAGGGACGTGCCGGACCATGCCCTGGTTACGGGCAATCCCGCCCGCCAGACCGGCTGGGTATGTATGTGTGGAGAAAGGCTGGAGGAGGACCTGGTCTGCGTCAAATGCAATAAGCAGTACATTTGTGATCCGGAAAGTCATAAGTTAACGGCTTAGAATCAATGTCAGTGCAAGCCGTGCAACCTGTTTGCCTCGTTGAATTTCTGCCTTCCTGGCCCCGCGTACTTCCAGCACATTGCGATAAAACCTCTGGCTGTTTTATCGGGGCCTTTTATTCAACCGGGGATGGGCGAAGCAAATCGTTATTTTTTGTGTTGCAGACACAGCCAGCCTTAGTGTATATCCTCGGAGAAGGCATAGATTCAGATAGCTGAAAACCTAAATTCTGGAGATAATCATGCAGATAAAGGCCACTTACAATCGGGGCTGCCTTGAATTTTCAGTTCCCATCAGGCTTAGCCGGGATGAATTTACAGTGCTAGTGGATCTTCCGGATGATGTAGTTTTATCCACAGAGGCCGGCTCAAAACAGGAGAAATCTGCCCCGTCTTCAGAGGAGGCGGGATCTGAGCTTCTGGCAAAGTTTCGCAGAATCCTGGGCTCGATGCACAGGCAGCGACCTTCTGCAAGTGTGGGAGAAGATAAGGATGCCTATGCAGAAGCTCTTGGGGAAAAATACGGACAATGAAAAACCTTGTTTTTGATGTCAATGTCATCCTCGACCTTTGGCTGGAGCGCAAATCCGAAGCTCAACTACTGCAACTGGCTGGTATTCTGGAATCGGGAACGGGTGATGGGTATAACTGTTGGATATGCAGCTCCAGCCTGCATGTACTTGAATACGTTACCCGCAGGGAACTGAAAAGAGACGGTGCTGATCCCCACACAGCCAAGCTCACTTCAAGGCAGCTAATGGAGCAACTATTTGAGTACGTCTCTGTTTTGAGCTGTTTTGGATTCCAGCAGGATGACAATTTACTTTCGCGTACGGACCTGGAAGATGCCCAGATTGTTCGTGCAGCCTCCCTGTTAAATAGCCCGACTTCCATTGTCACCAATGAAAAGCGCTTTGATACTTCAGGGACAGAGGTTTTGGAACTTATGCCCTCTGAGGTCCCAGGCTGGCTGCGGGAACCTGCATCCTCGTCAATCGTCTTCGTGGACCTGGCCGCTCAGCAAGATGGTATCCGTACATCCCTGGAGAGAAAGAAGAAGGGGACAGTCTCTTCTTGCGTTTTATTTCAGCTTATGCTATCCATTCTTCCAACAGCTCAACCACCAGCCTTAAAGGAGGTATCTCATGCCCCGCATAGCCCGTTTTATCCGTAGTGACCAAGCCACCGTCTACCATGTCATATCCCGTACTGCCCTGCCCGGCCTACCCATCAAGGATACTGACAAGGATTATCTGCTGGGGCTTATCAAAAGACTGAGCAGGCTTTACTTTGTTGACGTGCTTGGGTTTGCGGTCATGGGTAACCATTTCCACCTGGTAGCCCGGATGCACCCTGAGGATGAAATTTCCACTTCAGACATCATCAAGAGGTGGCAGAAATATTATGGTGATGAAGCCCAGGTGCCCACAGACCGGATGGTTGAGGTCAAGAAGAGGCTTTGCAGCCTTGGTGCCTATGTGAAGGACATCAAGCAGAACTTTACCCGGTATTACAACAAAAAGCACAGGCGGCAGGGTTTTTTCTGGGGTGGCCGGTTTAAGAGTATGATTGTCCAGGAAGGCAGTACTCTTGTTAATTTGCTGGCCTATGTGGATTTAAACCCTATCCGTGCAGGTATTGTGAAGAAACCGGAGAATTACCGCTGGAGCTCACTTGGCTACCATACCCAGACCGGCAATAAAGACGGCCTGCTGGATATTGATTTCGGGCTCAAGGAATGGAACGAGCTGGACCCCAGAGAGATTGTCCGCAAATATAGACAATTTGTTTACGAAACCGGAGCAGTAGATGCCGGCAAAGGCAAGACCATTGAAAAAAAGATTGTGGAAAAAGCCAGGAAAAAAGGCTACAAAATATCCAGGGTAGAGCGCTTCAGATACAGATGCCGGTATTTTACTGATTCCGGGGTTATCGGCGGAAAGGATTTTGTTCAGGAAGTCTTTGACCAGGTCAAGCACTTGCTGGGCTCCAAGGACGAGCGCAAATTTACTCCCGTTGGCGGTGTGGAGGGTTTGTATTCCATGAAGAGACTGGGTGGTTCGTAGTCTGACCCTTTCATTTTTCCCTTGCCTGTCCCGTAAAAACTAACTATATTAATTTTTATGCATGTTATCCATGGACCACACGACAAGATATTCAAGCGCGTGATGGCTGACCGGGAAAATGCCATTAGTCTGCTTAAGAACATCCTGCCGGATACTCGAGGATATGCGCTTGCCATAGACTATTAATTTTCAAGACATTCAATATAGACCACAATCGAATGCCAGAAATCACCAGGTTTTTAGGAATTATCATTTCCATGTACTTTGATGATCATGAGCCACCACATTTTCATGTACGATATAATGAATATCGCGCTGCTGTAAGTATTCAGGAACTTAACGTCATTGCAGGATATTTACCTGCAAAAGTCCGTGGACTTGTTCAGGAATGGGCAGAAATATATCAGCAAGAACTTTTGAATATGTGGATAACCAAGGATTTTCATAAAATTAATCCTTTAGTTTAAGGGAGGCTTGAGTGAATTCAATTTATTTGGTTGAAGCTAAATATGTTGATAATTATCGGATTTTTCTAAAGTTCAACACTGGAGAATCCGGTGTTGTTGACCTTGAAGATCTGATAATGAAGTATAAGGTTGCTGCTCCTTTGCAGGACCCCCAGAAATTCTCCGAGTTTTTCTTGGATTCATGGCCAACTTTAGCTTGGGAGTGCGGTTTTGATGTTGCACCAGAATCTTTGTATTATCGTTTGACAAGGAATGTGGCTCCTGGATTGAAGGTTGCTTAAGCCTGCTGAATATCTTTGCTCTGCAGGTCTCTGAGACCAGCAAGTGATTGTTTTTATTGAGTTTAACCCTCTAAAATAGCCCATTTTCACCCCCCTAGTGTAATTCGCTGCGCTTGTGACTGCGTCAATTACACAGGGTAAACTTACAGACAACTTTTGCCTCCGGCACCACCCGGATATACTCGTAACCATTCAAAATTACTATCAATTAGCTTTAAAAATCTCTCGGATCAAAAATCTCCCATTCAATTAGATTGCTTTTTGTCCGATCACCATAGGGCAATTGCTCATCATGCACTGCAGGGTGCTCCTGGGTAGCCTTGGATGTATAACCCATCTTTAAACGGAGCTGTTCAACATAGCTTTTGCTGCCCACGGCCAGTTCCGTAGTCCAGATATCATCTCTGGGCAGGTTGCCTTTACGGATTTGGCCAGGTGTTTGGCCAGGTCTCTGAGACCAGCAACTGCTATATCCCGTTTAGCGCTTCAGGTGCAGATGCCGGTATTTCACCCGGTTAAACACCCAGCACTCACTTTAATATTTTCGGCTCCATCATAAACAAACAAATGGAAAAGTGAGCGCTGGGTCACGCGGAGCCGGGTTTAGCCGGGCAAACCGATTCCGGGGTTATCGGCGGCCCAGTGAAATCCTGCGTAGCAGGGCCGTGTTACGGCATTTCACAAGGCAAGCAAGGACTTTGTTCAGGAGGCCCCAGTAAAATGAAAAGACCCCAATGAAATGAGAAGACCCCGGTTAAATGGGAAGAAACTCAACAGGGCAAAAATTTCATGGGGCAGGAATTTTACGGGGTAAATATTCGACCAGGTCAAGCACCTGCTTGGCTCCAAGGATACAAGGAAATTTACGTCGATTGGAGGGGTTGAAGGGGTTTACTCCTTGAAGAGGTTGGGATAAAATTAATTTTTTATTCTGGAATTTTCCATGTCATACACCACTACATCAATAAATGGAATCAGTATCCGACTGACCAATGAACGATGGGGGCATATTGTAGAGGAACATGCTGAGTTAGGTGAAATGATGGATTTTGTTTTACTAACTGTCAGTAATCCTGACATCGTATTGGCGGGAAATAGTGGAGAGTTCCTGGCGGTACGTGAATTTGATACAAAGAAACATCTTGTGGTTCCTTATCGAGAAATTAACAAGGATGGGTTTATAATAACCGCATTCTTAACGAGAAGAATACAATCATTGCAAAGGAGAAAGCAGATATGGCCCAGATAGCAATCAATGATTTTTTAAAAGTCATGCCTGCCGTCAGGATGGCACCTAAAAAAACATTTTGGACTACCTACGACGTTGATGCGGATGTGTTATATATAAATTTTAAAAAGCCAAGTTATGCAGACGACAGTGAAATGACAGATGACGATGTAATTATTCGGTACGAACATGGCGAGGTTATTGGAATGACAATTTTAAATGCAAGTCAGCGTAAGATTTAAGTCAAATTGAGCATATGCAAACCCAGAGAGTGGAAGAACCGGTGGAAGAACCGGGACAGGTAAGAAGGGGATTGACGCGAAGATCGCGGAAAATCAGCGAGCGAAAGTGGGGACAGGTTCTTTAAGTTGCATTTTCATTAAGATATTTTATCAAACGATATATTATGCCCGCATCAGTTCAGCCCAAACACTATACCGCTATATTGAAAAACGCCATTGAGGATGTACCTGACACCCTTACATATAACCATGAGAAGAGAATTGTGTAGCTGTGGATTTCACTTGGGATGATACAAAAGACAGGTCAAACTTTAAAAAAACACGGAGTTTCATTCGTCGAAGCCACTGAGGTTTTTGGTGATGTTTTCTCATCCTGCGTATCGGATCCCGATCATTCGGTTGAGGAAGACCGCTACCTGCTTTTCGGTACAACATCAAAAGGAAGAAGTTTGGTAGTATCGTTTACTGAGTGTACAGGAACAATTAGAATTATATCAGCCAGACAAATGACTCGCAAGGAGCGAACAGCATATGAATCATAACGATACCTTACGCCCCGAATACCCCTCGGAACTTATCAAGTCAGGAGAACGTGGTAAATTTGCCAAAAAATATCGTGAAGAGGGGACAAATTTAGTGTATATTGAACCTGATCTGTTTAAATTTTTTCCTGATTCAGAATCAGTTAACCGAGCTTTACGAAAATACTTTAATGAGCATCACTCTTCAAACACTTCTTACTAAGCGTTTGGTTTTTCTGGCATGGACTGCGTAATCCACGGGAAAGACGGTTTGGTGACATTATGTTGCCAGAAAAGAGAAGAAATAGGGGGCATTATGTTGCGAGTTTACCCGGTTGCTGGGCCAGGTCTCGCTGGGCCAGGTCTGTGAGACCAGCAAGTGAGAGTTTTCTGAGACCAGCAAGTGATTGTTTTTATTGAGTTTAACCCTCTAAAATAGCCCATTTTCACCCCCCTAGTGTAATTCGCTGCGCTTGTGACTGCGTCAATTACCCAGGGTAAACTTACAGACAACTTTTGCCTCCGGCGTCACCCGGATCTATACGTAACCATTCAAGATCATTATCAATTAACATTAAAAATCTCTCGGATCAAAAATCTCCCATTCAAGTAGATTGCTTTCTTTCCAATCACCATAGGGTGGAAAAAGCCAGGAAAAAAGGCTACAAGATTTCCAGGGTAGAACGCTTCAGATGCCGGTATTTCACCCGGTTAAACAGACCGAAGGTCTACGGCTCTGCAGTGTTTAACCGGGTAAACAGATTCCGGGGTTATCGGAGGGAAGGATTTTGTTCAGGAGGCCCCAGTAAAATGGAAAGACCCAGTTGAATGTGAAGAAATTCAACCGGGCCGGAATTTTACGGGGTAAATATTCGACCAGGTCAAATACCTGCTGGGCTCCAAGGATTCACCCAGTTAAACAGACCTCCGGTCTACGGCTTCGCCGTCCAGTTAAATGGAAGAAGATTTAACCGGATAAATGTTTAACTGGGCATGCGCAAATTTACCCAGTTAAACAGGCCGTAAGGCCTCCTGCATAGCAGGGTTTAACCGGGTGAACCCCGGTTGGTGGTGTGGATGGTTTGTATTCCATGAAGAGACTGGGCCAGACTTGAATTTACTGCTCCCAGCATGTTCACAGACAGGATATGCCCTGATCTAATTTTGGCGGAGTGGGCCGGTGTCGCCAATGAAGGGCCTGACAGGCCTCATCTATGAGCTGCAGGCCTGCTATGAACATTACCATGAGAACACCGGAGCCTTGCGGATGCTCTGGCATACGTTTACCGGCAAAACGCCCTGGACTGATCTTGACTACGAGGTGGGAAAGGGTTGCAAATCCGGGGATTAGCCATTAAGTTTTTTATTGCACAACATGCAAAGAAAGAATCATGGGATAAACAGCAGAGGGATGATTTTTGAATACGCTTGTCAAAATGCAAGAAGCTTTGGAAAAGAGAAATATTATATGGCGCAGACATGTTCTATCTCGAATGCTGGAGCGCAATATCTCCAGGGATGATGTGTTTAACGCTATACAGGATGGAGAAATTATCGAGTCTTATCCGGAGGACAAGCCATATCCAAGTTATCTTATATCCGGATTTTCAGGGAATAAGCGGATACATGTGGTTGCTTCGTGGGACGATGGAGCACAAGCAGTCTATATCATAACAGCATATATCCCTGATGAGGATCATTTTCAAGAAAATGGTATAGCAAGAAAAGCGAGGCAGTAAATGTTTTTTACCAAAGGATGCCCCTTGTGTGGCGGAAAGCAAAATCCAGGTACGACTACCTTCACAGTAGACAAAGGCAGCGTATTGGTGGTGGTGAGAAACGTACCGGCCATGGTGTGCGACCAGTGCGGAGAGGCGTGGATCATGGATTCAGTCGCTGAAGATCTGGAAAGAATTGTCTCAGAAGCCAAGTCTAAACGCAGCCAAATAGAAGTTATTGACATGGCTGCCTAAACCTGTCGTCTCGAAAAATTAACACCGAATACTGACAACATTAAGAAGAACTGGGACATTATGTTGCCAGTAACCCGCCTTACACTCCTGCTTTTAGAGCCAGTGGGGACAGACCACGTTTCCTGCGCAAAACGCCGCCTGGAGGAGCAAAACGAAAACAGGCGGCAATTCCAGCCTTTAGTGATGAACGACAATTAAGAGCTAAGGGACATTATGTTGCGAGTTTAGTTATGTTGCCAGTATCCCGCGATAACCCGCTATACCCCGCCTGTCTTTAGTATTTTTTTTAACGTACCCTGCATACCCCGCCCTGTTTGAATGCCCTAAAGGAAGTTTCGACTCAACAGAATGGATCCACCCCGCCTCACCCGGTATAGACATATACCCCGCATACCCCGCCCTTGAGGTAGTTCCCAGGAGTCAGGAGTCAGTGGTCAGGCTCCAGTACTCAACGCTGATCCCTGATTTTTTCTTGACCCCGCATGAATTCTTTCCATTCATTTTTCTTCTTTCCAAAACTACAACCTCTTGAGTATTGGAAAAAATACCTTCCCCGTTTCATGCTTGGTATGTTTTGGGCAATTAATCCCCCAGATTCCCCATTTCTTGCATTGCCTAATGTGGGCAATTCAGCCCTTTCGTTACCCATTTTATGCTTGGTATTTTTTGGGCAATTAAGCATCGCAACATAAGGTTAGGGCCAGGTCTCTGAGTGAGAGGCCAGGTCTCTGAGACCAGCAAGAGCTTGTTTTTATTAAGTTTAACCTTCTAAAATAGCCCATTTTCACCCCTTACAGACAACTTTTGCCTCCGGCACCACCCGGATCTATACGTAACTGTACAAGATTATTATCAATTATCATTAAAAATCTCTCGGATCAAAAACGTAACATAAGGAATAGGCGAAGAACATGAAAAGCATGAAGTTTTGAGCGTCCAAAAGTGTTTGGCGTATCGATATGAGGGCTTTGAGGCATGTCGAAAACGTACTTTGCAGGTCTTGACAAGAATGTTATAACCACATATAGTTACAAAATGACGAAGAGAGAGAAACTCCTGTCTCGAGCTAAGAACAATCCAAAAGATCTCACATTTGATGAGTTTCAGACGCTTTTACGTCATGCTGGCTGGACATTTGATCATCAGAAGGGGAGTCACCAGATATGGTATTCTCCAAATCGCCGCCGTCTTCCTGTTCAGCCAGGCAAAAATGGCAAAGCAAAGGGCTACCAGGTTGAACAATTTTTAGTTGCCCTTATGGAGGAGACTGATGGAGAAACATGATCGATTTGATGGATTCAGCGTGAGCGTTTTTCTGGATGATGACGGCGAATACATTGCCCATTTTCTTGAAATGCCAAATATCTCTGCCTTTGCTGAAACCCCGGAACTGGCTCTTCATGAACTTGAGGTTGCATGGGAAGGCGTGAAAGAAAGCTATCAAAAAAACGGGGAACCTATTCCTGTTGCTCCTGCACGAAAGGAGTACACTGGGCGTTTTAATATTCGCATTGACAGAAGGCTGCACCGGGCTCTGGCCATTGAGGCCGCCAAAGCAGGCATTTCATTAAATGCCATTGTAGCTCAGAAGCTTGCCAGGGAGACACCACAACACGGGTGAATTCCTCCTGCTGAGCCATCAACGTTTTCTGAAAATGGAAGAATAGGGACATTATGTTGCCAGTTTAGTTATGTTGCCAGGGCATCCAGCGGATGTAAATGAGCTAAGGGACATTATGTTGCGAGTTTACCCGGTTGCTGGGCCAGGTCTCTGAGACCAGCAAGTCAGGCTTAAGCCGTAGACATGTCTTTGATTATTTGAGAGAAAAGGGTATAGGCGTTAATGTTCATTATATTCCGGTACACACTCAGCCCTACTACAGGGGCATGGGGCATGGGGCATGGGGCAAAAACAAGAGAACGAGACACAGAGGGTAGAACGCCAACCGCCAAACGCCAAGCGCTATACGACAGGACAGGCATGTTTCCAGAGGCGGAAAAATATTACCAGGAGGCCCTTACCCTGCCTCTTTTTCCTGCTATGAGTGAGGCAGACCAGGATAGAGTGGTAGAAGCCATAAAAAGAATCCTGCCCACGGAACACTCGGAAGGACACTGAACTTAAAGATTTCTTTTCAGTGCTATTCCGTGTATTCCGTGGGCTAAACTCTTTTTCTGGATCAGTCCCCGGAACCCGAGTTCAAAAGGAGAAATTGATATGTCTCAAACAATGACTTTTGGAGGCCTACTGGAAGAGGTGGAGAAACTGCCACTTGAAGAACAGGATATGTTCAAGGAAATTCTCTCCAAGAGACTCATGGAACGCCGACGTAATCAGCTTTTTGATGAAATACAGAAAGCACGAGCGGAATATAGTGCGGGAGAATGCTATCCCGTAAGTGTAAACGACCTGATGGACGAAATTGTCAAATGAAGCGACTTCTGATTCGTTCTCCATCCTTTGTTCGTGCCGCCAAACGGTTTATCAAAAAGCGTCCTGAATGTGGCGATGACATACGAAAGGCACTGACTTTGAGAACGATGTTTTCCATCCAAGTCTGAAAGCACATAAGCTTCAAGGCAGGTTATCAGGATCATGGACATCTTGTGTCGGATATGATCTCAGGATTATCTTTCATCTCGGTCGGTATGAAGGGCAAGAGGCCATTTTTCTAGAAACAATGGGTACGCATGATGAGGTGTATTAAAGCTTGCGGACCCTGGACTTCGCACTTCGGATTCCAGACATATAGCTTCCGTGCTTTTCCGTGCCTTCCGCCTGCCCCGTGTAACCGGGGTCCCCTCTGGGGTGTTACAATTAAAATAATTTTTCACTTAAATTTGTAAACCTTCATGCATTTTATGTTTTATTAATACTGAAAAAATAGATTACGCCATGGAGTTGTTTGTATGATATCCTTTACTGCAAAATATGTAAAAATCGGCTCTGGCTATATGGGCCAAATCGTTGAATGGCCTGAAGTAGTTACCGAAGGCAAGGACATTGAAGAATGTAGAGTTATGCTTCGGGATGCCCTTAATGAGATGATGCTGGCTTACCAGCAGTTAGGCAAGGAATTCCCTCCGGGAAATGCTTTGATTGAACAGTTGCCTGTGGAGATCAAAAATGTCGGTCAAACGGCGTGATTTGGTCAAATATTTTGAACAAAACGGTTTTAAACTTCTCAGGGAAGGCGCAAATCACTCCATTTATACAAATGGAACCAAGGCGATCCCGGTAAAAAGACATCGGCAACTGGACAGAATTACAGCCAACGAACTGTGTAAACAGGCAGGTTTAGACCCTGTATTTTAATTTCATGCCCTTCATTGGAAAAACAGGGACATTATGTTGCGAGTTTACCCGGTTGAACATTTATCCGGTTAAATCTTCTTCCATTCAACTGGACGGCTGTGCCGTAGACCTTCGGTCTGTTCAACTGGATGAAGTTATGTTGCCAGTATCCCGTGATATCCCTCCTTACCTCGCGTAGCCCGTTTTATCTGTAGTGACCAAACCACCGTTTACCCGATAAATAAGAACGGAAAAACTTCCTGTCAGAGTTCGAGAGGTCTTGTTTCAGTTGACGCAGGAAATCGAGTTTAGTGGTTTTGTCCGTGGAGACTGGCCAAATTATTCAAAACTTTCAGACAACGAACATCATTGCTATTTGAAGAAAGGTAAACCAACTTATGTGGCTGTCTGGAGGGAAGTCCAGGGAAAAGTCAAGGTGGTGGAGATAGCTTATGTCGGAACCCATGAAAAAGCCCCATACTGATGAAGAAATAATCACGCTGAATTTGCGTGTTCGACGCAGTATTGCAGGCAAGATTAAACAATATGCTCAGTTTTTGGAAGACGAGGACAAGCCTGCCTATTCTGTAGCTGATGTTTTTCCTGAATATATGGACAAAAACCCCCAGATAGCTCTTCGGGCCTACAGAACCAGAGAGAGTTTGACGCAGAAGGAGCTGTCGCTTAAGACCGGAATTCCCCAGCATCAGACAAGTGAGATGGAAAACGGCAAAAGAGGGATTGGTAAAGAACGAGCCCGCAAGCTTGCCCAGGCCCTGAGTGTTTCTGATTATCGGTATTTCCTGTAACCTTGACTAGGACAAACAGCTTATGAAAAAAACCCTCATCACCGGCATAACAGTCCAGGACTGAGCATACCTGGCAGAACTGCTCCTGCACAAGAACTACACAGTCCACGGCATCAAGCGCAGGGCCTCAAGCTTCAACACTGACCGTGTGGACCACCTGTACCAGGATCCACACACTGAAAACAGAAACTTCATCCTGCACTACGGCGACCTGACAGACGCTACAAATCTGATCCGGATAATCCAGCAGGTGCAGCCGGACGAGATCTACAATCTGGCAGCCCAGAGCCATGTGCAGGCTTCCTTTGAGACTGCCGAATAAACCGCCAATGCCGATGCCCTAGGTACGCTTAGAATACTGGAAGCAATCAGACTTTTGGGCCTGACAGACAAGACCAGGTTCTACCAGGCCTCAACATCAGAGCTGTTCGGCAAGGCCGTGGAGACTCCCCAGACCGAGAAAACCCCTTTTTATCCAAGAAGCCCTTACGCAGCAGCCAAGCTCTATGCCTACTGGATTACGGTTAATTACCGGGAAGCTTATGGCATGTATGCCTGCAACGGGATTCTCTTTAACCACGAATCACCCATTAGAGGCGAGACCTTTGTAACCCGCAAGATTACCCGGGCAGCCGCCAGAATAGCCCTGGGCCTTCAGGGTACGCTTTATCTGGGTAACCTGGATGCCAAAAGAGACTGGGGCCATGCCCGGGACTTCGTGCGCATGCAGTGGCTGATGCTGCAGCAGGATGAGCCGGAGGATTTTGTAATAGCTACGGGAGAGCAGCACAGCGTGCGGGACTTCTGCGAACTGGCCTTTGCAGAGCTTGGGATTAAGCTCAACTGGGATGGGCAGGGCGTAAATGAAATGGGAAAGGATGAGCAGGGAAGAGTGCGGGTTCATGTCGATCCCCGCTATTTCAGACCTACAGAAGTGCAGTCCCTGCTTGGAGGCCCGGCCAAAGTCAGGGAAAAGCTTGGCTGGACCCCGGAGATATCCTTTCAGGACATGGTAAAAGAGATGTTCTTCATGACCTAAGCCTTGCCAGGCGGGATAAGCTGTGCAATGACCACGGGTATGACGTCTACGACTCACATGATTAGAAACAGGCTTTACTTCAGACCCAGCGTTCAATAAGATAGCCTTATCTGGATTTAGGAGGCTACTTCAATGAGCATACGTCTGGAACTCGACAACGATCTGCAGGATGCCCTGCGCATACCCCCGGAAGAACAGGAAAGCAGGCTTCGCCGGGAACTATCCTTACGGCTTTATGAAAAAGGGCTTCTTTCTCTGGGAAAAGCCCGCCACATGGCTGGCATGGATAAGTGGGAATTTCTTTTGCTCCTGTCCCGGGAAGGCATACCCAGGCAGTACGATACAAAAGAGCTGGATCGAGACCTGTCTACCTTGGATTCTCTTCCATGAAGGCCATATCCAATTCGTCTGTTCTCATAGGGCTTAGCTCCATCGGCAGGTTAAGCATTTTGCACAACAGGTTTCCGCAAGGAATAATTGTTCCTTGGGCAGTCTGGGAGGAAGTGGTTGAAACCGGCCATGGTTTGCCTGGTGCTCAAGAGGTCGCCCGTGCAGAGTGGATTACCACCCAGCAGGTACAAAATAAGGTTTTCAGTCTTTCACTTCAGGTATCTCTTGACCGCGGAGAAGCTGAAGTTATTGCTCTGAATCAGGAAATCAACGCTGATATTTTACTGCTGGATGAAAAAAGTGCTCGAAGTATCGCTGTAAGACTGCAGTACACAGTTTTAGGCACAGTTGGTGTTTTGATCTGGGCCAAAAGAAACTCCCTGTTATCAAATCTATCCCAGGAACTGGATTTATTGCAACAAAAAGGTGGCTTTCGTCTCAGCAAGGATGTCTATGAACTTGCAATCCAAAAGGCAGGTGAGTAGTGATCAAAGATAGCCCGATGCTTATTGCTGGCATATCCGGTGCCATTATGGGGAATCATTTCCACTTAGTGGCCCGGATGCACCCTGATGATGAGATTTCCAATTCAGATGTCATCAAGAGGTGGCAGGACTATTACGGTGACAAGGTCGAGATACCTGCTGACCGGATGGCTGAGGTCAAGAAGAGGCTTTGCAGCCTTGGTGCCTATGCGAAGGACATCAAGCAGAACTTTACCCGGTTAAATGCCGCGTTAAATGCCGCGTAGCGGCCCCCGCACACCATCCTCCCTACCCCTTCATAGTACCTCATCATATATTTCCTCTCTCTATTTTTTTTGCTAAACCCATTGTCTGTGCGGGGATTTAACCGGGTGAACCCGGTTAAATGCTGCGGTAGCAGCACCCCGCACATCACCCTCCTTACACTTCATGTAATTCCTCATCATATGTAACCTCCTTCTATTTTTAGCTATCTCATTTTTGGTGCGGGGGATTTAACCGGGTGAACCAGGTATTACAACAAAAAGCACAGACGTCAGGGATTCTTCTGGGGTGGGCGTTTTAAAAGCATGATTGTACGGGCATATCTAGGCAATATTTTGGCTGAAAACCTGTATGCCCATGCTCTCCCCATATTTTTCTCTGGAAGCCATTTCAGCTTCCAAACCCCCCTCTGGCGTAAGGGGTTATTTCCTCCCAGGTTAGGGGGCAATCCAAAAATTGGTTTAATCATCAGACTTTTCCACCCGTTTTTGAGAGCCATAAAGATAGGCCAATTTGAGAGCCAAAATCATATGGCATACTGATCTTTGACCTGAATCTGAACGCCTCGATTTCCCCACCAGGAAACGCGGTTGAGGCCTGTTTCTTTTCTGCTGGTAAGAAGTTCGGCAAGTCTCTTTTTAATCCCCTGACGATCTCCGTCCAGATATGTAATGAGGAGGTCGCCGGAGTCATCAAGGCTCAGTTCGCAGTTTTGATTGCTGAATATGCTGGTTCGGATGGTGGACAAGACACATTTCCAGTCTTCAGGGCTTTGCCACTGAGGTATACATAGCTGGGACCGAAAATAATCAACAGCGAGCCGAGCAAGCATGATGCAATAGTAATGAGCCTCCACTTTTTCTGGAGACGTGCCTGTGGGTTTGTTCAGGAAGTAGTTCTCGATAAGATCTTTGATGCCAGTTTCCACCGGCCAGCGGATGTGGTAGGCATCCAGGATCTTGGTCGGGCTGTAGTCTGTATGTGTACTTCCAAAGCAGCGGATCTCACTGGTTTCTTTGTTTTGCTTGACCACAAAACGAAAGGGCTTTTTTGTTTCTGGGAGAATGAAGTCCTTACTGGCAATGCGATATTGCTCCCGGTAATCCTGCCAGACCCCTTGCTGGATGGTTGCCTCTTTCCAACGCTTGATCTTGGGGTTTTGTTTGAGGCACATGGTAATGTCCGATTCCGAACGAACAGTCAAATATATCAGCTGTTTTTCTCCGGTATACTCGGAATCTGCATAAATTTCCTTGATAACGTCAGGGTCAATGATCATAAACAGGTTTCGTTCACAGAAGCGGTACAGGGCTGACGGAGCCCTGGACTTGCCTTCACAGTAGGCGATATTAATGATGGTGTTGGTCATGCTGTCCCAGAGGATCTGCGGCCTGTGAGCGTACGTCATATCACCGTTTTTATCAGGAGCCTTGCTCAATGCTTTGTCTTCAGGAAACCGGCTATCCGAGGGATCACAGTGATAATCTATGGCAATCTCTTTGCCCTCAATGATCCCCAGTTCCCTGGCCCGGCAAGAGGCATCGTTTCGCAGGAACTGCAAATGGCTGAAGCGAATCTCATCGAATGCATCGTAGAATCTGGTTTTTCCTGGGTTGAGAACCAGTCCTGAAGCCACGGCTACAGAGCGGTCAGCATTGAGTGTAAAGTCATGGATGCTGGGAAAACCAGCGATAATGCGCATGACATTCACGATAATATTGTTGGTGATCTCAGAAGTGCGCAGGCTGTTTGGGCCGTAGGTGTGCCATGCTTCAATGACCCCTAATTGATCCAGGAAAGGAGCCACGATCAAAGTTCCTGGGTTGCTGATAACCACCTTGCGGTAGGCCAGGTGCTTGATGAATTGAAGGAAAGAACGGTTCACTTTGAGCCCGGAGGTATCAACGAGATCAGGAAATCGGGATTTGGCCGAGGCTTCTACCGGTGACTGTTTCTCAGTCACCTGAGCCGGAACCGGGCTGGAGATAACACCTCGGATGGCAACGGGTTTTTTGAATCGTGAGAGTTTCCATCGAGCATAGATCTTTTGGACATTGGCCCGGGAACATTTCAAATTGAGCTTTTTTATCATCTTGGCTGTGGACAGGGACGGATCCATCAGTCTTTCTTCTATGATTTGAAGCTCCAGCTGGGGGGAAATCTTCTCACCGGTTTGCCCCTTTTGGACAAGATCAGCCAGGCCCCAGACCCCATAGAGCATATACCGGTTTTTCAACACATAGAACCGATTGGGGGCCATGCCGAATTCTTGAAGCACTGGGCGAATCTGGCGTTTTTTTTCAAGCTTGGATAAGGCCTTGAATAGCTCAACTCGATGTTGAAGGTGGTCGCGCTGATAATTGAAAAAAGTACCAGGCCGGTCGTGCAGGTTATGAACTGGCCTGGCAGGCGGTTTTTCTTTTTGCTTGATTACGGATTCCAGGATATGTTGCAGGCCGGACCAAAAACAAATGTCTGCTTCATCCATTCGCTGGCCATAGCCATAAGAACGCTGAATCTGGCGGATATGTTCCAAGGAGGCGTCTTCAATCCCCAGGGCCTTGGCGAGTCGTAAGGCATGGTTGGCACGTTCATGTGGTCTTGAAAGTTTGACCAGGATAACCAGTCGCTCCAGAGCCGGGTCAACCTGCTCATGAGATATCTCCGGTAAAAGAGCCACGGTCCCATAAAGAGCAAATGAGTGATCCCAGTCTTTCAAGGTGTTTCGACTGATGTTGAAAGATTCAGCCACAACCCTTTGTGGTTTTCGATTTTTCCATACATCGGTGATGGCCTGATAGGCAGAGAAGAATGGTTCGTCTTCATAAGTAAAAGGCACTGATGCAGGTGACCTGACAGCAGCCTGTCGTATCCTGAACTGAATGGACAAAAAGTATTGGCGAGCAGTGTCTGTGAGTACCATATCTATATACCCAAAGTAGTACGCAATTGTGGTCCAAAATCGCCTTGACAGTATATAAGATATAGTACGCAAAAATTCCCCGCAATGCAAGCATTTTTTGGATGGAATTATGCGATTTCCCAGGGGGTAACAGGTAAAACTTTCTACAGGCCTGCTCATGTAATCGGTTTTTATCTCGGCTAAATTATGAAATTATCGTTCTATTACAAGTAGTTAAGCATAAAAGAAAGCAATAGCATCATCGCTATCCGAGCTTGAGTGAGAGTTAAGAAATACTGTAACAAAGATTATCATTACTGAAAAAAATTGCGTACTACTTCATGGGGACGGATAACCAAGACTTGCTACAGCTTTGAGGTACTCATGAGGATTACGTTTGAAAATGTCGGCTAACAGATAACATGCTGACATTTATAGATAAAAAGGCATACATTGCGCATTCAACTTGGCGGAGAGAATCATTTTGCCCTTGTTTTTGACTTACAAAATGGCTCTGAAAACTGCCTGGAAATGTCTGATCATAGATGGGGGTTGTTAGAACTTGGCCCCCCGCCCTTGAATTCAAAGCGGATATGGGGGAGGGGGTAGTAATGGGTATTGAGGGTATTGGACAGGGAAGGCTCAAAGCACTATCGTGAAACACGATGGTGGGAGTAATGGGCATGGTGGATATTAGACAGGGGACAGAGTGAGTACATTGGGCAGATTTTTTCTGATGAGTACATAGTGAGTACATGGCTTGAAAAGAGTAAGGGCTTACACCAAGATCGATGTAAGCCCTTGAAATTTATGGTGCCGAGGGACGGAATCGAACCGCCCACACGGGGATTTTCAGTCCCCTGCTCTACCGACTGAGCTACCTCGGCTTGTCCCCTTAAAGAAATAATTATTTATCTGAGACTGTTATTTTTTGCAAGTCTTTTTTTCCAAAATTTCAAATTTACTTTTATCCCGGCTCAGGTTATATAGCCTCATTAAGTTGTTCAAGCGTTCGAATTCAAGTCCTATCAGTTCAAGGTACGGGCTTGCAGGTCACCTTTTATCCGGAAAACACAATTGAGAAGGAGTGTGCAATGGTTTCCATAATCTGGCTTGGGTTATGTTATCTTCTGGGTTCGTTACCCTTTGGCGTCCTTGTGGCTACTAATTTCTGCCGGATTGACCCCCGGTATCAGGGCAGCAAAAACGTTGGGGCAACCAATGTGGCCAGGCTCTGCGGTTTCAGGTACGGAATCACGGTCCTTGTGCTTGACCTGCTCAAGGGCTTTATTCCGGTGTGGGTCGCCATGCAGTTTTCCACGTCTGTTATCTTTATCTCTCTGACCGCCCTGGCAGTAATAATCGGGCATATGTATTCGGTTTTTCTCTACGGCAAGGGAGGAAAAGGTGTGGCTACGACTGTGGGCGTGTTCCTGGCCCTTTCAACCACGGTTACTGCCTGGGCGTTGGGCATCTGCCTGGCCATCGTCTACCTGACCGGTTACGTCGCCCTGGGCTCACTGGCCCTGGTAACCGCAGCTCCGGTTCTGTTTCTGCTCACCGGCAACTTCGGCTATATCCTGGTATCGCTTATAATCATGGCCCTTGTTTTCTGGAGACATGAGGAAAATATCCACAGGGTGCTTACCGGACAGGAAAACAGCTGGCGTTGCAGCTCCTCCGAAGCAACAGTAAACTGATATTCTTTTTTTGATTACTACCTGTCAGGGGTCTGCCCGGAATCTAAGCAGACCCCTGACAGGCAGCTGTTTCCAAAATCCTGGTAGTCCATAGCCGTTCAGGGGTCCCATCACAGCAGGTTCTGGAAATCATCCTCCGCCCGGACGCCTGCCAGCCCCGGCAAAACCATTCAGATTGAGATTGACCCGCCGAAAACTTTTAATAGCAGCCAGAAAAGGTCTCCTGGATTGTATGTCGTAAAAATGGTAACGCTGGAAAAATTACCGGGAACAGGAGAAATTTGGGGGAATTATTGAGATGTCGGGGGTGGATGGCATGTCCTTTGAGTGGAGTACGAATGAGGCACTGGAACTGGCTGAAGGCTATGTGGAAAAGACCGGGCATCATGTCTTTTTGACCGGCAAGGCGGGTACCGGCAAGACTACTTTTTTGAAAAAGCTGCAGGAGACTTCCAGCAAAAGGATGATCACCACTGCCCCCACCGGGGTGGCGGCCCTGAATGCCGGTGGAGTTACTCTGCACTCCTTCTTTCAGTTGCCATTCGGGCCTTTTGTGCCTGGAAGCGAGGCCTTTGAGCGGGACCAGCAGCGCCGGTTCAGAATAAGCAGGGAGAAAAAGAATATCATCCAGAGCCTGGATCTCCTGGTAATTGATGAAATCAGCATGGTCCGGGCAGACCTGTTAGATGCCGTGGATGCGGCCCTTAGACGTCACCGCCGCAGTGATAAGCCCTTTGGCGGAGTGCAGCTGCTTATGATCGGCGATCTGCACCAGCTTTCCCCTGTGGCCAGGTCCCATGAATGGGAGCTTCTGCAGGGCTGTTACAATTCAGTCTATTTTTTCGACAGTCACGCCCTGTCCAGAACCAGGTTCATCAGTATTGAGCTTGAGCACATTTACCGGCAGTCTGATGACAGCTTTATCCGGATCTTAAACCAGGTAAGGGACAACAGGCTGGAACCGGAATCCATCCAGGCGCTTAATACCCGCTATGATCCGGACTTTGTCCCGGACACGGAGCAGGGCTACATTACCCTTACCTCCCACAACAAAAAGGCCGAAAATATCAATAAGTGCAGGCTGGAGGAACTTCCGGGACAGGAGTACCTGTTTTCCGCTAAAATATCGGGCGATTTTCCGGAACAGATATATCCAACAGCTGCTTCTCTTGTGCTCAAAAAAGGGGCCCAGGTCATGTTTGTGCGCAATGATCCAGGCCCGGAAAAACTCTACTACAATGGCAAGATCGGCAGGATCACCTCCATTTCCCGGGATGAAATTCAGGTTCTTTGTCCAGGGGAACCGGAACCGGTCAAAGTGGAACCGCTGACCTGGGAAAACATCAAGTATACCATAAATGAGGATACCAGGGAAATCCAGGAAGAGGTGGCAGGTTCATTTACTCAGCACCCCCTGAAGCTGGCCTGGGCCATAACCATCCATAAGAGCCAGGGATTGACCTTTGAGCGGGCCATCATAGATGTGCAGAATGTCTTCACCCACGGCCAGGTCTATGTGGCCCTGAGCCGCTGCAAAACCATGGAGGGAATGGTCCTTGGCTCGCCGCTTGCCGCCCGGGGGGTGGGCATGGATGAGGCTATCCTCGGCTTTGACCGCGAGATCAGACAGAATCCCCCCGGCAAAGAGCATCTGGATCAGGCCAGGGTCGCTTACCAGCAGCAGTTGCTGCTTGAATGTTTCGATATGGGTCGGCTTGAGAGCCGGCTGCAGTATCTGTTGAGTCTGTTCAAGGACAACAGCCGCCTGGTCCGGATTACAGGTGGTTGTGATATCAAGGAACTGGAAGGCCTTGCAGGTGAGGTCATTGAGGTAAGCCGGGTCTTTTTGCGGGAGCTTGGCGGTATTTTCAGCCCGGAGCGGCTGCCGGAATCTGACAGTTATATTCAGGAAAGGGTTCGCAAGGGATCCCGGTGGTTTCAGGGCAGGCTGGAAAACCTGGCCGGGCCCCTGGGGGATACCGGGGTGGAAACTGATAATGCTGAAGTAAAAAAGAGGATCGTCAATGCCCTGAACAACCTGCAAAAGGATCTGGCCGTCAAGCTGGCCGGGATTAAAAGCTGTGAGCAGGGCTTTTCTTCAGCCGGGTACCTGCAGGCAGTGGCCAGGGCGGAAGTGGAGTTTACACCCCGGAGCAGGAAAAAGCCTGAGGCTTCGGAGTGGACTGAATCGGACATCGCCCACCCAGAGCTTTTCCAGGCCTTGAAAAAATGGCGTCAGGCCAAAGCCAGGGAGCAAAATCTTGCCCCGTATCAGATACTGCATCAACGGGTGGCTGTCCAGATTGCAGTCACTCTGCCAGCGACCCGGGCCGAGCTGAAGAAGATACGCGGGGTGGGGGAAAAGACCATTGCCAGGTTTGGACAGGAACTTTTGGATATGGTCGCAGATTATCGCCGCAAACACGGCATAGAGAAGGTGGTCCTGCCGGAGAAGCCCGGTTCGCAGTCAAAAGAGCAGCCCAGCAAAAAGATTCAGGCAGGGGATACCAGGCAGGTGACCCTGGACCTGTTCAGACAGGGCCAGAGCCCGGACAGTATTGCCGAAAACAGGGGCCTGACCCGGTCCACCATAGACACCCATCTGGCCTACCTGATCCATCAGCAAGAACTGCGCATTGACGAGCTTCTTTCTTTTGAACTGCAAAAAAGTATTGAACAGGCCATTTCAGAGGTTCAGGGAAACTCCCTCAAGGACATAAAAGAAAAACTGGGTGATGAGGTCAACTACGGACAGATAAAAATGGTTCTGGCCCACCAGGGAACATTTATCCGTTGATGGCGGAAAACAGCCCAATATTAACCCTTGCAGTCTAAGCAGGTTTGCCATAGGTTCGATACATGCAAAAATCACCTCTCCCCAACGCAAAGCCCCTTCATGACGCAGCCCGGTACTGGGGAGCCGATCTGGTGGCTGTGGCGGACACATCACGTCTGGAAGGCATCGAAACGGATCCTTCGGATCTCCTGCAGGGTTACCCCCGGGCAGTCTCCATAGCAGTGCACCTGGCAGACGGGATCATGGACCACATCACCAGCAGGCCCACGCCGCTCTATGCCAGGCATTACCAGAACGTCAACGCCCTTCTTGATCATATTGCCATCCGCATCTCAGGCCTGCTGCAGTCCTGGGGTGGAAAGGCCCTGCCTGTCCCGGCCAGCCATATCCTGAGTGAAGAACGCTTTACAGCTGCCATATCGCACAAGGCCGTGGCCATTCAGGCGGGACTGGGCTGGCAGGGCAAACCTACGATTCTGGTTACTCCTCAGTTCGGCCCCAGGGTGCGCCTGACAACCGTGCTCACAGACCTGGTCCTGCCTGCGGGTAAGCCCATCAAGAATAAATGCGCCAAGTGCACTTACTGTGTGGAGGCCTGCCCTGCCGGGGCGATTAAAAATGCTTCTACGGCTTTGCACTATGACTTGCGTTCAGAGGCCCTTGATCTTGATGCCTGCGTTGGACAGCTCCGCAGCAATGAGCAGGAAAAGCACATCCCTCCATATCTCTGCGGCGTATGTGTCTCGGCCTGCCCGTGGGGCAGACCCAAAGGATCTGAAAAGCGCTGAGGGAAGAACCTATCAGGGGTTCAGGGTTGCTTCTTCTCAAGCAGAAACTCTCCTGCCCTGTACTCCGACCAGTAGATGTTCTCTCTGTTTGGAAGGTGAAAGCCCACATGCCCGCCGTACTCAGGGATTTCCAGAAAAAGATGATCATTTTTCGAGGCCTGTTCCAGGGGAAAACAGGAAGGAGTCAGAAAGGGATCGTCCCCGGCCTGGACCAAAAGGCTTGGAACACGGATGTTTTTCAAAAACTGCAGGCAGGACGCCCTGGCATAGTAGTCTTCCGCGTCCCGGAACCCGTTCAGGGGCGCTGTGTAACGGTTGTCGAAATCGTGAAAACTCCATGTAATATTCAGGCCCTTTGCATCAAAAATCCCGGGGAACATCTTTGCCTTCAGACGTATCTTCGCCCTGAGACTGCGCATGAAATGCATGACATAAATGCGGCTTACGGTTGAGTCCAGCCTGGCAGATGATGCGGATAAATCGCATGGCACGGAAAAGGAGCAGGCTGCCCGGACCTGGCAAGGGACCTGCCCGGGATCTTCGCCCAGATACTTGAGCAGTTGATTGCCTCCCATGCTGAAACCCACAAGGAAAACATTTTCATATCCCTGCCTGATTACATGGTGGATTACCGTGTCCAGGTCATCAGTCACGCCACTGTGATACAGGCGGGGCAGACGGTTGGGAGTGCCCGAACAGCCCCGGAAATTCATGCACACCGCGTCCATTCCCAGCCGGGTAAGATGTCTGGCCATGCCCAGAGGATATTTTTTGCGCGAATTTCCTTCCAGGCCATGACTTATGACCACGGCCGTCCTTTTATCTGAGCGCCGGCTCATATGCCAGTCAATATCCAGGAAATCCCCATCCGGAGTGTCTATTCTTTCCCGGTCAGGATCAGTGTGCGGTACAGGGCGAAACAGGGCGGGATATACAGTGTGGACATGGCCGTTTCTAAACAGGTGAACAGGTGTGTATCCGGGGCTTGGCAAAACTGGCATTATTTTATGGATAAGCTGTTAAACAGCTACAGCGTCTCTGATAATTGTAAAATCCAGCGTAACTATTCAGGGGGTGCCAGCAATCGCCACCGGGAATAGACTTGAAGCGTACTCCCCAGCCGTGAGCGGCAGAGCCGCCCGCCTGTCCCGTGAAACAAACGTAGTTTCAGCGTAGCTGGTTTCACTGGGATGTGCAACGAAGTTGCCCGTGCCAAAAAAATCTTCTTAGGCACGGGAAGCCTTCAGGCTTCTCACGGGTGCTCCGCACACACGGTTTTGAAGAATAAAAGATCCCCAGCAAGGCATTACCCGCCTGGAAGACAGGCAAATTGGCATATCTCCCCCCTGAAGAGTTACAATCCAGCTTTCCCAGCGGTCCTTTTTGAGTCCTCTCAGAGGCATCAATTATCTCTATGGATACAATTTTGCCATCTTTGCCGTAATCAATAACAACTCCGTTAATCTCTAAAGAATCCACAATGGGCTCCCCAGGGAGGAATTCTATATTCATCAGATCGTACTTTGAATCATAATCAATCTTCATACTGTTGTTCCTCTCAATATCTGGAGACCTGGGACGTAAAACAGCCTGTAATCACTGAAAGTTGATTGTCCTCTTCCTCGTATAGCAACCTGAGTAGATAACTACTGTCATCAAAAAAATATTTGCGTTGAGCTACAGCTCAACCCTTTGTCCTCTCAACCATTTGATCAGGTTTTTGTATAGTTTAAAAAACCATACTCTCTTCAACACCACGTTGGGCAAGCTTTTTTCGGGCAACAGGGATAATGGTAATGAGTAAAAGGCTCGCTGGACATGGACATCTCCTTCTCTCATATTTTATAAGCCAGACTCAAGCAGCATGCAAGGCCTTTCTTTCCCTGCGTCCAAAGCAGCGAAACAGGGAACCGAAAACAGTTCCTGATCCTTTATTCCGTAATGACCAAGCCACCCTTAATTTTGGCCTCAAGGAATGGAACGAGCTGGACCCCCAGGAGATTGTCCGCAAATACCAATTCCTGCATCCCTCAATTCCATCCAACTCTTGTACCCCTTAATCAAACTCCCGGCACACCCCTTGCATAAAAACCCCACAAAAAGTTCAAAGCCAAATAGCAACAACGCAAGGAGAAGCCCATGTTCAACGAATCCCCTTCAGCCGGACGCGGCCACGATCCTGAAGAACTCCTGGCCCAGGCCAGGCAGGCCTTGGACAACGAAGACTGGTCCACCGCCGTCAAGGTTTTGAACAGCATCCTATTACGCCACAAAAAAAACACTCCGCACGAGGCATATATACTGCTGTCCAGGGCCCTGCGCGGCCAGGACAAGCTGGACAGGGCGGAAAAAATTATCCAGCAGGGCCTTACAGGCTACCCGGACAGCATCAGCATGCTCACCGAGTATGCTGACATCGCCAGGATCAGGGAGGACTGGGCCGAGACCAAGGCCCGCCTGGACGTACTCAAGCAAAAAATTGACGCCCTCAAGGCCGCCTCGGCCCGGGCCTCTACCCCGCAACCTTCTCCTTCCAGTGAGCCTGAAGCTCAGCATCAGGAACAGCATCAGCCACAGACAGAACCGGAAATTTCTGCCCGGACCCGGACCAAGAAAATCATGTGGCTCTCCCCCATGTGCGCCCTGGACCGCCGCAGCGGAGCCGCCTGCCAGATGCGCTCCGTGCTCTGCACCCTGGCCGGAGCCGGATGGGACGCCTACGCCGTGAACATGACCCTGTGCGACGGCCAGGAGGAATACCCAGTGGGCAGCATCATCGGAGACAAACGCGCTGTTCCGGAAAATTACGGCAAGGTGTTCAAGATCAAGCGTGACGGGGTCAAGCACAACATCTTCTATACCAGAAGCAGCTACGGCAAGAACCTGACCAAAGAGGAAGCCAGGGATTTTTTCCAGCACGCCAAAAGGGCCCTGGAGCAGATAAAGCCGGACGTGGTTTTGACCTACGGCAGTTCCAGCCTGTGCAAAGAACTCATCAAGGTGGCCCGGAAAAACTGCACAACCCTTATCTTTTACCTGGCCAACCCCAGCTACGATGACCCCGAACTTTTCCGTCCCTTTGACCAGGTTTTGGTGCCTTCGCAGTTTCAAAGCGATTATTACCAGCAAAAGATCGGCATCAAAAGCTCTGTCCTGCGCACCATGATCCCCGAGGGCAGCCAGATAAGCCCCCAGGAAGTTTTGTCCACCCAGGCCCCGCAGATGCGCAGGAAAGGATTTATCACCATGATCAACCCCTCCATGGCCAAGGGGGCCACCCTGTTCGCCAGGCTGGTGAGCACGGCCCTGCGCGAGCGTCCGGACCTGCTTTTCCTGGCCGTGGAAAGCCGCATGAGCAGTGATCAGTGGGCCGAAGCAGGTATCGACCTGGCCGGCATGAAAAATATCTGGTGGATCCCCAACCAGGAGGACGTGCGCACCATCTATGCCCGCACATCCATTCTGCTTTTTCCCTCCTTCTGGAACGAGGCCTCGGGCCGCAGCATCGCCGAGGCCCAGCTGGGCGGTATCCCTGTCCTGGCCTCCAACCACGCCGGCATGCCCGAGCAGCTGAACGGCGGAGGTTTTCTTTTTGATATCCCGGAAAAGTACCGCCAGAAATACAGCCGGGTGCCCTCCGAGGCCGAAGTCCGGCCCTGGCTGGACACCATATACCGGCTCATGGACGATGATGAGTTCTACCGGGACTCCACCAGGCGCGCCCTGGAATGCGGGGCCATGTTCCACCGCGATGTAATGCAAAAGGACATAATCCAGCGCTTCGAGTCCTTTGCCGACGGCGAAAACCTGCTCCCGCCCCTGGAGCCGGGACAGAAAACCCCGGCCCACACCCCTGTGCAAAGAGGGGAAAAACTCTCCCGCAACGCACCCTGCCCCTGCGGCTCCGGCAAAAAAGCCAAGAAGTGCTGCGGAGTGGAGACGGATCACCAGGGTAAGGCAACCGGTGCAGAACAAAAAGCTCCCCGGCAGCAGCTGGACCCACCGACCCCGGATCAGATCGTAAACAGCTCAGCCAACCGCCGACCTGAGCCAGAAGAAATAAGCCGGGAAATGCAGGAAATAAAAGAAGCCCTGGGATACAACCCGGATTTAACCGCCCCGGTCACTTTCAATGAAAAGATGGCCCGGCGCAGGCTCCTGGGCGAGGTCACGGACGCCGAAACTTTGCAGGACAGGTGGCAGGTGCGCCGGTGGGTGCAGGACCGCGCAGACGAAAGCGTCCTGCCTGAGGTTTACCAGGCTGTTTCCAGTGCAGACCAGATCAGCTGGGATGAACTGCCTGAAAGCTTTGCCATAAAGACCAGCTTCAACAACCAGGTACGCCTTATCCCGGACAAAAGCCGCATAAACCCCCGGGATGTAGAAAAGCTCTGCAGGCAGTGGTTAAACGGCCACGCAAAGACTGACGGAGAAACTCCTGGCAGGGCTGTGCAGCCGGTGGTCATGTTCACCGGGCTTTACCTGGACAGCCACGCCATGCTGCCCAGGTCATACGGATTTTTCGTATTCCACGGACAGTGCCGCTTCATCCAGGTGGATCACCCCTTTCCAGAGCCAAAGCGCACCCTTTACTCTCCGGACTGGGAGATTCTGCCCCTGTGCCTGGACCTGCCCCAGGGACCGGTTCAGGACAAACCGGAAAATCTACAGGAAATGATAGACCTGGCCCAGAAGCTTGGCCAGGGTTATGACTTCATGCGCGTGGACCTGTATTCTGTGCAGGGCAGGGTCTTTTTCGAGGCCGTGGACCTCTTCCCCGGGGAAGCCAGACAGCGCTTTTTCCGCCCCCGCGACCCGGACAGCACCTACGAACCTGACCAGTGGGCAGGAGCATTCTGGGAATAAGATTTGTTGGCACTCGAAGCCTTCAGGCACCCCTCTTCATCCGTGAGCGTCAAAGCCGCCCGACTGAATGGTTACGTGATGATCTACTAAGACGTTAGCAGGAGTCCCGTCAGAGGCCACAGACCACTCCACTTCACACATCAATATACAGGCCCGGAGTCCCGCACAAAGAGACAGGGGGTTAAGGGTTGTCCTGCTCCTGTTTCGGACGTCTGGATACTTAGTGTCCTCTGGGACCCCAGAAAGAAAAAGGGGTTAAGATTTTTACCTTAACCCCTTGAAATTTGTGGTGCGCCCGGCAGGATTCGAACCTGCGACCTACTGATTCGTAGTCAGGCACTCTATCCAGCTGAGCTACGGGCGCGCAAAGAAGAAAATATAAGTACTTTCAGGTAAACAAGTCAAGTTTTATTTTTTATTGTTCTCAGGAAAACCAAGATCCAGGTCAGGAAACTCTATCTCCTCTTCCACTCTCGCTCTCTGGCCGGTCCTGTTGTGGCCAGACGTTTCCGGATCATCCGCTTCCAGCTCCTTGCCCAGATCAAGGCTGAACTCTGTATCATCCCCTTTTGTCTCCCGGCTTTCAAAATCCATGGAAGAATGTTCCTCTTCATCTGACCGGCCGGATATTTCCATCCTGGAACCATCCAGAGCACCATCCCCGTAAAATTCTGCTTCTTGGGATTCATCTTCCTGACTGGAAAAATTCCAGGAATCACCCGGGGCCTGCACCCACTCTACATTGAAAATCCTGCGCTCTGCGGCCCAGTCGTAACCGCACTTGGGGCAGTGGTCCAAGTGATCAAAAGAGGTATAACTGCATTTGGTGCAAAACATTGGGTACCTCCTTTACCTGACTGAAGCACTGAATATATCAGCTGTTGTTTCCATCACCGCCCTTTCTTTTGGCCATTTCCTCTTCCCGTAAGGCCCGGCGAAGAACTTTGCCCACTATGGTCTTGGGCAGTTCCTCCCGGAATTCTATCTGCTTGGGCACCTTGAAACTGGCCAGCTTCTGCTTGCAGAAGGAGACAATATCCGCCCTGGTTAGCTCTTGGCCCTCTTTTGGCACCACGAACGCCTTGACCACCTCACCCCTGGTGGAATTGGGAATGCCCACAGTCACAGCTTCCTTAACACCTGGATGTTCGTAAAGAACTTCATCTATCTCCCTTGGATACACATTGTAACCTCCGGTGATGATCAGGTCTTTCTTGCGGTCTACTATATAAAAATAACCCTCTTCATCCATATAGGCAATATCCCCGGTATAAAGCCAGCCGTCCCGCAGGGTCTGGGCGGTTTCCTCCTGCTGATTCCAGTATCCCTTCATTACCTGAGGGCCTTTTACAATGAGCTCTCCGGTTTCATTGGAGGAAAGAGGTCCTTCTCCGCTGTCCATGTCTACAATGGCTGCATCGGTATCCGGAAAAGGCAGCCCTATGGAACCGATTTTGCGCTTGCCCCGCAGTGGATTGAAATGAGTGATGGGTGAAGCTTCGGTCAGGCCGTAGCCCTCGATGATCTCGGCCCCGGTGGTCTTGTTGAACTTCTCGATTGACTCTCTCGGTATGGGCGCGGACCCGGAAATGCAGTAGTCAATGGAGGACAGGTCATAACTGTCAATGTCCTTTTGCTGCAAAAGCGCCTGGAAAACAGCCGGAGCAGAGGGAAAAATGGTGGGTTTGATTTTGTGGATGGCCTTCAGGACATCCCTGGGGACAAACCTGGGGTACGGGGCCAGGGTGGCACCGATGGCCGTGGCGAAATTGACGCATACTGTCAGGCCGTAAATATGAAAATAGGGAAGCAGACCCAGTACAGTGTGCTCCCCCAGCTGTATATTGTGCAGCATGGACATGGCCTGGCGTACATTGGCGGCCAGGTTGTAATGGGTCAGCATGACCCCCTTGGACATCCCTGTGGTACCCCCTGTATACTGCAGTACAGCCAGGTCCTGCCTGGGCTCCGGAGTATATTTCAAAAAAACTTCACCCTTCTGGATAAGTGATGTCCAGGGAAGAATCTTTTCTTCATCATAAGGGATGTCGACTGCTTTTTTCTCCCGGTGCATCTTGAAACGATAAAGCCAGGTCAGCGGAAAACGCAGACAATCCGGGATGCTGGTCACAAAAACGCGCTCCAGGCCGAGCCTTGGCAGAAGCTCTGAAAGCTTGGGCCAGAGCATATCCAGGGTAATCAGAAACTTGGACTCAGAATCGCCGAAGTGGTGCAGGATCTCCTTTTCCATATACAAAGGATTGGTCATGACCACCGTGCCACCAGCCTTGAGCACTCCCCAGTAGGTGATGACTGTCTGGGGCAGATTGGGCAGCATAATGGCCACTCTGTCACCGGGACTCAAACCGTAGCTTCGAAGATTGGCTGCTACATTCTCTGTCAGTTCCTGGAGCTTTTTGTAATTTATCTTCCAGTTGTTGAAAATTATGGCCCTGCGCCGGGGATGCTTAGATGCTACCCGGTCCAGGTATTCATATACGGGTATATCTTCGTAATCCAGAGAAGAACTTACTTCACTGTCGTAGTATTCCAGCCAGGGTCTTGGTATATCCGTTTTAATCATGTATCCAGCCTTTTGTTTTTCAACAAAATTGACAGCAATTATTTATGAAGACAATACAGTAGACACCAAAAATTTGTAACCGATTGTATCTGTTTAGCGCTTTTAAGGAAAGCAGGGGACAGGGACCCCCGCACTTATTTTTCTGAAGGATGTTTGACGGAATTTTAAAAATAAGTGCGGGGAGAGCCAGTCCCCATGCCACATGCAAAGCGCTAAAAGATACTAACCGATAAAGAGATCCAATATAAGCAAGGGGATAACACAATTTCAGCCATGCAGGGGACGTCGGTCACCACCAACCGGAACAGCCTTCAGGCGTACTCTCCAGCCGTGAGCGGCAAAGCCGCCAGTGGGCAACGAAATTGTTAGTGCCAAAAAATTATGTTTATCCCGGGCAAACGGAGTCAGTCTAAAAAAAACAGCTTTTTAAATCAACTTAAACTTTCGTCCCTGAAAATTTCCTTTTTTCCCTGATGCCTGAATACTTTCATTGACAGGCACCAGGATCATCTGCAGAGTTCTGGCTTTAAAAAACAAAAAAGTTTGGATGGACAGGTCTTTTTAACCTTTACAATCAAGCAGCAGGTGTTATTTTGCTTTTTATTCCAGCAGGCTTTTTCGCCTCAAAACAAGGACCTCTCCTCGTGAACACACTTTATAAAAACCGGCAAACCTATTTTTTGGAGGAACAATGCGATTATATATCAAAACCTTTTTATTGCTGACTTTATTTTTTATTTGGTCCGGCAGCATTGCAGGGGCTTCCCTGCCGGAATTTTCAGATCTGGCTGAAAAGGCAGGCCCGGCGGTAGTCAACATAAGCACTGTGAAAAAAGTAGAAAGGCCTGAGATGGGGGATTTTTTCCGCGGTTTCCAGGATCGCGGGCACCCTTTTGAGGAGTTTTTTGACCAGTTCGAAAGATTTTTCGGTGAAAGGGAGCGTCAGCCCAGAGAGCAGCGTTCCCTTGGCTCTGGCTTTATCATTTCCCAGGACGGATACGTAGTGACCAACAATCACGTGGTTGAAGGGGCGGAGGAAATCAAGGCCACCTTCAGACTGGAAGACGAAGAAAAAACATTTGAAGCAGAGATAATCGGTACTGACCCTGAGACCGACCTGGCCCTTATAAAGATCAATACTGATATGGAACTGCCCACCCTGGAGTTCGGCAACTCCGAAGACATGAAGGTGGGGCAGTGGGTTGTGGCCATAGGCAACCCCTTTGGACTCAATCACACTGTTACCGCAGGAATAATCAGCGCCAAGGGGCGGGTAATAGGTGCCGGCCCTTATGACAACTTCATCCAGACCGATGCTTCCATCAATCCCGGCAACAGCGGCGGACCTCTTTTAAATATGCAGGGCGAGGTAATAGGGATCAATACGGCTATAGTAGCCGCAGGACAGGGAATCGGATTCGCCATACCCAGCACCATGGCTGAAGACATCATCAGCCAGCTTAAGACGGATCAGAAAGTCAGCCGCGGCTGGCTGGGCGTAACCATCCAGAATGTCGACCAGGATATCGCTGACGCCCTGGGCCTGGAGGAAGCCAGAGGTGCCCTGGTTGCCGGCGTAACTCCCGGCGATCCCGCTGAAGAAGCCGGCATGGAAGCCGGTGACGTTATTGTCTCCCTGAACGGCGACTCTGTTGAAGACTCTTCCGACCTTACCAGGAAAATTGGACAACTGGCCCCCGGTTCTGAAGCCACTGTTGGATTCTACAGAGACGGTGAGAAAAAAGATGTCACCGTAACCCTGGGGGAAAGAGACCTGGAAGGCCTGGCTGAACGTCCCGAACCGGAACCGGAGAGCGAAAAGGCTGACCTGGGGATGTCTTTTCGTTCCCCTTCACAGGAAGAGGCTGAGCAGCTGGGCTTAAGCGAGCCCCAGGGCCTGCTTGTAACCGAAGTTGAGCCAAGGTCCCCGGCCCACCGCGCAGACATCGCCCCGGGAGATCTGATCCTGCAGGCCAACGGTCAGAGGGTGGACAGTACCAATGATTTCTTCACCATCCTGGAAGAAGATGCCAAGCCCAAGCAGGTGCTCATGCTGCTGGTAAACAGGCAGGGGCAGAATATCTTCAGGACCATACCGCTCAGGGATTAACACCTGAAAACATATGACAGGCGGCATGTTCATCCGGACATGCCGCCGGCAAAGATAAAGCCCATGAGCAAAACCTACAGCATAAAGTCCGGCTGCAAGATAAATCTTTACCTGAAAATACTGGACAAACGCCGGGATGGATACCATAATCTGGATTCCATTTTTTATCCCCTGTCCAGGCCGGGGGATTATATCGATGTCATTCTTGTACCCGGCTCCGGGATCTCCCTGCGCGCCTGCCCCAAGAGCCTGGAAAAAAGCAGCAATATCCTTTTGAACACCTATAAGCTTTTTGCCGCAGCAACCGGATTTCGCCCCGGACTCAAGGTCTACCTGAGCAAAAACATTCCCGTGGGGGCCGGACTCGGCGGGGGCAGCTCCAACGCGGCTTCTTTTCTGCTTTTTCTCAACAGCTTAAACAGGGCCACCGCCCTTACCAGGGAAAAACTTTTTGAACTGGCTTCAGAGCTGGGGGCGGACGTGCCCTTTTTCATTTACAACAGGCCAGCCCGGGTCACGGGCAAGGGAGAAATCGTATCGCCGGTGCATATAGGCCTGCATGGACTGCACTTGCTTGTCATCTGCCCGGAAGTAAGCATAGATACGGCCAGGGCCTATCAGGCCCATGACCAGAAAACCAGGGACTCCCGCCCACCTGGTGACTCAGTATTGACAACCGGACCCTTAACAGATAATAGATCGCCTTTTGAACGGATAATTCTCAGCAACTGTTTTGAAAAAACAGTATTTGCTGAGTATCCAGGGCTTGGAAGCATTAAGACACAAATGCTTCAGGCCGGTGCAAGCGGCTGTGTTCTGAGCGGCTCGGGGTCAAGCCTGTGCGCCTTTTTCCGCGAAAGAAAGTATCTTTCGCAGGCCTGCCACACCCTTGACCGTCAGAATGTTTCCTTTTACTATTCCAGAATCAACTGATGGGGCGTCGCCAAGCGGTAAGGCAACGGGTTTTGGTCCCGTCATTCGGAGGTTCGAATCCTTCCGCCCCAGCCAACAAAAAGGACCATGTCCATGCCTGGACACAGGGAACTGAAAATAATAACCGGCAACGCCAACCCTGAACTCGCCAGAGGAATATGTGACCACCTGGGAATGACGCTTAGTCCTACCCTGGTCTGCACTTTCAGCGACGGAGAAAGCAGGGTCGAAATCGGAGACAATGTCAGGGGTGATGACGTTTTCGTGGTTCAACCCACATGTGCCCCTGTCAATCACAATATTCTTGAGCTCTGTCTCATGCTGGACGCCCTCAAAAGGGCCAGTGTTGGCCGGGTTACTGCAGTGATACCCTATTACGGATATGCCCGTCAGGACCGCAAGGTCGTCCCCAGGGTTCCCATAAGCGCCAAACTGGTTGCCGACTTCATCTCCGTTTCCGGCGTAAACCGCATTTTGACTATAGACCTGCACGCAGGGCAGATTCAGGCTTTTTTCAATATCCCGGTGGACAATCTTTTTGCTGCTGAAGTACTTTTGACCTACCTGAAGCAGTTCGGGGATCAGGCTGTTGTGGTCTCCCCCGACGCAGGAGGTACAGAGAGAGCCAGGGCTTACGCCAAGAGAATCGGTGCGGAACTGGCTATAATCGACAAGCGCCGCGACACTCCCAATACGGCCCAGGCCATGCGGGTCATAGGCGATGTCAAAGACAAAGTGGCCATAGTCCTGGACGACATGATCGACACCGGGGGCACCATGATGGAGGCCTCCAAGGTGCTGTCTGAAAAAGGAGCCAGCAAAGTGCTTGCCTGTGCCACCCATCCGGTACTGTCCGGACCGGCCATCGAGAGGATGGAACAGTCCCACTTTTCCGAAATAGTGGTCACTGACACAATACCCCTGAGCGAAAAAGCCAGGGCCAGCGGGAAGTTCCAGGTGATTTCCGTGGCCAGCCTTTTAGCCAAGGCCATCCACAACATTCACACAGAGTCTTCTGTCAGCGTTCTTTTTTCGCATTAATAACCGGACGTTAAACACTTACAAATTAAAAATTTACCGGCAGGCAAAAACGGCCGGATCTGCATCAAGGAGCAAAATAAAAATGTCCGAACTTTACAATCTTAAAGTCGAAGTACGTAACGAAAAAGGCAAATCTGCAGCCCGGAAACTGCGCAAAAACGACTATGTACCCGGAGTCTATTATGACTCTTCCGGCGAGACTCTGCCTTTGAAGGTTAGAAACGGCCCCTTCTACAAGGCCTGGAACCAGGTGGGCACCACTAATGTTGTGGAACTGGAATATACCCACAGCGGAGAGACTCACAGGAAGCCATGCCTCATCTGGTCCATAGACCGCCATCCCTACAAGAAAGTATACATGCATGTTGATTTCTACGGTGTGGACCTGACCAAGGAAGTCACTATTGCCGTACCGGTGGAGGTCAAAGGCACTCCCAAGGGGGCGGAAGACGGCGGAATCATGCGCATATTCCGGCAGACACTGGACCTGACCTGTCTTCCGGCCAACATCCCCTCCCAGGTGACCATTGATGTCTCAAAGCTGGACATCGGGGACAATATTTACATTGAAGACCTGAAAATGCCCGCCGGAGCCAAGGTCACCTTTGAGGAAAACTTTGCCGTTGTCGGTCTGGTTCCGCCCATGCAGGAAGAACCCGAGGCTGAGGCTGAAGAAGGTTCGGAAGAAGAAGGTGCCCGGGAGGCTTCTGAAGAAGAGGCTGCAGAAGAATAGAGCCGGCCAGCTGACGAGCCTGTCCCTGGGAGCCCTGCTGATATTTTCCCGGCCATTTTTGCAGGGCAAGCCAAAAAAACACCAGCATATACCATTTCAAGACCTGCATATTCATGTACGTTCTGCAGCACCTGCAGGGCTAGGCTTTGACTTGACCGGGGGCTTCCATTCTGAAGTGTTTCTAACAAAGCTTCAAAGCAAAAGTGCTCTCCCTGGACCGCCCTTCAAAGGGGTACAGTCCAGGGAGTAAAAAACCTGTTTGCTGCAGATCGAACCCTGGGGAAAGGTCTAAGAGATTTTAAAACCGCAATGCCCAACCTGAACAATCCAGCAGGCCGGATAACCGGGCCAAGGCTGATAGCCGGGCTTGGCAACCCTGGCAACCGCTACAGAAATACCAGGCACAACATGGGCTTTCTGGTCCTGGATCACGCTATGGATTCTGCCCGGTGGGAGCCAGGGGAGCATGTCCGCTGTCTTGATGAAAAAAATGAGTTCACCCTTTGGGAGTGGACCATGCCTGAGGACCCGGCTGCAAGGTATCTGCTCAAGCCCATGACCTACATGAACCGAAGCGGAAAAGCCGTGGCCCGTGTGGCGGACCGGCTGAACATCCTGGCGGAGAGTATTCTGGTTGTGCATGATGAAGTGGATCTCCCTCTGGGCAGGGTCAAGCTCAAATTCGGCGGCGGTCTTGCAGGACACAATGGCCTGCGTTCCATAGCAGATCATCTTGGATCCAGGGATTTTGCCAGGCTGAGGATAGGCGTTGGTCGCCCTGAAGACCAGATTTCTCTTTCTGAATATGTGCTGCAGAAGTTTACTCCGGAAGAGCAGAATGACCTGAAAGACTCTCTGGACAGATCCGTAGCCGCCTTACGCCTTTTATTCACACACGGGAAACAGCCTGCCCTTCAGCACATAAATTCTCCTGGAGGCGACCAGGCACACAATATTTAAAAATTTGAAATCACTCATGGACTATTTAAACCCTTTGAGCTACAATTACTCCAACAGGCGAAGAAGAGGCTTTTACAGCCGTGAACCTCTGGGTTCCACTTCCAATCCCCTGTTCATTCCAAAATATGGACCTGCCGGCTGCGACCTGTTTTACCGCCCGGATCATTATCCGGCTACGGGAGATACAAGGCATCGCATGGAACCGAATCAGGTTTAGGAGGCCTAAAGTGTTTTCAGTTGGCGAACTGGTTGTCTATCCCGCGCAGGGCGTGGGAAGGGTTGAAAAGATTGAAGAACAGGACCTGGGCGGAGCCAAGGCGGTACTGTACATAGTACGCATTCTCAGCAACAACGTCACCTTGATGGTCCCGGTAAACAATGCTGACAACGTGGGTCTAAGACCTGTCAGCGGCAAGGGCCAGGGACAGGAAATTCTATCCTTCCTGGAGGATCGCTCGGATTTCACCGGCTACTCCGGGCAGAACTGGAACAGGCGTTACCGGGAATATTCAGACAAACTCAAGAGCAAAGACCTGCAGGATGTCGCCTATGTTCTTAAGGAGCTGTTTCTCATCAGCAGGGACAAAGAGTTGTCTTTTGGAGAGCGCAGATTGATGGAGCAGGCCATGGGGCTCATATCCATGGAGCTGTCTTATGCCCTGAGCATAGACCAGGAAGAGGCCAAGTCCAGGGTGGAGGCTCTTTTTGCAGACATCCTGAGTCCGGAAGTCCAAGAACATGATGACCAGGAAGATATTTAGGCTCTTTGCACAAATTTCAAACCAACGTGTTGTTTCATTTTCAAAGAAAGCCAGGAGGTTTTGCCCACGGAACACCCCAGTGTATTAAAGAAGAATACACGGGGCAGGCACGGAAAGGCAAGGAAGTTTTTAAAGAGTTTCGAAGCAACGCATCTTCCGTGAAATTCCGTGTATTCCGTGGGCAGTCTCTTTTGCCCCGAAGAGGCCGCTTTTTCAGCCTTCAGGACAGGCACACCACAATTATTTTTTATAAACAAGTACTTAATTTTATTGAAAACAATAAATGCACGGAACCAGGTCACTGCCAGCCATTTCCAGTTGTATTTTTGTGTTGATAATCGTTGAATAACGTTGTATCAAGCATTTTACCGGCCGGCATCCAGCAAGTAGAATCCTGTCACAACCTGCTGCAGGATGTATACATCTCTTTTTTACATTTGTTACGTGTTAAGTGCAGCTGCCGCCCAATATACCCTTTTTCAGGCCATGCATGCGCACCATTGATCTTTATTATTCTGCCCTTTTTATCCATCCAGACCAGGATGTCCTGATACCCTTACTATAAATTTTATAAGCGTGTCAGAATTATCAACAAACATATTCGGCAAAACATGCATCCGCAGCGCTAGATTTCACTGCAATGCGAGTTCATGCCGGACTATAAAGTTCATTGTTTCGTAACAGTTTATCCTTTTTTAATGAAAGCAGGGGACTTTTCCGCACTTATTTTTCTGATGAACAATTTTACTTGTTGGATATGGAAAAATAAGTTCTGGACAGCACCCATGCTACATGAAAATGGCTAACCTGTTACATTGATTCATTTATTTTATCTTTTTTACTTATTAATTATCTTTTCAGGAGAAGATGTTCATGAACCTATCGGACCTTAAAACCAAATCCATGAAAGAACTGATGCAGCTGTCCAAGGAGTACGAAATTGAAAATCCCAGCGGAATGCGCAAACAGGAACTTATTTTTGCCATTCTGCAGTCCTGCGCCTCTCAAAACGGTACAGTTTCGGGCGAAGGCGTTCTGGAAATTCTGCCTGACGGCTTCGGCTTTCTGCGCTCACCCATGTACAGCTATATGCCCGGGCCTGATGATATCTATGTATCACCATCCCAGATACGCAAATTCGGGCTGCGCACCGGAGACGTTGTTTCCGGACAGATCCGTCCCCCAAAAGAAGGCGAGCGCTACTTCGCCCTTCTTCGGGTCAACCAGGTCGGCTTTGGAGAACCTTCCGAATCCAAGAGCCTGGTGCTGTTTGACAACCTCACCCCTATTTACCCCGACAAGCGCTTTGTCCTGGAAAACGGTGCGGAAAACCTTTCTTCCCGGGTCCTGGACCTTTTAAGCCCTGTGGGCACTGGTCAAAGAGGACTGATTGTTGCTCCGCCGCGTACCGGAAAGACAGTGCTTCTGCAGTCCATTGCCAACTCAATCAATGCCAACGACCCGGACGTTTTCATGATTGTCCTGCTCATAGACGAGCGCCCCGAAGAAGTAACGGATATGGAAAGGACTGTCGATGCGGAGGTGGTCAGCTCCACTTTTGACGAACCTCCGCAGAGGCACGTGCAGGTGGCGGAAATGGTCCTGGAAAAAGCCAAAAGACTGGTGGAGAGGAAAAAAGACGTGGTAATTCTCCTGGACAGCATAACCAGGCTCGGCCGGGCCTACAACACCATCACCCCTTCCTCGGGCCGGGTTCTTTCAGGCGGACTGGACTCCAACGCCCTTCAAAGACCCAAGAGGTTTTTCGGAGCCGCCAGAAACATCGAAGAAGGAGGCAGCCTGACCATTATCGCCACCGCCCTCATCGACACCGGTTCACGCATGGACGAGGTCATTTTCGAAGAATTCAAGGGCACCGGCAACATGGAGATATACCTGGACCGCCATCTGGCCGACAAGAGGGTATTCCCGGCCATAGACATCAACCGCTCAGGCACTCGCAAGGAGGACCTGCTTCTGTCCGAGGACGTACTCAACAAGGTCTGGATCCTGAGAAAAGTGCTCGCCCCCATGAACAGTGTTGACAGCATGGAATTTCTGCTTGATAAGATGAAAGGAACCAAAAGCAACAGGGAGTTTTTGGACATGATGAACAAGTAGGCATCACTCAGGGCCGTGTGCCCTGAAAAAACCGCGGTCCTGCCCTGGGGACCGGGCAGAAGAACAATCCATGCAGACCCTAAAACGCCTGAAGACCTTTGTTTGTTTTTTTCTGATCCTGGCTTTGATGGTACCTGCTACGCAGGCCAAAGCCTTTATTTTCAGCGAGTTCACCATCACTGATGAGGCTGAACTGGGGACAAAGGTACACAGTCTTATCCGCAGCAACTACCATGTGGTCCAGGATCCGGAAATAACCAGCTACATTCAGGACATTGCCTCCCGCCTGGAAAAAGCAGCGCCTCCCCAGCCTTTTCCGTTGCAGGTGGACGTGGTTGAAGACAGATCTCTCAATGCCATGGCCACTGTAGCCGGATATATGGTACTTTTTTCAGGCATGATCACCAGAATGGAGACCGAATCCGAACTGGCCTCCATCATGAGCCACGAACTGGGCCATATTACCCAGAGGCATGTGGCCCGGAATATTGAACGTTCCCAGAAAATAAGCGCCGGCGCCCTGCTGGGCATACTGGCCGGGGCACTTGTGGGCGCTGAAGCCGGTGAAACCATGGCGGTGGGCTCCATGGCCGGGGCGCAAAGCGCCTTTCTAAGTTATTCCCGGGAAGACGAGCGCGAGGCTGACCATGTAGGTATGAACTACCTTATCGAGGCCGGCTACAATCCCAAGGGCATGGTTTCCGCCATGCAGAAAATCAGGCGTCTGCAGTTCTTCTCCGGGGGAGACATCCCCTCCTACATGAGCACCCATCCCGGCGTTGATGAGCGCATCAGCTATCTCAGGAACCGAATTGAGCGCCTTGATGACGAACTTCTAAAACGCGAGGACGACAACACCAGGCTCTACAGGGTCCAGACCCTGCTGCGGGCCAGGCACGATGACCCATCCAAGGCCCTGGAACACTTCCGCAAGCAATCAGAGCATGAATGCCTGGCCAACCTGGGCATGGGCATAGCCAACAGCCGTATGAACCGGGTGCGGGATGCCGAGCAGAATTTTGAAAAACTTCTGTCCATAAGCGACCAGGATCCCCTTTTTCTCAGGGAAGCCGGCCGGTTTTACTTTCAGTACGACCGCCTGGACAAGGCGGGAGAGCTTTTGCAGAAAGCGGCAATGCTCAATCCCGACGACAGCCTTGCCTTGCTTTTTTATGCCAGGGTCCTGGCGGAGAAAGGCGACACTGACACAGCCATAAGCTACTTCCGGGAAACTCTGAAAAAAATGCCGGAAAACTCCAGGGTCCATGAATTCATGGCCCGCACTTACGGGGAGCAGGGTGACAATTTTATGGCCCACACCCACATGGCCTATGCTCATATTTACAACAACCAGAGGAGCCGTGCAGACTTTCATATGGACAGGGTCAGGGCGGCGGCCCAAACCGCGGAACAGGAGAAAAAGGTCAAGGAACTGGAAAAAGCTTATGAACAGAGGGTGCAGTTCTGGAAAAAAACCTCATGAGGTTTTTTGAATACAAAGTACAGAATAATTAAGCAGTTGACTGACCAGCAAACAGGGCTTATTTTTTATATAATTCTGTGATTTCTTGCAGTTACACCCTCTTGATCCTGAAAGCTTACTGCAGAATAATAGTTCTCTTTGCCGTCGGTTTACCAGCTCAATCATGTCAGCGCTTTTAAGGAAAGCAGCGGACAGGCACCCCCGCACTTATTTTTCTGAAGGATGTTTGACGGAATTTTAAAAATAAGTGCGGGGAGAGCCAGTTTCCATGCCACATGCAAAGCGTTAAACAGATACTATTTTGCCAAAACCGGCTTACAGTCTGCTTCCAACTGTCTGCCTGTAAACTCATCGACCGCAGTACCTTCGTTTACAACCATAGACAATTACGGCTTTTTAGGCTACGTTCGCCAACTTTAAGCTGCTGCACCGGTTGCATAGTCAGGCTGTGAGAATTTTTCCCTTAAACAACAGTAACTCATACTCAGGAGGAGACACATGTTATTGGAAACCATGATCTTTGCCATGGGGGCCGACCCGGAAGGCGGGGCAGGCAACCCCCTGGCAGCCTTTGTACCACTTATACTAATGTTTGCCATTTTCTATTTTCTGCTGATCCGTCCTCAGCAGAAAAAGGCCAAGGAACACCGCAATGTCTTGGCCAACCTCAAAAGGGGGGACAACGTTCTCACCAATGGGGGAGTGTATGCGCGCATCTCGGACATTCAAAACGATGTGCTCACCCTGGAGGTTGGCGACAAAACCACAATAAAGGCCAACCGCAATTATATTGCCGGACTGGCAGATCCGAACCAGGACGCAGTCAAAAGAGAGTAGACCGGGACCGTTGGAGGGCCTGGTCTGCTGAGAACAAAAAGCAACTATTCAGCATACCCTGCGTCTACTCTTATTCTAAAAATTGGGAGTCGGGTTCGGCATCGGCTTCCGGCTCGGAGAGCCTGCAGTTCGGAAGAGGGTTGAAATGGAAAACGAATGGCCAGGTCATGCGGGAAGTGCCCCTTAGACGTTTCGTTTCCCATCCCGATCCCGGACCTGACAAAAGCATTGCCATGGTGAATAGTTACAACAAAAAAACTAACTTCAGGACATTTACTAATGAAGGCCAACCTGCGTTGGAAAATCCCCATCATACTACTGGTGCTGCTCGTCAGCCTGGCTTTTTTTCTGCCCACTTTTTCTAAGGTTAAGGATTCCAGGATCGGTGAGTACCTTCCGGACAGGCAGCTGAACCTGGGCCTGGACCTGCAGGGCGGAATCCATCTCCTGCTCAACGTTGAGGTCGAAAAAGCCATGGAAAGATCTCTTTCCCAGGCCGGACTCGATATCCGTGACGATGCCAGAGAAAATCAGATCCATGTTCTAAGGCCCTCGGTGAACGAGGATACAAAGCTGGAGTTCACCCTGCTTCGCAGTGAGCAGCAGGGAGAGCTGGAGCAACTGCTCTCGGACAGGCATCCCAACCTGCAGATAGTGGATACAGAGGCCCTTGAGGACGACAGGATACGCTACATCATGGATTATGTCCCGGAACTCAAAGACGAGATGCATGAAATGACCATGGACCAGGCGGTGAAAACCATCCGCAACCGCATCGACCAGTTCGGCCTGGCCGAACCGGATATCCGGAAGCAGGAGGAAAACCGTGTTCAGGTCCAGCTTCCCGGCATGGATGATCCCGACAGGGCCATAGAAATCGTCGGCCAGACCGCCCACCTGGAGTTCAAGCTGGTTGACGAGGATGCTGATGTGCGCAGGGCAGAGGAAGACGGTGTTGTTCCGCCTGGAAGCAGGCTTTACTACCAGGTGACAGAAGGCCCCGACGACACTGAGAGCAAGCAGCCCATTGTGCTCAAGGACGACACCCTCATGAGCGGGGAACATATCACCAACGCCCACACAGCCTTTGACGAGCGCAACAACCCTTACGTCTCTTTGACCTTCGACTCCCGGGGGGCCAGCATATTTGAAAGGATCACCGGGGAGAACATCCAGGAAAGGCTGGCCATAGTCCTGGACGGAGAAGTATATTCCACTCCGGTTATCCAGGAGAGAATTTCAGGCGGCAGAGCAAGCATCACCGGCCAGTTCACCGTGCAGGAGGCCCATGACCTCTCTGTCGTCTTGAGGGCAGGGGCGCTGCCTGCTCCGGTGCATATCATGGAAGAAAGAACAGTGGGGCCTTCTCTGGGCCAGGAATCCATTGAGCGCGGGGTCAACTCAGCCCTCATCGGAGGCGCCTTAGTGGTGGCCTTTATAATCTTTTACTACGGCTTCGCCGGTGTTGTGGCCAATACAGTCCTGGCTTTGAATATAATCCTCATACTTGCCGGTCTTGCCGGATTCGGGGCCACCCTGACCCTGCCGGGAATAGCCGGCATAATCCTGACCATAGGCATTGCTGTAGACGCCAATGTGCTCATATTTGAGCGCATAAGGGAGGAGCTAAGGCGGGGGCTGTCTCCCAGGGCAGCTGTGCAGGAGGGTTACAACCGGGCCACTCTGACCATTCTGGACGCCAATGTGACCACAGTCATCGCCGCCATGATCCTTTACCAGTTCGGCACCGGGCCGGTCCGTGGATTTGCCGTGACCCTGACCCTGGGGATACTGGCCTCAATGTTTACGGCCATATTTGTATCCAGGGTGATCTTCGATATCTGGATCGCCAGCCGCAAACCACAGACAGCACTTAACATCTAACCCTTCAAGGCAGAACCATAATGGGTTTTCAGATAATCAGACCGGATACCAGCTTTGACTTCATGGGCAAAAGAAAGATTGCCCTGACAATATCTTTGGTCCTTTTGTTTCTGGGACTTGCTTCGCTTCTGGTCAAAGGGGGGCCGAGATACGGCATAGACTTTGCAGGCGGGGTGATTCTCCAGATCCAGTTTGAATCAGAAGTGGAAATGGGCAAGCTCGAATCCCTGTTGCAGGAGGCCCAGCTCCCGGGCATGTCCCTGCAGACATTCGGGGACCGCGGAGACAATGAATACCTGGTGCGCAGTTCAGCCGAGGGCTTGACCACCAGTGATGTACGGGAGCAGACACGCCAGGCCCTGCAGGCAGAATTTCAGGAGGACGAGTTCACTTTTCAGAGGCTGGAAATGGTCGGTCCCAGGGTGGGCGAGGAGCTCCGGGAAAATGCGCTGCAGGCTCTTTTCTTTGCCGTACTGCTCATATCCATTTATATATCCGGTCGCTTTGAGCACAAGTGGTTTATTGCCGGGTTCATGGCTGCAGGCCTGGGACTTGGGGTGTATCTGCTGAAAATCCTGGGGGCCCCCCTGGTCTTTCTCATCCTGGCCGCCCTTTTGATATCAATCATGTTCACATGGTATTTAAAGCTGAGCTTTGCCCTGGGGGCGGTACTGGCCCTGATACATGACGTACTCATTACTGTGGGAATTTTCTCGCTTCTAAACAAGGAATTCGACCTGAGCATAGTGGCCGCCCTGCTGACCATTATCGGCTATTCCCTGAACGATACCATTGTCATTTATGACCGCATCCGGGAAAACATGCGCAAGAAAATAAGCGAGTCTTTGACTCAGACCATCAATACAAGCCTGAACCAGACCCTGAGCCGGACCATTGTCACCTCCGGAACTACACTTATGGTAATTCTGTCCCTGCTCATCCTGGGCGGGGGCATAATCCACGATTTTGCCTTTGCCCTGCTGGTAGGTGTTCTGGTGGGAACATTCTCTTCTGTATTCGTGGCCAGTTCCATTCTCCTGAAACTGAGACCGGAAATCCCGGGAGAGGACGAAAAGGAAGAAGTAATTGACGTCAAGGCCAGGATGGATATGCGGGCTCAGAAAAAAGGCAGATGATTCAAGAATTATGGATTGGGATTCTGGGATTCAGGAATTGAGGGATTGAGGAATTCAAAGATTGTGAATTATGGATTAAAGGGTTAGATAAGGCCCAGGTTCACACGCTCTAATCCAAAAGGCTCCGGAATTTTTTAGTTCCCGGAGCCTTTTTTTAAGAAAGTATTTGCTGCTCTTTCCTGCCTCTGCAGTGCTGAGCCGTCAATTCTTTAATCCCTGAATCCCTCAATATCAAATCCCTCAATCTATCAATCAATATTTAAAACATATCCTTTTCTGTCTCGTCGATTATTTCCTCTATGCTGGCCTGCAGCTCCGCCGGCAGACCCATGATATCCACATTCATGAAACCGCGTACAATGGTTGAAGTCGCCTGCTCCTCGTCCAGCCCCCGGGCCATGAGATACTCGATTTCTTCCTGGGCAATCTTGCCCACGGCTGCCTCATGGGAGAGCTCTACACCTGGAACCGTGGCCTTTAATTCTGGAATGGCGTGAATAATACCCTCAGACAAAACAAGGCCCTTGCATTCCAGGTGACCCTTGGCAGGGGCGGTATTGCCCTCTATGATCCCGGGAGCGATTATGGTCCCTCCGGTGGTGATGGTTCTGGATATTATCTCTCCCCTGGTATCGGGGGCATTGAGCACTATCTTGTTGCCGGAATCAATATAGGATCCTTTTGGGGCTACGAGAATGGAGTTAAAGCTGGCCACGGCCCTTTCTCCGTTTAGAAACACCGCTGGAAAGGACTGTACAGACCTCACCGGGCGCAGCAGTATATAATTGCTGGCGAAAACCCCGTCTTCCTGGACTATGGCCACGGTGCGGGGCCGGACCATGACCTCGCTGCCCCAGTTGTGCACCATGGTAAAGGTGAGCTTGCCGCCCTTCTTGATATAGATCTCGGAGATGCCCAGGTGCAGGGCCGAGGTCACATCTGCCGAAGTGGTGCAGCCTGTTATGACATGCAGTTCCGAGTCTTCTTCCACAATAATTATATTGTGTACATTCTGGCCCACATTCTCACCCTTAATGAAAAGGCAGGACTGGACCGGATCTGTTATTTTGGCCCCCTTTTCAGTCCTGATGAAGTAACCTCCGTGCACCTTTTCCGCGGCGGCCCGGGTAAACTCGTCCTTATCCTTGTCCACGGCCTGCCAGTAATACTCAGGCAGGCCGTCATACTTGTCCAGAGCCTCCTTTATATCCAGGATCTCAACACCTTTCTGGCATGAACTGCAATGCACCTTGGAATGGTTGACATGCAGATATGAGCCGCTTCTCTGGGCCTCTGAAGTATCCACGCCGGCCATGAGCAGCTGTTTACGGTCTGCTTCGCTCAGCTGCCGCAGATCTTTGAGGGCCGGCTGTTCCTGCTGGTCAAAACTGTACCTGCCCAGATCCACCCGGGGTGTTTCACTTTCGTTTAGTTGAGACATCTTACACACTCCTTATATCCGTATTTGCTGATATGATCCAGAATATCTCTGGGCCTTGCAGTGCAGCACAGCTTTCCTTCGTAAAGCACCTGCCCCCTGTCCGCATTGATGTAATCCAGTATGTATCCGGTATGGGTTATAATCAGCCCGGATGTCTGATGTCTGGATTTGAGCTCTTTCATGGAAATACCGTTTCTGGGCTCAAGAGGACCGTCCAGAATCCCTCTTATGACCTTGCCGATAAGGTTCATGTTTTCCAGATCAACACCTGACTCCGGCTCGTCAAAAAGGACCAGCCCGGGATCCTGAGCCATGAGCTGCAAGAGCTCCGACCTTTTTATCTCCCCCCCTGAAAATCCTGCATTGATATCCCTGTCAAGAAGCTCTGTAAAATTGACCTCCTTGGCCATTTCGTCCACGTCAACCTCCCTGCCCCCGGCACACAGCTTGACCATATCCCTGGTCTTGAGTCCGTGAATCGTGGGAGGACGCTGAAAGGACATGCCGATACCCAGTCTTGCACGATCATAAGCAGGCATGTGGGTGATATCCTGGTCATTGTAGTAAATTCTGCCTTTCACGATTTCATAGCCGTCAAAACCCATGAGAGTCATAAGCAGGGAGGTCTTGCCGGACCCGTTGGGACCGAAAAGTATAAAGTTCTCTCCATCGCTTATCTGCAGGTTTATCCCCTTGAGGATCTCCCTGCCCCCGACCTTGACGAACAGATCTTCAATGGTAAGCATGACCACTCCTTAGTGTATAATTACATTGTTCAATGATGTTAAGTCAGCCTGGATATGGAAAAATTCTGCGCAGGCTACAGCTACTCCAGAAAAAATTCATCCTTTTTCTGAGCCTGATAACAATAATAACACCTTTTATTATCTTTGAAAAGAGGCAGCAAAATCATTCCGGCCAGAAAGCCTCCTGCATGGGCCCACCAGGCCACTCCTGACCCGGAGGAAAAAATACCCGCCCCGATGGCGGACATTATCTGGATAATAAACCATATCCCCAGAAAAATCACCGCCGGAATCCGGAACACAAAAACAGGGGGTATAAAGGTGAGCACCCAGGAGTGGGGATAAAGCAGAAAATATGCCCCCATCACCCCTGCCACTGCGCCGGATGCTCCCACTACAGGTATTGGCGAGGTCAGGTTGAAGATGATGTGTGTACCCAGGGCCGCCACCCCGCACACCAGGTAAAAGAGCAGAAACCTCAAGGAGCCCATGACATCCTCGATGTTTACAGCAAATATCCAAAGCATCCAGCTGTTTATGAGAAAATGCCAGAATCCCCCGTGCAGGAACATATAGGTTATCGCCGTGTAGAATCCTGCCTCTGGATAACCCATCCAGGCGGCCCATTCTGGCTGGGTGAATCTGGCCGGAACCAGGCCGTAGAGATGAAAAATCCTGTTCATCCCTTCCGGGCCAAGGCTTACTGTGTACAAAAAAACCAGGGCGTTTATCCCGATAAGGCCCATGACCATGTAAGGCCTGTACACATTGGGAATACTGTCTTTTAACGGTATCAAGGATTGCAGGCCATATTTTTAAAATGGTTATAATCCACGCCGGCTTTTTTTCTTCGAAGCCCCGTTAAAAGCCTTTGCAGTGCCGTCACCTGATCCATCAGCCCTTGAAAATCCCGGCTGTTGTCCACCACCATCTGGCAGCGCTTAATTTTTTCCGGTTGTGAAAACTGCATGGCATCCAGGCTCTCAAAAACATCCGGGCTCCACCCCCTGCTGGAACAGACCCTGTTTCTGCGCAGAAAATCCGGGCAGAACACCCCTACACTCAGGCAGTCACGGTCTCCGGCCATGCCGGATTCGAACCACAGGGGAATTTCAGCCAGGGCCAGACGCTTATCCGCGTGTTTCTCCCAGAACTCTTCAAGCCTGTGTCCCACCAGTGGGTGAATCAGGTGTGCAATCTCATCCATGAGCCCAGAGTCCTGCATAACTGCTGCAAGCAGCTTTTTTTTGTCCACCGGCTGGTCATCCTGTGGAGTAAAACGGTAACCGAAACGTTTCCTGAGTATAAGCCATCCGTCGCTGCCTGGCTGATACAGATCATCAACGCATTTGTCCGCGCTGAAGACAGGAAAACCCAGACTTCTGAAATATTCCAGCACACTGCTTTTACCGCATCCCGCAGACCCTGTAACGACTACTTTCTGACACTTCCTGACAAGCCACAGCAGGGTGCGTATGAAATCCCGGGGAGGCCTGCTGATAAATTCCAGCCATTGTCGGCTTACAGGATGCATGATCCCCAGGCACGATGAATGCAGCAACTGCCTTTTAGCCAGCCTGGAAAGAAACCTTTTTTTCCAGCCAAACCTGTCCCAATCTGTGCCGCCGTAAATCCTGTCCCCAAGCACGGGATGGTTCAAATGGGAAAAATGAACCCGGATCTGGTGCGTGCGTCCCGTAAATATCTGCACTTGCACAAGACTCCAAAGCCCACTGGGATCACGCTTCAGCACTTTATAGGCTGTTCTTGCGCTGCGTCCTTCTCTGCTTGGTGCCACCCTGGCCCTGCTCTGCTGGTCTCTGGCCAGGGGAACATTGATTATGCCTTCATCCTGTTTCAAGGCCCCGCAGACCAGGGCCAGATAAGTTTTATGCACGCGGCGTCCGGCAAACTGCCCGGCAAGGTCTTCTTTGGCCTCCTGGTTCAGGGCCGCCACCATGAGTCCGGTTGTATCCTTGTCCAGCCTGTGCACTATACCGGGCCTTTGTCTGTCCGTCATGAGCCGCAGTCCTGGGCAGGCATAAAGCAGGTAATGCACCAGAGTGGGAGCGGGGTCCGAGGAGGAAGGGTGTACGCTCAGGCCTGCAGGTTTATTTAAAACTACCATCTCCCGGTCCATGTATACAATGTCCAGCTTTCCGGCTACAGGCTCAAGATCTTCATTTTCCTCCCGGGCAAGAACCTGGACTGTTTGGCCTGCACTAAGCTTATGCGCCGGCTTCAGGCAGACAGTACCGTCAAGAAGGATATTACCCTTTCTGATCCAGTCCTGCACCCTGGACCTGGAAGGAGCGGGTCGGGGAATATTCTGCATCACCAGCCGGTCCAGCCTGGACCCGGCCTGGGACTCCTGAACCGTAAACAAAAGCTCTTCACCCAACTAACGGCTCCTGACAGAAAATATCGCCCTTTGCTGAAATATTCCCGGGTCTATTTTTCAAACTAAAGCACAACCTCTGTGCCGATACCGCCCCTGGTAAAAATCTCCAGGATGATGGAATTCTCCACCCGGCCGTCTATTATATGCGCCTTCTGCACTCCTTCTTCCACGCATTCCATGCAGCACTTGAGCTTGGGGATCATGCCCCCGGCCACCACTCCCGACTCCATCACCTGGGCCGCCTGCCTGCGGGTAAGGCTGGAGATAATCTCCCCGGAAGGATCCTGCACACCGGCTACATCGGTCAGAAGTATGAGCTTTTTGGCCTTCAGGGCCGAGGCCATGGCCCCTGCCACCGAATCGGCATTTATATTGTACGTCTCCCCTTCTTCATCCACTCCCACGGGAGCAATGATGGGAATAAAACCCCTGGCCTGCACCGCTTGAATAAGACCGGTGTTTATATTTACCACTTCCCCCACCTTGCCCAGATCGATGATCTCCGGTGGAGCGTCCTTGCGGTTTATGACCATCTCCATTTTGCGGGCCATTATGGTAGGGCCATCCTTGCCGGACAGGCCCACCGACCTGCCACCGCACTGATTGATCAGGCTGACGATCTCCTTGTTCACTTTTCCCACCAGGACCATTTCCACCACGTCCATGGTGGCCTGGTCGGTTATCCTCAGGCCTTCCCGGAACTGGCAGTCTATTTTGAGCTGTTCCAGCATACTGCCTATCTGGGGTCCGCCGCCATGGACAATGATTGGATTCAAGCCGATATACTTGAGCAGGATAATGTTCAGGGCGAAACTTTTTTTGAGGTTGGCATCGATCATGGCGTGACCGCCATACTTGACCACAACGGTTTCACTGTAGAACTCCCTGATGTATGGTAGGGCCTCAAGCAGAATTTTGGCCTTATTGGCTTCGCTTTCCATGCTGCTCCTGTATCCGGTATGCACGCCGGGCCATATTTTTGTAACTACTCAGCACCTGCGGACGAAAAGCCAGGGTCCGGGGGTTCGGCAAACTGGGTCCCGCACTTACTTTTCTATGTCCAACCAATTTTCAGAGCAAGATTTGCCAGAAAGTAAGTGCGGGATCTGAACGACGTAGGAAGCGTTAATCAAAACCGTTCAACGCCGAATTTGATTCAAAGCATCTTATAGGATATATCCTGACTATTAAACCCGTGTATAGGTTTTGATTTACGCTTCCTTGGAGTGAGTTTTTACGTCCTGTTTGCCGAATTTCCGGATCACTGGAACTCATTATCATTATGGCGAACAGTTAACATATTTTTATCTCTGGGATACCGCCCAGGACTAGAGTATATACCTGGTCAGGTCCCGGTCTTCCTGCACATCTTTTAGCTGCTCCCGGACATATTCCTTGTCCACGGTAATCTTTTGACCGGCCAGTTCCGGGGCCTTAAAGGACAGATCCTGCAGAAGCTTTTCCATGATGGTGTACAGACGTCTGGCCCCGATATTCTCAGTTTCATCGTTGACTTTCTGGGCGAAGGAGGACAGCTCTTCAAGAGCCTGGTTATCGAATTCCAGACTAATGCCTTCGGTCTCCAGGAGGGCCCTGTACTGCCTGGTGAGGGCGTTCTGGGGCTCAGTGAGAATACGGTAAAAGTCTTCGCCGGTAAGGGCGGAAAGCTCTACGCGCAGGGGAAATCTGCCCTGCAGTTCCGGAACCAGGTCCGAGGGCTTGGCGTAATGAAATGCCCCGGCGGCGATAAAGAGTATATGATCGCTTCTGACCATGCCGTACTTGGTGTTGACCACGCATCCTTCCACCACCGGCAAAAGGTCTCTCTGGACTCCCTCCCTGGACACGTCCGCTTTGGAGGATTTGTCGCTGGCGCATACCTTGTCTATTTCGTCGATAAATATGATCCCGCTTTGCTCCACGCGATCCTTGGCTATCTCGGTCACCTTGTCCATATCCACCAGTCGCTCGGTCTCCTCCTGAAGCAGGATCTCGTAAGCATTTTTTACTTTTACCTTCTTTGTCTTCTTTTTCTTGGGAAAAACACGGCTGAACATGTCCCGGAACTGCATCTCCATGTCCTCCATACCCGGCATGGACATGATCTCCACGTTGGAACCGGCCTGCACCTCCACCTCCACGGTGCGGTCGTTGAGCCGGCCGTCACGCCAGAGCTTGCGCAGCTTTTCCCGGGTCCTGTTTTCGTCGGCCTGAGACTGCTGGTCCTGCGAATAGCCATCGCCGGCCTGTCCTGTGGACTCCAGTTGAAAAGCGACCTGCTGCTGGCCCTGCCCCCCCTGCTGGCCTTCCGGGGCCTTTTTGGGCGGCAGAAGCAGATCCAGAAGTCTTTCCTCGGCATTGGCCTCGGCCTTGGCCTGGACCTTTTCGCGCTCCTCGGAACGAACCAGGTTGACCCCGATCTCCATAAGGTCCCGGATCATGGATTCAACATCGCGGCCTACGTAGCCCACTTCTGTAAACTTTGAAGCCTCCACCTTGAAAAACGGAGACCCGGCCAGCTTGGCCAGCCGCCTGGCCACCTCGGTCTTGCCCACCCCGGTGGGGCCGATCATGATTATATTCTTGGGGGCTATTTCCTCGCGCAGTTCCGGGTCCAGCTGCTGCCTGCGCCACCTGTTGCGCAGGGCGATGGCCACCATGTTCTTGGCATCCTGCTGGCCGATTATATACCTGTCCAGTTCGTGTACTATCTCTCTCGGCGTGAGTGTTGTGCTCATTAACTTAATTCCTTTCTAATCGATTTTTTCCGTGACGATATTATTATTTGTATAAACACATATCCGGGCTGCTATCTGCATGCCCTGATTGACTATGTCTTCAGCACTCAGCTCGGTATTGTCCACAAGGGCCCTGGAAGCAGCCAGGGCATACGGACCTCCGGAACCAATGGCTGCTATGCCGTCGTCCGGCTCTATCACATCACCTGTGCCGCTGATGATAAGGACATTCTCCTTGTCCGCCACCACAAGCAGGGCTTCCAGACGCCGCAGATACTTATCCATGCGCCATTCCTTGGCCAGCTCCACACTGGCCCGGAGAAGATTACCGCGATATTCCTCCAGTTTGGCCTCGAACCGCTCAAACAGGGTGAAAGCATCTGCAGTGGCTCCGGCAAAACCGGCCAGGACACTGTCCTTATACATGCGACGCACTTTTCTGGCCGTATGCTTCATGACTATGGACTGGCCCATGGTCACCTGACCGTCTCCAGCCATGGCGATCCGGCCGTTTTTTTTAACAGCCAGAATCGTAGTTCCTTCGAATGTCATATGTATGTTCTCCATGAAAACCTTTTATGATATTTAAAGCTGCACCTGCAAAAAGTCGAAAAATGAATAATTCAGGGTAACTGTTCAGCACATTTTGTGTGTACTCTTGTTCTGGCCATCGGTGTCGGGGTCGGGATCGGTATCGGCTTCCGGCTCGGAGAGTCTACAGCTCGGAGAGGTTCGACAGAAAACCGAAAAACAAAGTTGCGTGGGTCGTTCCCCAACAGCTTCGATACCGACACCGATTTCGATACCGACCCCGATAAAACCAATTATCATGGTGAATCTTACAATTCAGGAATCAATAAGCTACATAACTCTTTGTCTTTACTGCCTGCCCCGTGAAATAACTCCTTGGAGTTCCCGAAGGGATTTCACTGGGGACCTCTGACTTCTGATCTCTGATCTCTGACTACTGACCTCTTTAAACCCGGCAGGCTCAAACCTGCCCGGGATCCCCCGGAGGTTCAATGGCCTGTTTTTTCACATCCTCTGCCCTGGGCCAGGCCCGGATGACAGCCTGGACCAGGGTTGCCAGAGGAATGGCGAAAAAAACGCCCCAGAAACCCCAGAGACCTCCAAAAACAAATATGGCCGCAACAATCCCCACTGGATGGATGTTTACCACCTCGCCAAGAAGAAGTGGTGCAAGGACATTGCCGTCAAGGGCCTGTATGATGGCATAAGCTACTAGAATCCATACAAATTCTGAACCAAATCCCCATTGGAAATAAGCCACCAGGGCAATGGGAACCGTGACCACCGCAGCCCCGATATAAGGAATAAGCACGGACAGTCCTACTGCAAGGCTCAGCAGAACAGAATATTGCAGCCCGAAAAAAGAAAACACTGCAAAGGTTGCCCCCCAGACAATAATGATCTCCCAGGTCTTGCCGCGGATATAGTTGGAAATCTGGCGGTTAACGTCTTCCCAGACTTGAACAGCCAGGGAGCGTTCCCGGGGCAGGAACCTCGTAAACCAGGCCAGAAGCATCTCCTTGTCTTTTAGAAAGAAAAAAACCAGCAGGGGGACAATGATCAGATACACAAGTATGGTGATAAGCCCCACCACCGATGCCACGGAAATACTCAGTATCTGCTGGCCCAGCTGGGCCACTTCCGTACGCAGGGCAGAAATGACCTCCTGAATCTGTTCCTGGGAAACCAGGTGCGGATATCTTTCAGGCAGCTGCAGAAGGTGCATCTGGGCCTCGGAGATCATTGAGGGCAGCTGTTGCACCAGCTGGGTCACCTGCTTGATGAGCATAGGCACCAGCCAGAAAAAGCTGAAAAACATAATGAGCATGAACCCGAGAAAAACCAGGATAACCGCCAGCAGCCTGGGGATCCCGTATTTGGTCATCATCTTGACCATACCGTCCAGAAGGTACGCAATAACTAAGCCGGCGAAGAAAGGCAGAAGCATCTGGCCGAAAAAATAAACGACTCCGAAAAAAAACAGGAGCAGACCAACCAGGATCACAACCTGCTGGTTTCCAAAATGTCGTTTAAACCACTCTGCTATAAGGTGCATTCTTTTCCGGCCTTAAAAACGGGGATCAAACCCGGACAAATATCGCATGCAACACGTCCAATTCGCACCATTAACCTGTTCGCGCCCTGAATGCAACCAGCTGCATCAAACGATGCGTGCTAATCTTTTATTCTGCCCAGCAGCCAGGCCATGTTTTTACCCAGGTTGTACATGGTCTGCCTGCCTTCATCGTCTTTCTCCACTTCCCCGGGGTGCAGCCCAAGGCCATTATTCCAGTAACTGGACCCGGGAATAATCATCTGGTTTATCAGAAAAAAATGATTGATGGAGTTGAAAACGTGTATGGCCCCGGACCTGCGTACCGCCACCACAGCTGCCCCCACCTTGCGGGCCAGCATATCGCCGTTGGCTTTGGACACCAGGCCTGCGCGGTCTATAAGGGACTTGATATTGGTACTTACATTGGCGAAATATGTAGGAGAACCAAGTATTATCCCGTCTGCATCCAGCATTTTGTCGATGTACTGATTGAGCATGTCGTCTTTGACGGAACAATGCCTGTCCTGGTTCTTGAAACATTTGGAACAGGCGATACAGCCCTGGATATGGCTGCCGCCCAGTTGAATGTGCTCGGTGGTGATGTTTTCCTGCTCCAGGGTATTTAAGACCATCCGGACAAGTCCGGCTGTGTTGCCGTCTTTGCGGGCACTGCCGTTAAACGCCACTACATGCATAACATTCTCCTCTAACTCTTGTTTTTTTATGAATAACCACTATCCAGCTGCTCGCAGGTTCCATCCCGGAACGAGCCCGGGTGAGGCCCTGGCAGCCGGCAAAAAACTTTTTACTCACGTACCCTGAAAAGGTAAGGATACTGGCAACAATCAAAGAAAATATCAAGGCTGGGGTAAGCACCAGAGCATCTCCTGCCCGGACCGTAAAGCATACCTTTTCCGTAACCATTCAGTGCCGGAATCGGCCTGGGGACAGTCCCGCACTTATTTTTCCAGCGCCAAAAGCTGAAAATGGTTCATCAGGAAAAAAATAAGTGCGGGACAGTCCCCAGGCCTTTTGCCAGTTATCAACATCGAGGACCCCCTGAATGGTTACCCTTTTTCTACCCGGAGATAAATTCAAACACCTGGTCCAGACCTGTATGTCTGGGAGGAATAAGATAGTTTTCCGGGGCATCTGGATAGACACGGAAAAAGGGATAGTCCCCTGGAGACCAGTTTTCCGGCCAGGACCGGGGAAGCTCAGGCACGCTGTATTCCTTGAATTCCCTGTCCGGGTTGTCCCTGGCGATTTTTCCCTTGAGCCTGCGTACACCCTCTACCGGGAATGTCGAATGGCAGGCGCTGCACACAAACCACTGGCTTTCTACATGAGGAAGCATCCTCCTGGCCCTTTCGGTCATCATCTTCAAAAGACCAATAAGACGTCTGTTTTCAATGTCCATGGGGTGCACCAGATCGGCCTTGGCTGCAACAAAAGCAACACGGTTCAAGCTTTTTTGCCAGAATTTCAGATACCGCAAAAGCATTGTCCCCAGATCAGAGCTGGGTCTCATTACCTCGAAGAGATCCAGCAGGATCTGGCGGTTGTCATTGTAGCGCCCCACCCCTCCGGCAAGCAGAGACGGTATATCCACAAGCACCACCAGTGAACCGGCCCTGGAAATCTTGTCAAAAACCGGCAGGGCTACCTGCTTTCTGTATATTTTATATTCCACTGCCAATTGTCTGGCCAGCTCCGGATTGTCCCGGCGGGCCTTTTCAGGCAGTGGTGCAAACTGGCGGTTTTCAGCCAGGCCTGCAATCCTGCGGGAAGCAATCTCTTCCACGCTGCCGGGTTCAGCAGTACTGCCATGCTGGTCCAGTAAAAAGACCGAGGGAGTGACAAGGGGCTTGTAGTCCAGGATAAGCCGGGCCAGGGTCTCCCGGTATAGAGACAGAAGTATGTCCAGATCCAGCTGTTCCCTGCGGATATACTCAAGATATGGACCGGCCGCCCTGGCGTAGTCATGATGACGGGAAAAGTGGGACAAAATGTGATCCGACCACTGCCCGTAGTCGTTAAAAGCCGCAACAGCCGCATCAGATATACGTTCACCGGGGAAGTCAAAAAAAGACATCTTCTGGGCATGCAGCATCCAGTCCGAACGTTTGAACTGACATACAAACTCGGAACAGTCGGTGGTCTTTTCCGGCCAGTCGCCCCGGGCCAAGTCCTCGCGAAAGGTGGAATGAGGAAAATAAGGGGGCCATTTCTCCCTGCCGGAAAGCTCCCTGAAATCGGAGATGTCCACTCCCCTGCCCACATGGAACTGCCCCTGGCCGAACTCCATGAGATGAGAAATGAGCGAGGTCAGAAAAACAGTCTTGCCGCCCCCGGCTATGCCCGTAACCACAACCCTGTTGTGCTGTCTCAAGTTAAGCACGTTGCGCATCAAGCTTTTCATTTTGTCTGGACATCCTCTGAAAAAAATATTATCCCCCCGGGTACAGCACCTTTTGGCAGATATAGCCCCGATAGGCAAGGGTTCATATACAGGTAACAGTGCCATGCCTGCAAAAAAGAGTTAACCTCTCAACTTCACGATGCACCTGCAAAAAGTCAGGCAATTAAGAATTCAGCAGCCAACAATCTACATAACGCTTTGTTTTTACTGATCTCTGACTTTTCTGACTGCAAAAATAACTTTTTGCAGTCACATCTCACCTGTCTCCTGACCACTTTTGTCCCGGACATCCTCCTCATTAAAAAATATTTGACAGTTATCCAACCGTCGGATAAAAAACAGTATCATTTTTTCACACAACCATTCCATTACTGTATCTTTTTAAATACCTGATGCTCCAGGTATATAATAAAAATATATAATTTAATGAACATGCCGGCATTCAATTTTAGCACACCCTCACTTGTCAGCATTTTGCAACAATCTAACCACTTACAATTAAAGAAGATGGCAGTTACCGCAGCCGCTTTGTTATATTTTTGCGAAATAATAATCAAAAAAATGCTGTGAGAGTCAGTCCCATGCCACATGCAAATGTCTAAACAGTTAAATCATTTTTGTTTATAGATTTTGTTCTTAGTCTGCTTTAGGTTGTGTGTTTATCTTTTACTTTATGGAGGTATCGATGAAAAGGAGTGGATTTTTTTTATGCCTGCTGTTAGGTGTTTTTATGTTCATGAGTATGTTTGCATCTTCGCTGCATGCTAAAAAACTTACTGTTGCAGTGGACACAGCATTTGTACCATTTGAATTCAGAGACTCTGACACAGGTGAATATGTAGGTTTTGATATTGATCTCTGGGATGCTATTGCTGATAGACTTGGCGTAGAATATGAACTGCAGCCCATGGACTTTTCCGGCATTGTTCCGGCATTGCAGACAGGCAGTGTAGATGCCGCTCTGGCAGGAATTACCATTACTGCAGAACGTGAAAAGGTTGTAGATTTTTCACATCCTTACTACGACAGTGGCTTAAGCATTATGGTCATGAAGGACAATGACGAAATTCAGGGACCTGAAGACATAGAGGGCAGGACAATTGCTGTGCGTACCGGGACCACCAGCGCAGACCATGCTCCCAGGCTCAACCCGGCAGACATTGTCCAGTTCCCCAATATCGAAGCTGCATACATGGAAGTACGCGCCGGCAGGGTGGACGCAGCCATGCATGACACCCCCAATGTTTTGTACTATATCCAGACTGCTGGTGACGACCAGGTCAAGGCTGTGGGACCCCGCATGCAGTCCCAGTCCTACGGCATCGGATTTCCATTGGGCAGCGAACTGCGAAACGATGTTAATGTCGCCTTTCTGGAGCTGGTAGACTCTGGTGAATACGCCGAGATATACAAAAAATGGTTCGGTGAAGCCCCCAACCCCAGATAACATAGAGCCCCGCAGGTTAAATCGTAAGCATTCAGGAGGTAGTCAATTGTAGTCCCCGCGTAACCATTCAGGGGGTTCCTCGGTGGTGATTACTTGCACAAGGCCTTGGGGACTGTCCCGCACTTATTTTTCTAACGCTCACATCTGTAAATTGTTCATCAGAAAAAAATAAGTGCGGGACTGTCCCCGGGCCGTTTGAGGCATCCCCTGAATGGTTACGTTAAATCTCCTGCGGGGCTTTCCCCTCACCGGTTTCTTATAGAGTTTCCCTTTCATTTTAATACCACTTTTACCTTATGGTTGACTTATGGATTTTCAATACGAATTCGTCCTTTCCACTCTCCCGCAATTGATGCAGGGAGTCAAGCTGACCATCCACATAACCGTTTACGGTCTTCTGGGTGGTATGGCGCTTGGAGTTCTTACCGGCCTTATCCTGGCTTACAGGATACCTGTTATCAATTATGCCGGTGCCATTTATGTATGGATTGTCAGGGGTACGCCCATTGTTGTCCAGGCCATGTTCGTCTATTTCGCCCTGCCCCTGGCCATGGGCATACGAATGACCGGGGTATATGCAGCCATTCTGGTTCTGGCCATCAACGCCGGGGCCTATATTGCGGAAATCGTCAGGGGAGCGGTTCTGTCCATAAATAAAGGTTATGTTGATGCCGGTCTGGCCCTGGGACTGTCCAGGTTTCAGGTAACCCGGTACATTGTAGGCCCGCTGGCCTTTCGCAGGATGATTCCTCCTCTGGGCAACCAGTTTATTATCGGACTCAAGGATACTTCCCTGTTTATAGTTATAGGAGTCGGAGAACTGACCCGCCAGGGGCAGGAAATTATGGCTTCATCTTTCAGGGCCCTGGAAGTCTGGACCGCAGTGGCCATTATTTATCTCGTGTTGACAACTGTTCTGGCGCTTTCACTTCGCTGGCTCGAACGGAGAATGAAGATCATATGAAAATCGTAGAATGCAGAAAGGTGTGCAAGAGCTTTGGAGACTCCCAGGTCCTGCACGATATCGACCTGTCCATAAATTCCGGGGAAGTAGTGGTCGTTTTGGGCCCCTCAGGCTCCGGCAAATCCACCCTGCTTCGATGCATCAACGTCCTGGAGACCATTACATCCGGCGATCTGCTGGTGGATGGTAAAAGCGTGGTGGATCCCGGGACCGATCTTCGACACATACGCCAGGAAGCAGGCATGGTCTTTCAGCAGTTCAACCTTTTTCCCCAGATGACCGCCCTGGAAAATGTGGCCTTTGGTCCAAGAAAAGTCAGGGGTACTGATAAAAAGGAGGCCAATGACCAGGCCATGGAACTGTTGACCAAGGTGGGCCTGGCAGAAAGAGCCCATTATCATCCCTCGCAGCTTTCCGGCGGTCAACAGCAGCGGGTGGCCATTGCCAGGGCACTGGCAGTAAAACCCAAGCTCATGCTCTTTGACGAGCCAACCTCCGCTTTGGACCCGGAACTCAAAGGTGAAGTTCTATCGGTGATGCGCTCCCTTGCTGAAGAAGGCATGACCATGATAGTAGTATCCCACGAGATTCGTTTTGCCCTGAATGTAGGCAACCGGCTTATATTTATGGACAACGGAAGTGTCGTACATGACGGGGATCCCAAAGAACTGTATGAAAATCCCCCCACAGAACGCTTGCGGGATTTTCTGCATGCTATCCAGTAAAAACAGCTTTTACACTGGCTGAGCTTTTTAATTCAGGTTTACATTTTAACAGCATGGGCAGCTGCATGCTCATCCGTATTAAACTTGAGTTTGCGCAATGAGGCCGACATTGTAAAGGGTGCTTATTTACACTATCAAATCCAGGGAGATATCATGAGTGAACAAAGAGATGCTTTTGTACAAAAACTAAAAGCCAAAATCGACGAGTGGAACGCTGAAATTGATCGTCTGAACGCCAAGGCTGAACAGGTTGGGGCAGAAGCGAAAATGGAATACCTGCAGCAGGTGGAGGAAATAAAAAAACACCGCGATGATGCTCTGCAGAAAATGGAACAACTCCAGGAAGCTGGGGAAGGTGCCTGGGAGGACATGAAGTCAGGGGTGGAAATGGCTGTTGACTCCATGGTCCAGGCCGCAAAATCCGCCAGGGAACGCTTCAAGTAAATCAGGCGGTCAGCAAATATTAAGGTGAGAAGCTGATTAACGAACCACCCCCGACCCCTCCTTAGCCAAGGAGGGGAGCAGATCGAGGCATGGCTGCACTCTGTAGCAGGCAGTTAACTGTATGCGAAATCAAAACCTCCAGATAAAGATGCAAAGCACAAAAAAACTGTCCATACTGATGCAGACCGCAAAGAGACTTTCCTCAGCAAATATCGAACTTATCCCCCTGTGTAAATCCAAGCCGCGGTGCAGCTCCCCTCCTTAGCCAAGGAGGAGCCGGGGGTGCTTGTATGGCAGACTACTTTTTCCCGGGTCCTTCCCTGTAAGCTTTTTCAAACTCCTCCTTGGCTCTGGAGAAACTTTTTTTCCAGGTGGCCCAGGATTTTTCCATGCCCTGCTTCAGGTCCTCCCAGCCGGATTCGCCCGAGTCCTGCACAGCAGCAAGCTTGCCTTCGAGTTCTTTCAGTTTTTTGCGCAAGTCCAGCATCTGCTGCTGATACTCTTCCTTGAGTCCACCTTCGGCCTGGGCGGCTTCATCGGTCAATTTGTCCAGGTCCTTGTTCAATTCGTCCATCTTGGCCTTGAGCCTGCTGATATATTCTTCCTTATTTTCGTCCATCCAACTTCCTCCTTATTTCCTGTCCGAATAGTCATTACATATCAGGTCACCTCTTGGCCTGGCAAGCATGGTGCACCTGCAAAGCCGACTCTTTGCTGGAGCATCCACCATGGCCGGCGCTGCTTTATGGATTGCAATCTATTTTAATTTTATCATTTTACAACCATGAGTACATGGTATTCTGCTTGACAAACAAAGGTATGCGCTTAAAATAAGAAACGCATTTACTTAAGTAATGGTAAAGTTTTATAATATCCGAATTTATTAAACTCTGCCAAAAAAGCCGGCAATACTTGGGTGTACCTGATTGAACAAGACAAGTAAATTTCATGTAATTGAAAACCAGTGGATTTCCATGAGCGACGGCTGCAGGATAGCAGCCAAGATATGGCTGCCTGAATCAGCCGGAAAAAACCCCGTACCAGCCATCCTGGAGTACATCCCTTACAGAAAAAGAGATATCAAGGCCAGGCGTGATTCCCAGATACACGGTTTTTTTGCCGGACACGGCTACGCCTGTATCCGGGCCGACCTGCGTGGAAGTGGCGATTCGGAAGGAGTTCTCAGGGATGAATACCTGAAACAGGAACTCGACGACGGGCTGGAAATTCTCAGCTGGATTGCTTCTCAGCCCTGGTGCAATGGCCGCATTGGCATGATGGGTATTTCCTGGGGCGGCTTCAATGCCCTGCAGATCGCCGCAATGCAGCCTCCTCAGCTCAAAGCCGTGATCTCGGTCTGTTCCTCGGACGACAGGTATGCCGACGACATCCACTACATGGGCGGCTGCCTGCTTACGGACCAGCTCTCCTGGGCCTCCACCATGTTCGCCTACAACTCCTGTCCTCCTGACCCGCAGATAGCCGGAGAAAACTGGAAAGACAGGTGGATGGAAAGGCTGGAGGGTAGCGGACTGTGGCTTAAAAACTGGCTGGGCCACCAGAAGAAGGACTCCTACTGGAAACACGCATCCATATGTCAAGATTACAGTTCTATCAAGATACCTGTATTCGCAGTCAGCGGCTGGGCTGACGGCTATTCCAACCCTGTCTTCAGGCTGCTTGAGAACCTTTCATCTCCGGTCAAGGGCCTTGTGGGACCATGGGGACACAAATACCCGCACATGGTCGAACTGGGTCCGGAAATCGATTTTCCCGGGGAATGCCTCAGGTGGTGGGACAAATGGCTGAAAGGCGTTGAAACCAGCATCATGGACGAACCACCACTGCGGGTCTGGATGCAGGATACAGTTTCTCCCCTGGTTTCCGAAAGGCCCGGGAGATGGGTGGCTGAAGAAAAATGGCCCTCACCAGACATCGAAAACCTTGAACTGTGCATCACCTCTTACGGGCTGGAAACTCAGCCCGGCATGAATAACCGCGACCGCTGCATGGAGATACAAAGCCCTTTGAGTGTGGGTCTCTTCGGTGGCAAATGGTGCTCTTACTCTGAATCCACCGACCTGCCCTGGGACCAGCGCGAAGAAGACGGCGGAGCCCTGGTCTTCGAGACACCCCCTCTCGAAAAAAGGACCGAGATCCTGGGCAGACCCGTAGCCCTGCTGGAGCTGTCCTCAAATAAGCCCCAGGCCATGGTGGCTGTCAGGCTCTCGGACATTGGCAACGACGGCAGAGGAACCAGGGTAACCTTCGGCCTGCTGAACCTGACCCACAGAAAAAGCCATGAAAACCCGGAAGAGCTTGTGCCGGATCAGCGATACCAGGTTCAAGTCCCCATGAATTTTATAGCCCAGAGCTTTCCCGCCGGACACAGGATCAGGCTGTCGGTCTCCACTTCCTACTGGCCTGTGGCCTGGCCCTCTCCGGAACCGGTGAAAATAGCCCTTTATCCGGGCAGCTCCAGACTGGTCCTGCCTGCAAGAAAGCCCTCAAAACTGGATCAGACCCTTGTCCCTTTTGATCCTCCGCCTGCCCTGGAGGGCATAAAGACAACCCTGCTGGTGCCGGCAAAAAGGGAATGGACCGTGACGCACAACCTGGCCGACAATACAGTCAAGGTAAACGTAATCAACAACGACCCCAAAATACTACTGGAACCCATCAACCTCGCCATACAGAAGGATGTCCACGAAGCTTTCTCCTACTCCAGCAACAACTACGATACAGTGCGGGGAGAGGTGGTTTCCAGGAGAAGCTTTCAAAGAGACGGTCTGGAAATGTCAACCATAACCAGGACGGTACTGACCTCCACCAGAACACATTTTAAAATCACAGCCACTCTGGACGCTTTTGAGGGAGACGCCAGGATCTTCAGCAAAAGCTGGGATGAAGACATACCCAGGGAACTGGTTTAGACTCTCAGAGCACTTGGCCTGATAGTAACCATTCAGGGGATGCCTCAATCGGCCTGGGGACAGTCCCCGCGACACCTTTTCTGCACAAATGCAAAAATTACAGACGCGAAGTTTTGTGAACGTGCACAGTTAGTACTTAGCGGGGGACAGTCCCCAAGCCTGGTGCCAGCAATCAATACCAAGGACCCCCTGAATGGTTACGCCTGATACGCCTGCAAAAAGTCAGGCACTTAAAATCCAGAAAAAAACAATTCTATAACTCTTTGTTTTAACTGCCTGTCACGTCTGTGGCGTGATGAAATAACTCCTTGGAGTTCCCGAAAAGATTTCACCAGGGATTCCTGTCACCTGTTTCCTGACTCGATGCACCTGCAAAAAGTCGGGTATCGCGACCTGTCAATGCGGCAACAGCAAAGTAGCAAGGGGCTGGTAGTAATATACGGCCAGCTTTTTGCCGGCCCTGGTCAGGGCCACGTAAAGCAGGTTGCGCCCGGCTGGTGTATCCGGGTAGGCTTTTTGATGCGGGTTCCAGATGATTACCCCTGAAAATTCCAGCCCCTTGACCTGATGGACGTTGGTAACCAGGATGCCCGGCTTGAAACTGGGCTCCTGGGTCTGCAGCCTGGCCCCGGGTATGCCCTGCAAGGCCTTGATTACGGTCAGGGCTTCCTTTTTGTAGCGACAGATCACTGCAAAAAGACCTCCGGGTTCAGAGCGGACAATATTTTCCATGCCCCGCCTGAGAGATTGCAGTGCGGATTGTTCGTCAGGGAAGGAGTGAAATTTGGGCTCCGGACCCTCGTGGGCGATACGGCCGGGGTTGTACCCGGACACCTGAGAGGCCAGCTTCATGATCTGGGCGGTGGAGCGGTAGCTGACGCTGAGTTCCCCGGACAGGAGGTTATTTTTCTTGAGATCAAGCTGAAAGGCATCGAAGCCGCCGGAATCCACGAAATCCAGGATCTTTTGCTTCCTGTCGGCGCATACGGTCATGCTCCGGGAACTGGACGAAGCCATGGACAAGGCCTTAAGTTCAGTCAGGGAAAGGTCCTGGGCCTCGTCCACCAGGACATGGTCATACCATCCAAGCACACCGGGAATGCAGCTTTCTTTATTTCTCTGGCCGGCCAGATAAAGAAGAATCCCGGCATCATCAAAGGAAAGAGCCTTTCTCGTGCCTGTAAGGATATTTTCTCCCTCCCGGACAAGCTCATCCAGCCGCCTGGACTTCTTTAGGTGCTGCTGCAACAGGCTCCTGTTCTTTAGAAACATTCCCAGGTCCTGCAGATAGTCTCCGGGGAAAGGCTGTTGTTCAATGTGCGCGCAGAGCGCCTGGAAAAAAGAGGCTGATTTTTTGATGTAGCTCAGTCCCTGGCCTTCCCTGGATGAAAAATTGACCTTGATTCCCATGGCCTTGAGCGCCTTGTCCGCCCATGAGTGAAAAGTCTCCACCGGCATCCTGTCCGTAAGCAGGTCTTTTGATGTCTGGGCGATATAGTCCCGCAGGCTGCGGTTGAACATGACCACTAAGCAGCGCTGTGGCCTGAACCTGTCCGGGTAATTGTACAGAAGATAGGACAGCCGGTGCAGGGCCACGGTTGTCTTGCCTGAACCAGCCCCGCCGGTAAGGTAAAAGCAGCCCTCATGTTCCCTGGTGATCAGGGAAAACTGTTCCGGAGAGATAAGCGAGATTATATCCGTGAGCCGGTGATCCCCGGATTCCTCCTTCCTGGTAATGGAGATGTTTTCACCGTCTTCCGGTTTCCAGGAGCCGTTTCTTTTTTCTATGAATTCCCGGCCGGTCCTGATGGACAAAAGCTCTCTCTGCCTGATGCCGTAGGAGATCTTTTTCTGGATCACCCCGGTGCGCTCTTTGCCGTTTATATCTTCCTCGTATTCTTCTCCTTCTTCCCATTCGTAGTACAGGCGGGATATCCTGGCATCGCGCCAGTCAATCACCACCTGGGCCTGGGTGCGCACGTCGGCAAGGCCCTGTTTACCGAAGAGGTAATGTCTACGCCCGATTTTGGCATCGTCGTCTTTTATGACCAGTCCGGCCAGGTAGGGTGCATCCGGGTACTCGAATGCAGGATTGAATCTGGATGGATCAAGGGGTGCTCGCTGCCTGATCTCTCTGGTCAGACGGTCTTTTTCCAGGGAGGATTGAGACTTGAGTCTTTCTTCCTCCAGCTGTTTTACTTCTTCAGCAAACTCAGATGCTTTTTCCAGCCGGCTCCGGGCATATATGTCAGCTATGCGGCAGACATCCTGCAATCGATCTTCTTCTGCCTTGATGAAATTATCGTCCATGTATCCATGATAATAATGTAATGATTATTTTGCAAACCGCAGGCAGGGCCTTATTTGGGTGTGCCAGCAAGAAATCGTTTTGCGGGAGAAGACTGTGGATGTGTTTAAACAGTCGTTTAAATAATTGGGGGTTTGCAGATAAACACCATTGATTCTGCATACCTTGGATCTGCCTGCATGGATGCGGCAATGCCCATAAGCAGGTGGCACAGGCGTTGCTGTCTGAAACAGTCAGCAGGCATTGTCAGCATTTTTGGGGTCCATGGCCTGCAAGAAATATATTTACTGTTACTTTTGGGTAGAAACTGTCAATTTTAAGCCCTTCAGACTATTGCTGCAAGAAAGGAGCAGATATGAGCAAACTCAAAGGTTCTTTCCTTCCTGAAGGATTTTTTATCCGGGACTGGTCTGTATGGACCGGAGGAGTTCTTCTGGCTTTGCTGGCCCTGGGCGTTTTCGTCTGGCATGACATGTGGGGGATAACAGCCGGATTCCGCAACTGGGGGGACTGGTTTTTCTACGGTGTCGGGCTTTACCCGGAACGCCCCGAGAAAGTCTGGCTGCATCCAGGGTCCATAACCAATGCCGGTCTGCTGGCAGGGGCCGTGGCGGCTGCGTTTTTATCCGGCCGGATCAGGTTGAGGCGCTCTTCATGGTACGGGTATGTCAAAAGCCTCACAGGAGGGACTTTGATGGGGATCGGCGCTGCTCTGGCTGCAGGGTGCAATGTCGGCGGCTTTTACAATGCAACCGCCATGTTTTCCCTGGGTGGATACGCCATGCTGCCGGGACTGATCCTTGGCGGTTACCTGGGGGTACGATTTCTGCGCTGGGAGCTTTATAATATTGCAACAAGGCTCAGGGCACAGTGCCCGTGCAAGACAGAGGGCAAGTCGGACAATGCGCCGGAGCAGGTTTCATCTCTGGGCGTCCTGGCGGGATGGTGTTTTGTCTTTTTTCTGGCAGGGCTATTTCTATACTATCTTTTCCAGGGACATGCCCGGGAAGCAGGTCTTCTGCTCCTGGGAGCACTGATAGGCATAACTTTGCAGCGTTCAAGGCTCTGCTTTGCCCAGGCCTTCAGGGAGCCATTCATAAACGGCGATTATGCCATGGTCAAAGTCATCGCGTTTAGCCTGGTGATTTACGGTCTGGGTGCCGGCCTGCTCAAACTGGCGCTTATTCAGCCGGAGTCCGCAGGAGTGCAGCATCCTTTCTGGCTGGGCAGCTTCTCAGGGGGAGTAATTTTCGGCTTTGGCATGCTGCAGGCCGGAACCTGCGCAACAGGCACTCTGTGGCGTGCAGGCGAGGGGCATGTGCGGGTGATGCTCAGCATGCTTGCCTTTGCCGTGTTCAGCTCTCTTGGTTTTTTCCTGGTACAGAAGTTTGAGCCTGCCGGGTTCCTGGGAGAGGCTTTTTTTCTGCCTGAACTCATGGGCTGGCCCCTGTCATTTCTGTTTTTTCTGGCTGTGCCTTTGCTCTGGCTGGCCCTGGCCGCATGGAATGCAAAAACTGGCAGGATGGCCGTGTTCGGTTCACCAAGAGATGGTTAGGTGAACGCTTCTGCAAAGATTGCCTGCCATGATACGCCTGCAAACAGTCAGGCAATCAGGAATTCAGGAACGAACCAATTATATCACTCTTTGTTTTTACTGATTCCTGTCACGCGAAGACGCGTGGCAAAAAAGACTTTCTGCAGTCGCGTCTCAAAAGCGAACCTGCATAAGCTGCTTTTCATGTGAGGCCCTTAGCAAAAATTTCAAAACAACATTGGGCAGCTGATTTCTGATGCCCTGTCTGCTACTTGGTATGGGATTACGGGCACGGTATTAATTCCCCTCCATACTTCTTAAGGCCGGGGGTGGTTGCATGAAATCCCATCCTTTTTCGGAATTTGCCCCCAGGGGACCTCTTTTTTCGCGCAGGGCCGTGTAAAAAGCCTGGTGGCTTACCACTGGGCATTTCCCAGCACCCCGTGTGCCATGCGGATATGTCCCACATCCTGCCATGAAAGCCCGAGCAGCTTTGCCCCGGCCGCATCCACGGCCACGGGATCAAAACCGGCCAGTATTCTGTTTACCGGCGGGGAACACTCTGCACCGCCCAGATGATACTGAGCCAGGCCCACCCTGGCATCCACAATGGACAGGTCCGGTTTGCGGTAACAGTTGAGATCAAATATGCTGCGCTGCATCCGGCTGTGAAAATAAGATTTTTTCCAGCTGCCACCCTGCTGATAGTGCTTTGGCGGAGCCAGCCCCATGAGGTTTTTCATGGCCAGGGTAACCCCGGCCAGGGAATGGCGCTTTAAAACCGGCACGGATATGAGCATCCCGGAAAAAATCCTTTTGGGCAGATATATTTCCGGCAGAAACTCCAACCCGGGATTACTAAGCCTTTTCAGGGGTTCATGATTCAGGTCCAGAAGCTCCACTCCAAGCTCTGCTGCAAGCCTGTCGTACCCCAGGGATTCAAAAACTTCACGGGTTTCCATTCCAGAGTCCCCGCAGCCTTCGGCAATAATTATCCTGGCCCTGGAATTTTCCCGGACATACTCAACCACCGCCCGGATCATTTCCGGATCACTGGTCACCGGAAAAGGCGAGTCATTGACCAGGTTGGGCTTTATCCAGATGAGCCTGCGCCGCCGCATGGCACTGCCGGCCCCGATACGGTCCAGACATGCCCTGACAGTGTCCTCATAGCCCCTGTATGTCTCTACTGCGACCATACTGTGTGCTTCCAACCCATCTTTTATTTGCATTATATTTTCACTCTCTGGTTACGTCTCTTTTTATTCCCGGGCTGGACAATTCCTTATTAAACCAGCCGGCAAAAAACAAGCTTCAAGAATTTTTATATAACCATCCTGTGCTTTGTGTCAGAATTTATAAAAAAAATTAAGCTGCTGGCTACTCCCGCAACCCAAAAACATTTTCTCACGCAAAGGCGCGAAGATCGCAAAGGAAGAAATTTAATCACGCCGGAGGCATGACAGGCAAAATTTCAGCATTAAGCCTAAAGTTTTCTCACGAACAGCCGATAGAGTTATCAGCATTAGTTTGTTCTGCTGTCAGGCAGATGAGTTCCGACGATTCTGACCAGATATAACCAGACCTTTTCAGGGAGGGGTATGGAATGCAGGTTTCAACGGAAAATTCCCCGACATTCGACCATGCGGGCATAAGCGGCTTTCAGTCAGCTGAACAGGGACAGTCGCATACCTGCTGCGAATCTCCATGTTCTACCTGCGGCTCCGAGACTGCATCACAAACAGATATGCAAGCCGGCAAAAGCTCCTTTGGCGCTGATATGACAGCCGGTCACATACTGCAGGGAGACAGGGCTGTTTTTTCCCATGCTCCGGAAAATCAGCAGACCCGCAAGTCAGCCTCCGGGATAAATATCTCTGCCGGGCCGGAACAAGGCGCTGGATATGGCCCTGACGCCCGGCCATTACCTGAAACTGATCACCGGGACAGGCATTCCCGGGGAAACCAGGAACATGGCCTGGAAGACAAACCCCAAAAAGATTCACCCGGCACCCAGGAAGAAGTGCAGTCCTCTCCCCGGGGCGACATTGACCATCACAGTGAAGACTATAAGCAGGGTGAAGAAGAATACAGTCTGCGAGGTGAAACAGAACTTTCGGCTGAAGAACGACAGGAACTGCAGGAACTAAGACAGCGTGACGCCGAAGTGCGCGCCCATGAACAGGCCCACATCGCAGCCGGGGGCCAGTATGTAACCGGCGGGGCCAGCTATTCCTATGAGACAGGGCCGGATGGCAGGCAGTACGCGGTTGAAGGAGAGGTCTCCATAGACTCCTCACCTGTACCCGGAGACGCTGAAAAGACCGAGGAAAAGGCCCGTACCGTGCGCCGGGCGGCCCTGGCCCCGGCAAACCCCTCCCCCCAGGATCAAAGAGTAGCTGCAGACGCCGCCAGAATGGAGGCTGAAGCCCGGACCGAGCAGCGCCAGGAAGAACGTGAAGAACAGCAGGACGCATCAGAATCCCGGCAGCCTGAAGCAGACAATTCATCTGCACCTCCCCCGCCCCCCACAATGAAGGCCGCCATCCAGGCCTACCAGTCCATGATGAACAGCTTCTAATCCCACATTGCCGGCTCCCCGGCCGGCAATGATTTTACGTTGAAATCATGTTATGCGCTCTCCACCCGGCCTTGCAAAGTCATGGCTTTAGACTTAAGTTAAAAACTCAGATATGGTAGAGTTCTTGACCATAAATATTTAGGAGACTTTTACCATGGAGCGTTTTTTCAACAATGCCGGGCCCACTGTTCCCAAGGATCATTATCATATTGATCCCTTGCATCGCTTGGACTGGGCAGAAGTTCAGCACCTCATTGACAACAAGCGCTATTTTGTTCTGCATGCACCGCGTCAGACCGGCAAGACCACAACCCTTCTGGCCATGATGAAGGCCATCAACGAAAAGGGCCGCTATCACTGCGCCTATGCCAATATTGAAGGAGCCCAGGCAGCGAGAGGTGATGAGACCCAGGGTATTCCTGCGGCCTGCAATGCTGTAGCACGCTCCATCGATTACTACCTGAAAAACAGCAAAATGCGGGAATGGCTTTATCAAAATATCAACCTCATACCCTCCCAGGACATCCTGAGCGAAATGCTTGCCCACTGGTCCCAGTCCAGCCGTAGACCTGTAATTCTTTTTCTGGACGAAGTAGATGCCCTGGTAGGGGATACGCTCATATCGCTTTTGCGTCAGATTCGCTCCGGCTATGCTCAGCGTCCTGAGGCTTTCCCCCAGAGTATTGTTCTGTGTGGAGTCAGGGATGTGCGCGATTACCGCATTCACCAGACGGACGGCGAAATCATCACCGGGGGCAGTGCTTTTCATATTAAGGCCGAGTCTTTGCGCATGGGCAATTTCAGCCGGGAAGAGGTCAAGATCCTGTGGCTGCAGCACACAGAGGAAACTGGCCAGGAATTTGAAGATGCTATTTTCCCAGAGCTATGGGAGGATACCAGAGGTCAGCCCTGGTTGGTAAACGCTCTTGGCTATGAGGTAACCTGGAAAGCCAGGGCCTCCAGGGACAGAAGCAGAAAGATCAGCTTGACAGATTATCTGCAGGCCCGGGAAAATCTGATCTTATCCAGAGCCACCCATCTGGATCAACTGGCGGACAAGCTGCGTGAGCCTCGAGTGCACAGAGTAATATCCGCCTTGCTGGCCGGTGAGGAGTCGGTTCTCCAGGTACCTGAAGATGACCTGCAGTACGTGACTGATCTTGGTCTGATAGAAAGAAAGCGCGAAATCAGGATCAGCAACAGAATATATAAAGAGGTCATTCCAAGAGAGCTGACATCAGTTGCGCAGGACAGCATCAGCAATCAGGAAACCGCCTGGTATGTAAAAGATGACCACAGTCTGGATATCCCCAGGCTCTTAGAGGCTTTCCAGCAGTTTTTCCGGGAGCACAGCGAGATATGGGAAGATGGATTTGATTACAAGGAAGCTGCCCCCCAGCTTCTGCTGCAGGCCTTTCTGCAAAGAATCCTCAACGGCGGGGGAAGACTTTTGTGTGAATACGGCCTTGGCCGCAAGCGGACTGACCTGATCATTGAGTGGCCCTTGGACCCACAAATGGGCATGTATGGACCGCTGCAGCGAGCGGTGATTGAGCTCAAGATCCTGCGAGGAAACCTTGAAAAGACCATCCAGACCGGCCTGGAGCAGACTGCTGACTATGCTGAACGATCAGGAGCAGATGAAGCATATCTTTTTATCTTTAACCGGGACAGAAGAGTCTCCTGGGATGAAAAAATATTTCGACGGGAAGAAACCTTCAACAACAGAGAGATCATTGTCTGGGGAGCATGACCTTCTAAGATTTTAACTCATATCTCAAATTTTTTCTTGTTTTTTGACAGGGTTGAATGCAGCTGTGTCCCGTGGTTCGCGTGACAAAAGTGACTTTTTGCAGTCACATCTTTTCAGGCTTCAGGCCACAAAAAAGGGGAAGGTCTTTGGACCTTCCCCTTTTTGCTTTCAAGCTCTCCCGGCAGTTAGATCTTGAACCTGGAAACCAGTTCCTTGAGCTTTTCCGCCAGCTGGGAAAGCTCATCCGAGCTCTGCCTTACCTGGGCGCTGGAATTGCTCATCTCACCGGCGTCTGTGTTCACCTCTGTAATGTCCTTGGCCACGTCCCCGGCCACTGTCGAGGTCTGGGCCACATTCTCATTGACCTCCTGGATGCCCTGGGAGGCCTGTCCCACGTTTTCGGCTATATCGCGGGTGGCTGCGTTCTGCTCTTCCACTGAAGCGGCAATGGTGCCGATTATGGAGTCGATGTCATCGATGATGCGGCTGATCTCCTGAATCTCGCTTACAGTCAGTCCTGTGGCGTTCTGGATGCCGTCGATCTTCTCCTTGATTTCGTCCGTGGCCTTGGCAGTCTGCTGGGCCAGTTCCTTGATCTCGTTGGCCACAACGGCGAATCCCTTGCCTGCCTCACCGGCCCGGGCCGCCTCGATGGTGGCATTGAGGGCCAGCAGGTTGGTCTGGGAAGAGATGGCCATGATGGTCTCGGTGACCTTGCTGATCTCCTGAGCCGCGCTGCCCAGCTCGTCCACCCGCTGGGAGCTGGTCTTGGACTTGTCTACGGCGTTGCCGGTGATCTCCTTGGCCTTCTCGGTGTTCTGGGCGATTTCCGAGATGGTGGCGCTCATTTCCTCAGAAGACGTGGCCACTGTGTTTACGTTGGTGGCCGCCTGCTCCATGGCTGCAGCCACGGAGCTCATGTTGGAGCTCATCTCTTCAGCTGCAGTGGCCACTCCGCTGGCCTTGGAAGCCGTGGTTTCAGAGCGTTTGGCCATGTCATCGGAGATGGAGTTGAGCTCTGTGGACGAGGAGGCCAGGGTCTCCACCCCGCTGCTTATGTCTCCGAACATCTTGCGCAGGCTTTCTGCCATATCGTTCAAAGCCTTGGCCAGTATTCCCACTTCGTCCTTCTGATTTATATCCAGCGTCTGGGAAAGATCTCCCTGGGCCATTGACTTGGCAAATTCAACACCCTTGAAGATGGGCCTGGTAATGCTGATGGTCAGGAACAAGCCCAGACCTACCGCAATAATAGTGCCCAGACCCATACCAAGTATGATGAGCCACTGGGCCTGACCGACATCAGCATCGGCATCCTGCACCGCCGCATCGGAAAGTCCGACATTCATCTCTACAAGTTCTTCCAGAACATCCAGAGCCTCCTGGGATTCCACATCAATGGGACCCAGAACCAGGTCATTCATATCTTCTCTGAGTTGGTCGGCATCTGCGGCAAACTCGAGAATATCATCGAAATGCCCGAACACCTGCTCTGCGTAGTACTGCATTTCCTCCTGGTACAGCCTTTCAGCCTCATCCGTATCCCCCTGTTCCAGGGCATCCTGAATGCTTATGACAGTAGCATGAAACTCATTGTGGGGATTGGTCATGGCCCGGAGCATCTCCAGCAGTTCAGGATTGTCATAATCCATGTCCTGCAGCCACTGCCCGAAATTGCAGGCCTCCGGGTCATCCCGGCCTTCGAATGTCTCCCCGGCTGCTATATAATTGTTTACATCCACCATGGCATTGTAATGGTCCCCACGGAACAGCCGGAAATCAGAAACAAGCTGGGTAGGATTGAGTATCTCAATGGATTCGAATTCCTGGGTCATGTCCAGCCATTCATCATTGAGCTCAGCCCAGTCAGCTACTTCCTGCTCAAACTCGTCAGAGAGCCTTTCCTCCTCGGCAGTGGCCGGCAGGGTAAGGAAAAACTCCCACCTCTCATAAAAATTCTCTCTGGCCCTGTCAAAGTTGTTCATCCTGTCCTGGCGTTCATTCATGTCCAGATCCGGGGACATGAGAGTGCGCTGGGCAACCACCAGATCCTTCAAGGCACTTTCCGCCTGCAGAAGACTCTGCACACTGGGCAGGCGCACCTCGCCCACCTCTTCAATGTGTCCTCCCAGATTGGTGGCCCCTCTCCATCCGATGAGGCCGACAACCAGTGTGATCAGGGCTACAATGAGAAACCCTCCGATAAGTTTTACGCTGAGCTTGATGTTCTTCATTCCATCCTCCAGAAATTAGGCTGCTTTTTTATTTAAAAAATCGAATATGCTCTGCAGAAGCTTTTCCTTGTCCAGCTTGATCTGGTAGTCGTCTATGCCTACCTTCTTGCCCCGGGCCACGTCCTCTTCCCCGGCCAGGGAGGTCAGGGCCAGGACCGGCAGGTGATTAAAGCGGTCATCACTTTTTATATGTTCAGTAAGTTCAAAGCCGTCCATGTTGGGCATCTCCAGGTCCGTGACCACAAGCTGTACCTCGCCCGGGTTGTCCTGCATGTACTGCCAGGCCACAGCCCCGTCCTCGGCAGCGACTACTTCATAGCCTTCATCCTGGATAAACTTTTTGACCTGATTGCGGAAAAAGTCCGAGTCCTCCACCAGGAGTATCTGGGTGCCACCTTCCTGTTCCAGGGACTGGACCTTTTCGCGGCTTTCAAACCACTGCGGGTTCAGGGTCTCCATGAATTCGTAGATATCAACGATCAGAGTGGTATAGCCCTCCAGCACTGCAGAACCGGAGATACCGTTTTGCTTCAGGGTGAAATCGTCTATCTCCACGCGCACTTCCCTGGCATCCACAGGCGGAGAGGCCAGAAGACCCACCTCGTGCCCGGCCATATAAAAGACAATCACCACCAGTTCGCCTTCCAGTTCCAGGTGTTCCACGCTGGCGGCCTCGTGCAGGGCAAAGACCGGTAAAACCCCGCCGCGGTACTGGATGACCTTTTTGCCCCCGGTGATTTCTATGTCCTCGGCCTTGATAAGCTCCACCCGGGCCACCAGGTCCAGGGGTACGGCGCAGTGTTCTCTGGGTCCGTTATTGAACAGAAACAGGCTGTGCAGATCCTTCTCCTTTTCGGTCTCCTGCTCCCGGGCCATTTCCTGGGCCTTTTCCGTGCCGGCCATGGAGGAAAGCTCGGCCAGCCTGGCCATGCCCACCACATCCAGGATCAGGGCCACATGACCGTCGCCCATGATGGTGGCCCCGGCATATCCGTCGCAGGCCTTGAGATGGCGGCCCAGGGGCTTGACCACGATTTCCACGGAGTCGTGCAGCTCATCCACCACCAGGCCGTACTTGAAGGTCCCGGAATAGACCACAACAATATTTATATCTTCCTCGCCGGAAATGGACCATTTACTGGCTTCGATGACCTCTTTTTCCAGGCCGGCGTCCTCTGACCGGCTCTTCTCAGATGTCTGAGCGCTGGTTTCGGCCTTTTTATCCTGCCTGTCCTTTCTGGACCTGGCCTCTTCTATTGAGGTCACCCTGGCTTTGGACCGGGTGTTTTTCTGGTCCAGCCTGAGAATTTCATTGAGTCCCACCAGGGGGATAAGCTCTCCCCTTAATATGAGCACCTGGGCATCCCCCACCACCTCGATCTTTTCCTGCACCTGCTGGGCCGGGATCTGGATAAGCTCGTCCACGTTGATCTGGGGGATGGCAAAACGCTCCTGGCTCACGGAAATAAGCAGGCTGGGAATAATGGCCAGGGTCAGGGGCAGCTTGATCCGGATGGATGTCCCCTTGCCCTCCTCAGTGTCGATGTCCACCTGGCCGCCCAGGCGGTCCAGGTTGCTCTTGACCACGTCCATGCCCACACCGCGGCCGGAGACATCGGTGATCTGATCCGCGGTGGACAGGCCGGGCAAAAATATGAGCTGGGCCTTGTCCTTGTCGGACATGGTCCGGACCTGCTCTTCGGTAATGAGCCCCTTGTCCAGGGCCTTTTCCACGATCCTCTCCACCGGTATGCCCTTGCCGTCGTCGATAATCTCAATATTGACCTGGCCTGCAGCGTGAAAGGCCTTGAGTACTATCTTGCCCTGGGGCTTCTTGCCCTTGGCCACCCGCTCGTCGGGCTTTTCTATGGCGTGGTCCGCGGAATTGCGCACTAAGTGGGTCAGGGGGTCGGACAGACCCTCGATAATGGTCTTGTCCAGCTCCACCTCCTTGCCTTCCAGGTAGAGCTCAATGTCCTTGCCCAGGCTCTGGGACATGTCCCGCACCACCCTGGGAAACTTGTTGAAGACGTTGCTCACCGGCTGCATGCGGGTGAGCATGATGGCCTCCTGCAGCTCCGAGGTCACCAGGTCGATGCGCTGCCCGGCCAGGTTTATAGTCTGATCATCCTGGGTGGAAATGGCCTGCATGAGCTGATTGCGGCTTAAAACCAGCTCTCCAGCCAGGTTCATGAGGTTTTCCAGAAGGCCTACGTTGACCCGCAGGGAATCAGGCATGGACGAGGTCTGAGCCTGAGCAGCCTGCTTGTCCTGTGGCTTTTTATCCTTGTCCGGCTGGGTCTTTTGCGGCCTGGCCTGGCTTTTTTCTTTTTGTTCAGCTTGGGGTGGTGCTGGCTTTTCCCCCTGAGGATCTGGAGGTGGCGGAGCCTCTGGCTCCGGCTCAACTTCCGTCTCCCGGGCCTTGTCTTCCTCCTTATCTTCCTCCTGTTGATCCTCATCCTGTCCGGGTTCTGCTTCCAGGCCTTCCAGGTTCAGATCATAGGAGGAGTCCGGCTCCTCTTCTACGGTTTCCTCGGGGATCTGCTCCTGATCTTGAGGCTGTTCAGCAGCCGGGGGTTTTTCCTGGATTTCCTGGGCCTGGACCTGGATTATCCGCTCTGAAGGCACCTCAAAAAGGCTGTTGATGATGTCCGGTTCGATTATGGAGGAAAAAAGTATAAAAAGCGGGATCTTGTTGCTGAAGCTGTCATCGTCCAGGCTGCCTACAGCTTCCAGGTCCACCTTGAGGTCCAGGATAGCTCCTGTGGACTGCATATCCTTGACCAGATCCAGAGGCTTTTTGTCTTTCTGATGCACATCGTGAATCAGGTCGAACTCCAGAAGATAGACGAACTTGCCCCCTTTGCGGGCCTGGTTGAAATCGTACTCCGGTATTCTGAATATCTCGCGGCCGGAATGATCATTGATGGATACTTCCCTGATAACTGTATCCTTCTCGTCGTCGTCCAGGGCGGAAGTAGTTATGCCGGTGAGAGCGGTTACATGTTCGGCAATATCCATATCTTCACTTTCATGGATATTTTCCACCATCTCCCGCAGACGATCAAAGGCCAGCAGAATTATGTTGACAATTTCCGGGTTGGGGGTGAGCTCCATGTTGCGGATCATGTCCAGGACATTTTCTATCTTGTGGGCCAGTTCCTTAAGGTTGATCAGGCCCAGAAAACCCGCTCCGCCCTTCATGGAGTGCGCCGCCCGGAAAACCTTGTTCACCAGGTCCAGGTCGACATCTTCTCCGGCCTCCTCGATCTTTAAAAGATCGCTTTCAATGTCCTCCAGGTGTTCCCTGGATTCCTCCACATACATTTGCAGGGTTTCATCATCCATTGATCTTCACCTCTTGCGGCATTCTGCTGCCTGATATTCTGCCGGAATGTGCTTTCGGCAGTTGTTCTGATTTTACCGTTGACGTATACGGATTATCAGTGAAATATTTTCCCCGGCCTGTGCAATTGTCCGCCATTGATATTTCTGTCCGGGCCGGCCTATTTTTTAATGATCCGAAATCCCTTCCAATCCCCAATCCCTAAATTCCCCAATCCCTAAATTCCCAATCCCTAAATCCCCCAATCCCTGAATTCCTAAATCCCTAAATCCCTAAATCCCCAAATCAATTTTTACCCTCAATCTCGAAATGTTTATTCAGACGCATGACCTGAAAAAGGTTGTAGAGGTTGTCGTCGACGTTCACCAGCTTAAACCCCTTGCCTTCCTTCTTGAGAGAATTAAATGTGGCGATAAGTACGCCAACGCCGATGGAATCCACCTGGTCCACCTGCCCCAGGTCAACCACCAGGGTCCCGGACTCCTGCGGGATGGACTCCTTTAGCTTTTCCTTGATCTCCTTGGCGTTGGCTGAAACAATATTTTGGTCAATCTTGAGAACCAACTGGTTTTCTTCCCCCTGCATATAAAGCACCTCCCGGCAATAAGCGTGTTTCCGCAGTCTCTGCCTGACCAGACGAGCAGTGCTGAGCTGACATCGCCTGCATAGTCGACCTGCTTGAAAAACGCTATACTCCAATATTGATTTTTCATCAATACTTAACTTATCGACCAGAACCAGCAAAAACAATAGCCCCCCTTATAAACAGAACATTTTTTTTGTATAACAACATAATTCCCGATAAAATATTATTTGCATATTGCCCATCTTCCTGTCAGAGAGGAATTTCTACCATTCACCGGAACCTGTATGCTTGTTTCTGGAAAAAGATCTAGTTTTAGCTAAAATTAAAACAAACATCTCCAACTCTCATCAGGGAGAAAAAAATGTCCTGGAAAAACCTGAGCATCAAGTGGAAAATACTGGCAATTTCCCTGTCCGCGCCCATAGTGGTGGCGCTGATATTCGCCTATATGCAGATTTCACAGGTGCGGCAGAATGCCCATGAATCCATCGTGGACACCAGCCGGGCCATCACTGTCATGGCCGAAGCCACCCGCCAAGACATGGCCAACAAGCTGACCATGGGCATAATCAGGCCCTTTGACGAACTGGAAACCAGAGAAGAAATCCTGGAGGCTGTGCCCATTGTCACCGCCATGAACGTGGCCAGGGAAAACGCTGATGAAGCAGGGTACAATTTCCGGGTGCCCAAGATCAACCCGCGCAATCCGGACAACGAGCCCAATGAGATTGAGCGCGAAGTTCTTGAAGGTTTCCAGGAAGAATACCAGGAAGAAAAAGTGCTCATAACCCGGGATGAAATTCGCTATTTCCGGGCCATCCAGCTGACCCAGGACTGTATGGCCTGTCACGGGGACCCTGCGGGCGAAGAAGACCCTGTGGGCGGCACCAAGGAAGGCTGGCAGGTTGGCGAGGTTCACGGTGCCTTTGTCATAACCACCTCCCTGGACGAAACCAATCAGGCCATCCAGAGGGCCCAGATGAACATGGCCCTCTGGACAGCGGCCATCCTGGCGGTGCTTGGCACAATCATATATATCATGATAAAATTCAGTATCGTTCGACCCCTGTCCATGGCCGGGGATTTCCTGCGCAAGATCTCCTCCGGGGACCTGAGCCGGGACATAGACAGCTCTAAACGCGATGAATTCGGCAACATGATAAACGACCTGGGCCAAATGAGCGCCAACCTGCGCCAGATGCTCATGGGCATAGCCCAGAAGGCCCAGTCCCTGCTGGAATCGGCCCGGAGCCTGGACCAGGTTTCCGGCAAGCTGTCCGATGAGTCCGGGGAAATGTCCGCACGCTCCAACACAGTCGCTTCTGCTTCCGAGGAAACCAGCACCAACATGAACTCTGTAGCTGCGGCCATGGAGCAGGCCTCCACCAATGTATCCACAGTGGCTACCGCTGCCGAGGAAATGAGCTCCACCCTGTCGGAAATTTCCGGAAATGCAGACCAGGCCAGAAACATAACCGGCAAAGCCGTGGACCAGGCCCAGAGCGCCTCGGACAGGGTAAAGCTTCTCAAGGACGCCGCCCAGGAAATCGGCAAGGTCTCAGAAACCATCACCCAGATATCCTCCCAGACCAACCTTCTGGCTTTAAACGCCACCATTGAGGCGGCCCGGGCCGGCGAGGCCGGCAAGGGCTTTGCCGTGGTGGCCAACGAAATAAAGGAACTGGCCGACCAGACCGGAAAGGCCACTGAAGAAATCAAGCAGAAGGTCGAGCATATCCAGGCTTCCACGAGCGACACTACCCAGGAGATCGATATGGTGATGCAGGTGATCCGGGAAGTAAACGAGTTCGTGGACAGCGTGGCTGCGGCGGTTCAGGAGCAAACCCAGACCACCCGGGATATTGCCGAAAACGTCGGCCAGGCCTCCAGCGGAATTCAGGAGGTCAACGAAAACGTGGCCCAGGCTTCCAGTGTATCCCAGGATATGACCCGGGACATATCCAGGCTCAGTGAATCATCCAATTCCATCAGCCAGAGCAGTTCCACTCTGAAGCAGAGTTCGCAGTCCCTTTCGGAGATGGCCGAGGAGCTGCAAAATATGGTTGAAAAATTTAAATTTCAGAGGTAACTAATCTCCAAGCAACGGATAGCTCGCAAGTAATCATGTCGAATGACGATACACAAATGCAGGAAAACACACCCAAGATACTCGTAGTTGATGACGAGCTCATCAACAGGTCCATGTTGCGCAAGTTTCTTGCCTCCCGGGCCGAGATCCTGGAAGCTGAAGACGGTTATCAGGCCTTGGAGCTTGCCTCCTCCGAGACCGACCTGGTGCTTCTGGATCTAATGATGGAGGGCATAGACGGAATAGAAGTATGCAGACGTCTCAAAGAGCGCCCGGACACTAAGGAAGTACCGGTAATTTTCATCTCCGCGGTTAATGACCCCAAGGTCAAGGCCCAGGGTCTGGAAGCCGGGGGGATGGACTTTGTGGACAAACCCTTTGACCGCAACGAACTGCTCTCCAGGATAAATATCCACCTGACCCTGCGCAATCAGGCCATAGAAATCAAAAAATACACCCAGGAACTGGAAGAGCTGGTGGAAAAACGTACCCGGCAGCTCCAGGAATCTGAAAAGAAGTACAGAACTCTTTTTGAAACCTCCAAAAGCGCCATGCTGCTGGTAGATACCGAAAGCGGCCTGTTGACCATGGCCAACAAAGAATTTTGCGATCTCATCGGCTATACCAGACAGGAGGTGGAAAACAGCCTGCACTTCCTCAATTTTGTTCACCCCGATGACCATGAAAGAGCCAGGAAATACTTCGACACAAGCCGCCAGGATGCCGGCACTGCTCCAGCCGAATTCGAAATCAAAGGGCTGACCAGGGAAGAAAAAAAACTTCATCTTTACTACAAGGTAGCAGCCATTCCCGAATGGAACTCTCTGGTGATATCCATTTTTGACCTCACGGACAAACGCCGGGTGGAGGAGGAGCTCAGACAACGCACCTTTTACAATTCCTTGACCGGCCTTCCCAACAGCGAGCTTTTCAAAAACAGGCTGAAAAAATCCATCCAGACCAGGCAGGAAGACCAGGGATATTTTTTCGCGGTGATCTTTATCGACCTGGACCGCTTCAAACTGGTCAACGACAGTCTGGGGCACCAGAAAGGCGACGAACTTATTTCCCTTATGGCCAAAAGGCTGGAGCGGGGAGTAAAGAAAAGAGACACTGTGGCCCACTTCGGCGGAGACGACTTCGGCCTGCTCATTGAGGCCGAGGATCTGCCCGAAGCCGCCCTCAGGGCTGAAAAAATCAAGGACCAGTTCGTCGAACCTTTTGAAATAGCCGGCAACGAGATCTACACCACCTGCTCCATGGGCATCGTGGTCTCATCCCAGGATTACAGCGAGCCTGAAGAAATATTCAGGGACGCGGACACGGCCCTGCACCGGGCCAAATCCACAGGACCTGGCAACTATGTCGTGTTTGACCCTCAAATGCATGCCCAGGTTTCCGACCTTCTGCAACTGGAGACGGAGCTGCGTAAAGCCATACAGCAGAAGGAATTCGTCCTTTACTACCAGCCCATATACAATCTGGCCGACCTCAGGATCACCGGGTTTGAGGCCCTTATCCGCTGGATTCACCCCGAAAAGGGGATGGTCCCCCCCAATGTATTCATTCCCATTGCAGAAGAAACAGAACTTATAAATCCCCTGGGGGAATGGATACTGGATACCGCCTGCAGGCAGGCCCGGAAGTGGAACAAAGGCGGCCGGGAGCTGACCATGAACATCAATCTGTCCGGAGTGCAGTTCAAGGACAAGAACCTGATCAATGTCCTGGAAAATACTTTCAGAAAAAACAGCATATCCCCTCTGCACATCAACCTGGAACTTACCGAAAGCGTGGTCATGGGCGATGCCGAAGAATCCATCAACACCCTGAACAAAATCAAAAAACTGGGAGCCAGGCTGTCCATAGACGATTTTGGTACCGGGTATTCCTCCCTCAACTATCTGCAGAAGTTTCCCATAGACAACCTCAAGATTGACCGCTCCTTTATAAACACCATGGAGACTCAGAGCGGACAGGAACTGGTGCGGGCCATTCTGGCCATGACCCAGAGCCTGGGCATCAAGGCCGTGGCCGAGGGAATCGAAACCTGGGAACAGGTGAAGCTTCTTCAGGAACTCAACTGCAACCTGGGACAGGGCTACCATTTCTCCAAGCCCCTGGACGAGGAGAGCGCAGACGCCTTGCTGCAAGAACATAACACGGACTCACCAGCCATGCAGGAAAAGGAACCATCATGAGTCAGGCAAAAGTGCTGGTGGTCACAGGTCATGGAACCAACTGCCACGGTGAAACCGCCTATGCAGCCAGGCAGGCCGGAGCAGACCGGGTGAGCATATGCTTCTTTTCCGATCTGACATCTGAAAAGGAAAATATCCGGGACTACAATCTCCTGATATTTCCAGGAGGGTTCCTGGACGGGGACGACCTGGGAGCGGCCCAGGCCGCGGCCCTGCGATGGATGTATTCCAGCACTGAAAGCGGTCGTCAGATCATCAGGGACCTGGAAGAGTTTTACACCGATGGAGGACTGATCCTGGGCATCTGCAACGGGTTTCAGCTGCTGGTCAAGCTGGGACTTTTGCCGGCCATGGACCGGGCCTATTTTCAACGCCAGGTCAGCCTGACCCACAACGATTCCTCCAGGTTTGAGGACCGCTGGGTACATCTGGGGTGCAACCCCGGTTCTCCATGCGTTTTCACCCGGGGCCTGGACAGGCTGTATCTTCCCGTACGACACGGAGAAGGCAAGCTGGTATGCAGGGATGAAACCATGCTGAACAGCCTGGAAGAAAACAACCTGGTAGCCCTTAAGTACATCCATCCAGATACCAGAGGTCCCACTCAGGAGTACCCATACAATCCCAACGGGTCGCCCTCGGCCATTGCCGGACTTACCGACCCCCAGGGCCGCATCCTGGGCCTTATGCCTCATCCCGAGGCGTACAACCACCCCACCAACCACCCCGGCTGGACCAGAGGAGAACAGGACATCCTGGGAACCGAGATCCTGGCCAGGGGCATCGAATACCTGCACTCTTGCTGACCCAGCATTTTGCAATTTTCATGGTATGGCTGCAAATAATGCCTTGAACTCCTGCTCTTCAACATCTGCTGCCGGCTCTCAGGAACAGTGGCGTGTTCTCATGCAAGAGGCCCTGAAAGAAGCCGGGAAAGCCAGGAGCCGGGGAGAAGTACCGGTGGGGGCTGTACTGGCGGATGCCGGCACCGGCGAGATCCTGGCCGGGGGAAGCAACCGGTGCATAGAACTAAACGACCCCACAGCCCACGCAGAAATTATCGCCCTGCGCCGGGCAGGGCAGGCCAGGGGCAACTACCGCCTGCCCGGGACCGTCCTGGCGGTAACCCTGGAGCCATGCCTCATGTGCCTGGGGGCAATAGCCCAGGCCAGAATAGACGGCCTGGTCTATGGACCGCGCGATCCTGGAGCCGGTGCACTTTTTTCCAGACCAGACATCCTTGACTTTGTCTGGCTTAGTCATAAATTCTGGATAGTTGAAAATATCCTGAAAGACGAGTGCCTTGAGCTTCTGCAGAATTTTTTCCGCGACAAAAGAAGCCCTTGAGCTCTGCTGGCTGGTCTGGTAGTTTCAGCAAAATAACGCACACAGATTGCCGGTGCAAGAAGTGACAAACAGCTGAATGGTTATGTTATTTTTCTGCCGGTCACACGGCAACCGTGATTCACTGTTCCCTGACCTCTGATCTCTGACGTCTGCCCTGCTATAGCGGAGAGGTAGCGAAGTCCGGCTGTAACGCGCCCGGCTCGAAACCGGGTTGTCCCTTAACCGGGGCACGTGGGTTCGAATCCCACCCTCTCCGCCAATCATAAAATATTTCAGATGGTTATACATAAATCAGGCAAGCATACCCCACCTGTTGAACCAGTAAAAAATACTTCTCAAAGAAAACTCTTTTTCCACACCTTTTTTTGCTTCCCTTACGGAAAAATTAGTCCTTTCATCCACACCTTCCCAGAAAAATCGTAACAGCTTAGCCAGTTGCATGCGGCATGAGGACTGGATCTGGCAGTGCCCATGTAAAGCTAAATAGATACATCCCAGTATTTTCTTTTTACCCATCGCAAAAGGACAAAAATAACCATGAACATGGCCAGAGCGATATATAAAAGCGTCGGATCCATTGCAGTAGCCGATCTTCCAAGAACAATAAACGGTATCCCCTGAGGCGCCTGAACAATACTGTTCATCAAAACACAATAGCTGAAGGGAACGCCGGCCAGGGGCAGAATATAGTTCTTTCCGGAATATGGTATTCCAGGAATGGCATAAAACAGGAAGCTGTACATGGCTGTACTGTTTTCAGGTATTTTCGGAACATGATAATTTCTCTTTTCGATTAATCTTTTGATGGTCTGCCTGAGCCTGCTGGATAGAAAGTATCCGATCATGGCATGCAGGGGCAGGATAAGTATCCACACTATTGTAGCATAAAATATTCCAAACTTGATCCCGGCCATTATTAGAAATACGCTTATAGGGAATCCTGCCGCCGGGAGAGTGATCATCAAGACAATAAATAAAAACGGCGATATGCTTTTCAAAAAAGACGAAACTTCATGATGCAATGATTCCAGCTGGATACCATAGTAAACTCCGGAAACAAGCAATCCTGCGGCCAGAAAGATGCATATGGTGATAATGATTATTCCGCGTTTCTTATCCATTAAGACAGCTCCGATGTGCCTGCAAAAAGTCATTTTGCCCCGCCAGGCGCGTGAAAAAAAACAGATGCCAGAAGTCCAGGCTGATCAGGCCAGCACATGCTTTGGCCGCAGCCCAGTTATCTGTTAACAATATTATTTTTTATGACATGGTTTCACCAGTAAACCACTGATCATGCTAACCACGCTCAGGAAACGTGACAAGGAATGTATGGCAGGAAAGCGAGGCAGGCGGGAGGGGCAGGTAACGGATAGAAAAATCAAAGCGTTGCAAAGCCAGCTTTAAAGGCTGAAACCTGCTTTTGTTTTTTTCAGCTGCAGCTCAGGATAGTTTTGTCAATTTAAACAACAATTTTGAAACCATTATCCGGCCGGTCCTTTAAAAAACCAAAAGACCTGTGGACTTTGCACCGGGACAAATTATATTGACCGGGCACTGAGAATAAACTACCACTCACTTTTTTGCACAGGGCCAGATTTTTATACGATATTAAATATTCAGGGAGGATATGATGCAGCCAAGCGCTTTTACATTGTTCAGCGGAGGCGCCCGGGGCGCCGAGGCATACTTCGGGGAACTGGCGGAAAAGTACGGCCTGGATGAGGTCAACTACAGTTTCGAGGGTCATCCCATTGAAAGAACCAGGGGGGTCAGGTACCTGACTAACGAAGAACTGGCCAAAAAAGATGTGAGCATAACTTATGTGTCCAACCTCATGCACAGGAATTATTCCCGGGCACCCATCTTCCGCAAGGTCCTGCAGACCATATGCTGGCAGGTATCCAGCGGCATGGAAGTGTTCGTGGTGGGCCAGATCCAGGATGACAACACGGTCAAGGGCGGCACTGGATGGGGTGCTGAGTACGCCAAAATCTGCAATAAACCATTATTTGTTTTCGACCAGGTAAAAAACGCCTGGTTTACCTGGGACGAAGGCGAGTGGAGGCAGATACAGGCCCCGGTAATCTCCAGGCAGCACTTCACCGGCACAGGGACCAGGTTCCTGGAAGACAACGGCAGGCAGGCCCTGGATGATCTTTTCAAAAGGTCATTTGGTTAAAAATACTTTAAGGCGGGCTTTGTCCGCAACCCAATAAAGAAAAGAGTTTTTGACCCCAGTGTATTGGAAGAATATACACGGGGCAGGCAGGATTAACCACGCCAAAGACGCGTGGCAGGCATAGATTAAGAGATGGATAAAGAGAAAAAACATTTTGTCCTGGCTCCCAGTTTAATGCCCTTCGGGCTTGCTCTGCGAGCAATTAAACGGGACAGGCGGAAGCCAGGCCAAAAGGTTATCACTCCAGCACTCACTTTTTTCCGGCACTCATGAATCCCAGAAGAAAGTGAGTGCTGGATGGTTAATGCAATCTGCGGCTTCCGGCTTGCCCTGTGAAATAAGGAAGGGATCCCATACAACCACCCCCAGCCCCTCCTTGGCTAAAGAGGGAAGTTTACGCCGTGCCCGCAATCCCATACTTAGGAGCAGGCCCGGTTGAACATTGCCATACACATAGCATTTTTTTTCTTTGCCATCTTAGCGCCTTTGCGTGAGAAAAAATGGGATCGTGCATAGCCCGCTTTAGCCGTTTAGCATAGTGCGGTACTTGCGCCAATGGGGATAAAACTTGTCCATTATGGCATAAAAACGTTCATTGTGATTTGATTCCAGCAGGTGAACCAGTTCATGGATCACCAGGTATTCCAGGCACTCAGGTTGATGGTGAACCAGGTCTGTATTCAGGCGTATATTGCCGTGGACCATGTTGCAGCTGCCCCACTTGGTTTTCATACTCTGAACAAAGATTTTGTTCACCTGCACCCGCATTATTCGAGACCACTTGTCCACAAGCTCCCGGGCAGCATGTTTAACCTGCTCCCGAAACCATTTCTCCAGCAGAGCCTGCCTCTTTTCCGGGCCGGTGCCTGGACGAACGGACATGATCATGCTTCTGCGCCTGAGCTTTACCGAGGCCGGTCTCTCCCGCTCAACCAGCAAAAGGGTATACTGCCAGCCCCATATACTGTAAACCGCACCACTCTGGGGGAAGGCAGGGCTATCTGAGGCTGCATTCAGGATCCTGCTTCGTGTTCTCCTGACCCATTCCAGCCTGGAGATCAGAAAATCACGCACCTGCCTGATGTCTGCGCCCCTCGGGGCTGTAATATAAACATGCGCGCCAGGAGCCTTTATTCTCAGGTTCAGATTTTTCACAGCCTTGAAATCAACCTGCGCACTGATTTCTTCCACCTGAATCCTGGTTGTATTCACCTGCTGCACCCCCTAATCCTCAATGCCTGGACAAAACCCGGCAAATCTTTTCAAAAAGTCATCCCGGCCGGTGTAGTAAATTCCGTTGATTCCCCGGGAGATGGCCCGCTCAACATGCGGCAGGTGATCATCCACAAAAACTGCCCTGTGCGCTTGAACCCCGGTCCATTTCAGCAGATCGTCGAAAAGTGATGCGTCGTTCTTGCTCTTGCCCAGGTGGTAGCTGTTGAACACTTGGTCAAAATACCTGAAAAAACTGTCTCTGGCCTCCAGTTCATCCAGCCAGTTCACCTGATCGCTCAAGATTATCCTTCCCACACCCAGAGTCTGCAGTTTTTGCATAAGCTCCAGCATCCAGGGCCTGAGCTGGAACCTGGATAGAATGTCCTGTCTGAGACCGTTGGGACTGCCCTTTATTCCCGTGGCCGCCTTGAATTGATCCCAGAAGACCTCCTCACTGCCCTGCCCGGTAAGATAGCCGGTGGATAAAATCACTTCCCTTGCGGACTGGAAAACAAAATCCCTGTCCAGCCCCGCTCTGTCAGCCATTGCGTTCAGCCCGGCCATAAAACCTTCCTCAGCCAGGACTCCACCGTAATCGAATACAGCCAGCTCTATTTCACAAGCACGCATACAGACATCCAGTTGTTGACAGTTAATAACAGCTTCGATAACTATAAACATTAGACATGACCGCCTTAGAACAGGACCTGTTCAACCGGCAATCAGTAATAACAACATAAAAGGAGAAAAAATGCTCAAAGACGGAGAGAAAGGGGCCATCCTGCAGAATGACAAAAAGACCTACGCCATAGCACCTCACCTGCCCTGCGGTGTTGTATCCCCTGACACCCTGCGCAGAATAGCCGATGTCGCCGAGAAATACAACTGCGCCGCGCTCAAAGTAACCAGCGCCGCCAGGATTGCCATGGTGGGCCTTAAAGAAGAAGACATAGACGCTGCCTGGGAGGACCTGGGGATACCGCCGGGTGCTGCCGTGGGAGTATGTGTCCGCAGCGTCAAGGCCTGCCCGGGCACCACTTTCTGCAGGCTGGGACAGCAGGACAGCCTTAATGTGGGCCTTGAACTGGACAAAAAATATCATGGACGCGAACTCCCCGGCAAACTCAAGTTTGGAGTCAGCGGATGCCCCCATCAGTGCGCCGAGACCTGCATCAAGGATATCGCCCTGGTAGGCAAAAAGAAGGGATGGACCCTTCTCACCGGCGGATCAGGAGCCGGCAAGCCGAGACTGGCCGATGAAATCGCCTCGGAGCTGGAAACTGATCAAATCATGCAGATGGTGGAAAAAGTAATTGAAGTCTACACTGCCCAGGCCAAAAAGCATGAGCGCATGGGCAAGATGATGGACCGTATCGGGGTGGACAGCTTTAAGCAGATGGTCCTTGCATCATGATCTCCCGGGGGCATTATCCCAGGTTGTCCGCATCCATGCCGCGAAAAAGCAGTGCGGTTCTGCCGGCAGTGACCTTCGAGTCCGGGGCTGTGCTGACAAAACCCGGGTAATGCTCCTTTCCCGTCCTGCTTTCAACCCCGATATTCAGGCATACCTGGTCCTGGCCCGGACCACCTTGGGCAGGTAATCCCTGGTCTCCTGATAGGGAAGGTTTCGTACCATGTGTTCATACACCTGCCTGCTGTTCATGGAATTGATGCGCTCAAAGGCGCGGTCCCTGTTGGAATGAAATGCCCGGAGCACGTTTCCGCTGCCGGTATTGTACCCGGCTATGACGCAGTACTCCCTGGACCGGGCATTTGTTACCCGGTTCAGGTAACGGTTGAACAGTATGTGCAGATAGGCAGACCCCATGCGTATATTATTGTCCGGCACAAAAAGATAATCCCGGGTGGGCGTGCCTTTGCGGTTGTAAATAAAAAGGTGCGCGTCCCTTCCGGCGGTTTCCGGTACAATCTGCATCAGGCCGTACGCCGGGACATGGCTCATGGCATACGGATTGAAGCTGCTTTCCACTTCCATGATGGCGTAAACCAGGGCCGGGTCCACCCCGAACCTGCGGGAATGCCGGTAAACAAGCCCCTGGTAGCGTTTCTGCTGCTGAAAACCGTGCTCCTCAACCATGCTCAAGGTTACAAAATGCCTTTTTCGCTGGTTGTAAACATCTGTCTGGTAGGCTGTGCGCATGAGATACTCAGCGTACCTGTTCGCCCTCCACTCCCAGCGGATGGGGGTATCCTCGTGATCCAGCACCACGTTGTGTAAAAAGGGTTCCGGCCCAAGACTTACCTGCTCATCCGAGAGAAGATCCACCCGGGCAGGGTCCTCAGGGGTAAGCAGGGTGTGGACAATGGCTGTTTTCAGCTTTTGCCGGGGGTTATCCTCTTCCACGGTTTCCACCCTGATATTGCCGGTTTCAAAATTGATCACCGCCCTGGTCTGATAATCGTCTGTATACTTGACGTATTCTGTCTGGGTGGGAACTTTTTCATCGCCCCACTCCTCCATGAGCCTTTGGACCATCTCCTGTACTCCCCGGCGAACCAGGCTGTCCAGTTCCGGCACCCCTGTGCCGGGAAGCATTGAGGTCACAGCCCCGGATACAGATCCGCGGGCCAGTTGTGAACCGGCGCTGATTCCCTGACGGATCTGGGAGGGCTGACAGCCGAAGCCCGAAAATATGCAGGGCAGAATCAGAAGCCGGATAAAATCGCGTCGATGCATATACTTTCTTCTATGTTTGAAGAGTTGAGCAGTTGACCCTTGATAGCCCGGTTCCGGGCAGCCTGCAATATTCAATTTACAACCAGCCTGCATTCCTGTAAGTTTCGATTTTTTGATCCGGCTGTCCTTATAACGCGGGCGGTGCCCGCAACCCATATTTTTCACGCAAAGGCGCTAAGATCGCTAAGGAAGGCAGCCTTGACTTTGCGTACTTAGCGTCTTTGCGTGAGAATTTTCTTGTTTTTATGACCCCAGTGAAATGAAGGAAATTTCAGGGCAGGCAGAATTTCAAGAGTAAGTCTAAAAAGGGTCCGTATCAGGTTATCCCGAACCGTCCATGCAGAACGCTTCCAAGGAGAGATTATGCAACGCTGCACAAAGCTTTCAGGACTGATATTTTCTATTGTGCTGGCAGTATTTTTTCTGTTCCTGCAGCCTTTTTCCGCCTGTGCCCAGAGCAATACTGCAGCATCTCCTTCAGGGGACGTCTCCAGGGCCGGCGTCGAAAGACTGCTGCAGGACCTGGAGGATCCCCAAAAGCTTGAAGAACTGAAAGAGGACCTGAAGATTCTTCTTGCAGCACAGGAAACCAGGGAAGAAGACAAGCCCTATGAACCCCTGGCCGATGCCGAAGGACTTCTGGGCCAGCTTTTGATCCTCATGTCCGGGCATATGCAGGAAATAAACAGGGTCCTCACTGATGCCGGCCAGAGCACCCTGGAGTTGCCTGAGATCGCCAGAGACCTGGTCCAGCAGTCCCGGGACCCGGAAACACTCAGGACCTGGGGGGAGATGGGAGGCAAGGTCGCCCTGGTCCTGGTGGCCGGATTCCTGGCCTTCTGGCTGGCAAAGCGCCTCCTGAGAAGACCGCTCAAATCCCTGGAAGACCAGGAGGCCTATTCCAGGGCCACAAGGGCCGCGTTTCTGCTGGGCAGCACCCTGCTGGAAATAGTCCCCATAATCGCCTTCGCTGCTGTGGCCTACGCTGTTCTGCCCCTTCTGGATCCTGCCGACGGCACCCAGGTGGTGGCCCTGACCGCTGTAAACGCCATAGCCTTTGCCAAGCTGGTCCTGGCCCTGGCCAGGCTGATCCTGGTTCCGGGAGCCCCGGCTCTGCGACTTTTTGACATAGAAAATGAAACCGCAAAGTATCTGTATATCTGGGTACGCCGCATCGTAAGCCTGGCAATATACGGTTATTTCATACTGGAGGCTTCCCTGCTGCTGGGCCTGCCTGCCAGCCTTTACGTTTCCCTGCAGAAGCTCCTGGGCCTTATAATCACGCTTATGGCCATAATCCTGGTCCTGCAGAACCGCTCCTGCGTGGCCGAGTGGCTTCGCGGGGACCCCGTCCAGGAGGATCAGGACCAGTCTGCGCAATCCCAGCTGACCGAGGCCATGCGCCGCAGGATGCAGGCCCTGGCTGCTTTTCGCCGCAGGCTGGCCAGTTTCTGGCATGTCCTGGCCATCGTCATTATCCTGGGACTCTTCGGCACCTGGGCCCTGCAGATTGAAGGAGGGCTTTTTTTTCTGGCCAGGGCCCTGGTCCTCACCGGGATCATCATACTCATCACCACCTTTATCCTGCGCTTGAACGACCGGGGTCAGGACTACCTGTTCAGGATAAGCGACGACCTCAAAGCCGGTCACCCCGAGCTTGAAGCCAGGGCCAACCGCTACCTGCCTCTGCTGAAAAAGACCATAAGGGCAGTCATCTATGTTCTGGCTGTTTTTTCCATCCTCAATGCCTGGGGACTGGGCACCCTGGGATGGCTCATGTCTCCGCAGGGCTTTGCAATCATCTCTCAGGTAGTGACCATCCTGGTTATACTCATGATTGCATCCCTGATCTGGGAGTTCGCCGCAATCAGGATTGAAAAGTCCATGGCCCTGGAGAGCGAATCCGAGGACAAAAGGGCCACCTCGCGCAAGCTTACCCTGCTGCCGCTTCTAAAAAATGTAATAATGATAGCTGTTATCCTGGTGGCCGGAATGAGCGTCATGGCCCACCTGGGCATCAATATTGCGCCTCTTCTGGCTGGTGCCGGTGTCATCGGCCTGGCCATCGGCTTCGGGGCCCAGACCCTGGTACGCGACGTCATAACCGGGGCCTTTATCCTCCTGGAAGACTCCATGGCCGTGGGGGACTGGGTGGAGGCAGGAGGACACGCCGGTACAGTGGAACACCTGACAGTGCGCACGGTTTCCCTGCGCGACCTGGCCGGCACGCTGCAGGTCATTCCCTTTGGGGAGGTAACTACGGTTCAGAACTACAACCGGGACTACGGCTACGCCATGATCGATGCCGGGGTGGCCTTCCGGGAGAATTACGGCGAAGTGGTGCATGCCCTGCAGGATGTGGCAGCGGAACTCAAAGAGGATGAAACATGGGGACCGGACATCATTGGAGACCTGGAGATATTCGGGCTGAACAAGATCACCGATTCAGCCGTGGAAGTACGCGTGCGCATCAAGACCAGGCCCCTTTGTCATTTTGCCATCCGCCGCGCCTTCCTGGAACGTATGAAGCGGGTATTCGAGGAGCGCGGCATCGAGATACCCTTTAAGCATCACACCATCTGGTTCGGTGAGGACAAACAGGGAGATTCCAGGCCCATGCGGGTGGTGCACGAGGCCAGAAAATCGCTGCCGGAAAAAACAGAGGCATACCAGCCGGAACCCGACCAGCTCCCTGAAAGGAAAATCGAGTACGTTACCGAATCCGACGCCTCCAAGGAAGTGGTAAAGGATAAGGAAGAGGCCGAGGAGGGAAAGGAAGAGGAAGAAAGGCGCAGGCAGGAGCAGGAACAAAAAGAAAATAAAGGCCCTGAAGAAAAAGACTCTGAAGATAGCAGAAAAAAGTAGGGTCTTACCCGTTAGCTTATCGCTTCCACGCTCAGCATGGGAGCATCATCCGACCGCTCTGCGGCCACAAACTATGTACGCACAGCGTCTTGAAGAGTTACAAACAACACCATGACAAAGGAGAAATACATGCAGGAGTATAAAGTGGCCGTCATCCCCGGAGACGGCATAGGCCCGGAAGTGGTCCGGGAAGGACAGAAAGTTCTCGAGGCCGCCGGAAAAAAATACGGCTTCAGGCTGGACTGGCACAGCTACGATCTGGGCGGGGAGCGCTACCTCAAGACCGGCGAAATCTTACCGGACTCGGTCCTGGAAGAGCTCAAGGGTTTTCACGCCATATACCTGGGGGCCATAGGGCATCCCGATGTAAAGCCGGGCATCCTGGAACAGGGCATTCTGCTGCGCACCCGCTTCGTCCTGGACCTTTACGTCAACCTGCGCCCCATCAAGCTCTATCCCGGGGTGGAATGCCCATTAAAGGAAAAAGGCCCGGAAGACATAGACTACATAGTGGTCCGGGAAAATACCGAAGGTCTTTACGCCGGAAGCGGCGGCTTTCTGCGCCAGGGCACAGAACATGAAGTTGCTGTGCAGGAATCGGTGAACACCTATATGGGCGTGGAACGATGCCTGCGCTACGCCTTTGAGCTGGCCGCCACCCGCAAGCGCCGCAAACTCACCCTGTGCGGCAAGACCAATGTCCTGACCTATGCCTTCGGCCTATGGGAGAGGGTCTTCCGGGAAATGGCCAAAGAATACCCTTCGGTGGAAATCGACTACACCCACGTGGATGCCACCTGCATGTGGATGATCAAAAGCCCGGAATGGTTCGACGTGGTGGTCACGGACAACATGTTCGGGGACATCATCACCGACCTGGGGGCCATCACCCAGGGTGGACTGGGCATTGCCGCCGGAGGCAATATCAATCCCCGGGGCGTGTCCATGTTCGAGCCCATCGGAGGCTCGGCTCCCAAGTACGCCGGCCAGAACAAGGCCAACCCGGTTGCCGCCATCCTGGCCGGTCAGCTTATGCTCACCGACCTGGGCCAGGCACAGGCCGCCCAGGGCCTGGAAGAAGCCGTTTCCAGGGTGCTGCCCCGCATGCAGACCCAGTCCGCAGGACGCATGGGCATGAGCACCAGCGAGGTGGGCGATGCCATAGCTGCTGAAATCAGCTGAAACCATTCAGGGGGTCCTCGGTAGTGATTACAGGTCAATTGAGGCACCCCCTGAATGGTTACCAAAAATTAGATTTTCAGCACGGCCTGCTCCCCTCCTTGGTTAAGGAGGGGCTGGGGGTGGTTCGTTATTAATGACCACTTCCTTCCCTTCATGGTTGATAACTCTTACAAGCAACCACCTGTTCAACCAATAACTACAACAGGTTAAACTCATGTGCATATGTCCAAAAATTTCAGCACGGCCTGCTCCCCTCCTTGGTTAAGGAGGGGCTGGGGGTGGTTCGTTATTAATGACCACTTCCTTATCCAGCTGCTCTCAGGTTCAACCTGGGAATAACGCTTAAAAGCAACCAAAATACTCAGTCCATGGTGATCAAGAAAATCACAGCACCTGCTACTGCCTCTTCCGCTCTACCCACACCTCTACACTTTCCATGGCCTCCCGGGTTTCCAGCCCGCGGATCTCCCTGTATACATCTTTGCACTCCTCATAGTCCAGACTTCCGGCCAGCTGTACCGCTTTTAGCTCGTTTCTGGAATGGGGAAACCTGTCTGTTTCCTCCAGGATCTCGTCCTTGCGCACTATCTTGTTGTAAATAAGGCTGCGGGCCGCCAGCAGGTCTGCCCTGGGACCGCCGTATTCCGGCATCCAGGTATAAAGAAGGGTCAGGACGTCCCCGGGACCCAGAACCTGTCTTCTTCCCAGTCTTTCCCTGAAAAAGTCCTGCAGACTGTAGAATGTCTCCAGCCTGGAAAAGGGAGGTTTTCTGGCAAACAACAAAGCGGCCAGAAAGAAATGGATATATCCGGCTTCAACGTATACGCTCTGGTAACCCGGCAAAATATCCTCCAGGGCCCTGGCCCGCATCTTATCGCGCAGCCTGCCCTTTTCGGCATCGGCCCGGGCGAAATTCTTCACCGCCTTTACCAGGTAGGAAAAATCCCGGTTTGCACCGGAAACCTGGTAAAACTTCATGAGCTTGTCGCTCCACCTGCGTTCGCAGTCATAAACCATCCCTGCCCTGGTCTCAGGCCTGATCTGATCCGGTCTGCCCTCTGCCGCGAAAAACTCGTGCAGGCCGATGAGTTCCTCCACAAAGGGCTCCACCTGCAGGATGGTCTTGCCCATACCGTACATCTGCTGCAAAAGAAGGCACTGTTTTTCTGCAAAGCCTGGAAACCCGAACTCTGTCAGCATCAGGTAGTCGTGTACCTGCATTTCACCTTTTAGCATCTCATCAAAACCAGGCGTTGGTGGCTCTTCCAGCACAATGCAGTCATAATGCTGCATTTTGCTCTGGACAAAGGGCAGGGTTTCCAGTCGATATGAAGTATAGCCCAGGCAGATACGGGACTTGAAATTGTTTTCTTGCAATGTCATAAATAAAAATGTTAATTTGTATCAGCCGAACCTGCAATCCAAATCTTACTGCCCACGGAAAAAAATGGTTGACAGGGCTCTTACTATTGCAGCCGGCCTGAAGGTCTTTCAATGGTTACATAGTTTTCATCCGGAAACGGTTCTTTTTCCTTTTGGCGGTGTCAATCAGCACAATTATTCGTCAACGTATTAAGATACGCCTCCTCATAATTGCTTGATTTCCTTGCCAAAAGAAAAAACTCCTCGTTTCCGGAAAGAAAACCATCAGCTTCAGCATCCGGAAATAAAGAATTTCCGGATGGAAACTACATAACCCTGCAGCAACAATTAAAAAACGGGTGACTTGTAAAAATCAGGCACAAACAAGTGTCGTTGCAGGGATAAGCGCAATGAGCAACAGGAATTAATATGGCCAGAGTTCTGGGTGTCGAAGAAAACCACGCCTACCACAATATACTGAGCAGAGCACTGGGGGCAGAGCACTTGCTGACCCTTTGCTCCTCCATGTCCAGTTTGGGACAGAAAACCGGGAAAACAGCCTACGATGTGGCAGTATTGAGCCTTGATGTCAACGGCAACGGGGCCGAAGACCTGGAACCCATTCAAAAAATTCAGGAACAGCTTGGACAGGCTCCCGTTATCGTTACCAGCGAAAAGGACGACTCGGACTGGATAGTCCGGGTAATCCGGGCCGGGGCGCATGACTTCATCGCCAAGCCCTATTCCGGGGAAAAAATCCGCCTGGCCGTGGACAGCGCCCTGGAAAAAAGAAGCATGAAAAATGAAATCGACTACCTGCGCCGCCAGCAGGACGTCATCTACGACCTGGACAGGATAGTGGCCAGCACCCCGGCTATGCAGGATATTCTCAGCTGGACCCGGAAATATGCCCAGACTGAATCCAACCTGCTGCTTACCGGAGAAACAGGCACCGGCAAGAGCTTTCTGGCCGGAGCAGTGCACTTCAACAGCCCCAGAAAAAAAAGGCCTTTTATCAAGATAAACTGTGCCAATCTCCCGGAAAATCTCCTGGAAAGCGAACTCTTCGGCCACGAAAAGGGAGCCTTCACCGATGCAACCCAGACCAGGGTGGGCAGGCTGGAGCAGGCCGCCGGCGGCACGGTATTTCTGGATGAGATAGGAGAAATGACCCCGGCTCTGCAGGCCAAATTTCTACAGGTGGTGGAGGAAAAGAACTTTCAGCGCCTGGGCGGCAACAGAACCATATACAGCGATATACGCATTATAGTGGCCACCAACCGGAACTTAGAACAGATGATGGAGGCTTCTGATTTCAGAAGCGACCTTTATTACAGACTGAACATATTAAAACTGCACCTGCCTCCCCTGCGTGAACGCAAGCAGTGCATCGAACCACTCACACGCATGCTTCTGGAAAGGATCTGCCGCCAGTTGCGCAAAAAAATGATGGACATCTCTCCCGAGGCCCTGGAAATCCTGGGCGCATATCACTGGCCGGGCAACATCAGAGAACTGTCCAACGTCCTGGAAAGAGCCATCCTCCTGGAACATTCAGACGTCATCACCGCAGAAAGCATCCACCTCAATTCCGGCCTTCACCTCCAGGAGAATTCTTACCAGAATTCCCCGTCAGCATCCCGGCTTGAAAACACGGAATACAGATCCATCATCCAGGCCCTGGAAGACAACCTGTGGGTCCAGAAACATGCCGCTGCTCAGCTGGGCATCTCTCCGCGCAGCCTCAACTACAAGATCAAGAAGCTGGGTATCACCCACTGGCGCTGGCCCCGGCACAAGGACAAATAAGCCCTCTGCCCGGGTAAGCTCTGAACCGGATTGCACACTGCCCGCCTGTGGTAGAGCTGAAGTACGCCCGGTGCCCGGCGAAAAATCGAGATCCACCAGGTATAAAAGCAGAGATGATAACTAATTATGGTTGACAGTCTTTTCATACTTCTCTTAATATCCGCTCCAGATAAAATAAAGCTCAACAACTTCCAGCATAAACAAGGAGACGAAGATGCCAAACCCAGTAACAGACAACAACTTTGAGGAAGAGGTCCTGAAATGCGAACTGCCGGTTCTGGTTGATTTCTGGGCCCCTTGGTGCGGACCATGCAGGGCTATCGGCCCCGTGGTTGAAGAACTGGCCCAGGAATATACAGGCCGCCTCAAGGTACTCAAGATGAACGTGGACGAAAACCCCGGTACTCCAGGCAAATACGGCATCCGGGCCATCCCCACCCTGATCCTGTACAAGGGCGGAGACGTCATGGAGCAGGTAACCGGTGCTGTATCCAAGGCCAACCTGAAGCAGATGATCGATAAAGCTGTGTAGTTTTATGAAAGAATACGAAAGCGTAGTCATAGGTGGAGGGCCTGCCGGTGTTACAGCAGCCCTCTACCTGTTGAGGGCGGGTATACAGGTGGCCTGGGTGGAAAAGCTCTCCCCGGGAGGCCAGGTCCTTCTCACCGAAACCATAGAAAATTATCCCGGCTTCCCCCAGGGAATAAAGGGCTTTGAGCTGGTGGATCTCTTCACAGCACACCTTGAAGGCTTCGAGTACGACAAGATAGGTGATGAAGCAACTGAGATCAAAGCCTCGGACGGAAAGTTCGAAACAGTGCTTTCCCAGGAGAGCATCATTTCCAGAAGCGTTATAATAAGTACAGGTGCCAACTGGAAAAAGCTCGGAGTGCCCGGAGAAGGCAAGTTCAACGGCCGTGGCATATCCTACTGCGCCCTGTGTGACGGCAACTTCTTCAAAGATCAGGAAGTGGCCTGCATAGGCGGAGGAGATACAGCCCTGGAAGAATCCCTGTACCTGACCAAACTGGTGAAAAAAGTATACCTCATTCACCGCAGAGACGCTTTCAGGGGGTCCAGGATCTATCAGGACAAGGTGGTAAACAACCCCAAGATAGATATCCTCTACAATACCGTGGTCCGGGAATTTGCAGGGGACAAGGAACTGGAAAGCGTAAAACTTGAGAATGTCCAGACCGGTGAAGAATCGGATCTCGAGGTACAGGGTGCATTCGTTTTCATAGGCCTGATCCCGGCAGCGCCCTCTCTGCCTCAGGAAGTAGAGACTGATGAACTGGGGTTCATCAAGACGGATACCGAGATGAGCACCAGCATTCCAGGCCTTTATGCAGCCGGGGACATCCGCTCCAAACTGTGCCGCCAGATTACTACTGCGGTGGGCGAAGGAGCCTCAGCAGCCCACAATGTACAGGTTTACCTGGAAAAAACAGGTTAGTCCCCAAAACACTCTGACATTCTTCCGTTTTCACTAAATAGGCCGACATGAGAATCAAAAACCTGCTTTTATCAATTATTCTTGCCGCCGCACTGGCGGCGCTGTCAGGCTGCGCCTGGTTTCAAAGAGGTCCCGAACCACTGGAGGACACCCCGCAGGAACTGGCCCAGGCCGGGGTGGATGCCATGGAGCAGGAGCGCTACAATAAAGCCATTGAATATTTTTCAGACCTGAGGGACCGTTTTCCCTTCAGCCCCCATACCCCGACAGCCGAAGTGGCCCTGGGAGATGCTTACATGAAGTCCGGCAACTATGATGCGGCCATCACCGTATTCACCGAGTTCGCCGAGATGAACCCCCGTCACGAATACATGCCCTATGTACTTTTCAGGACAGGACTGGCCCACTTCAACAAATTCACTTCCATAGACCGTCCGCAGCGCAACATGCAGGAGGCTCTGGAGTACTTCAGGCGGGTGGCCCAGGTTTATCCTGAGACTGAATATGCTGAGTATTCCCGGTACTACAAGGTACAATGCCGCAAAAAAATAGCCGAACACGAACTGTACATAGCCGATTTTTACTGGCGAACCAAGCGCTATGGATCGGCCTATGAGCGCTACAGGTACGTTATGGACAATTTTGAAGATCTGCCTGAATACGTGGAATACGCCGGTGAAAGGGCCAAAAGAAGCTACTACAAACACCAGGAACATGTCTCCAGCCACAAAAGAGCCACAGAAGAAGGTTCCTGGAGGGACTGGCTGGACTGGCTGTAAAATACACCGCAATCAGCAGCATTAACACCGCCTGGTTATTCGCGCCTGTAGGGACTTATGCCTTCAAAATCAAACCAGGTTCATCCACGCACTCCAGACAACACAGGTCTTTTGCATCAGACTAAACACGGACCGTGACTTCGTGCGTCATTTCCGGCAAAGTCTTGAAGCATGGCAGATCCAGTATCTGTTTAGCGCTTTGCATGTGGCATGGGGACTGGCTCTTCCGTCACGCCTGAAGCGTGATTGTCCCGGAAATAGAGTCATTTTAGCACAAAATGAGGCTCAAGTGGGTCCCGGAGTGCCTGTCCCCTGCTTTCCTTAAAAGCGCTGACAGATACGCAGATCCAAATGAGAAGCAGCCCCCCGGATGGGAGGGCTATGGCCAATCGCTTCCAGATGAGCTTTAAGCCGGTCCTTCTTAATCCACTCTTACTTCCAGACTGTCTCCGGGCCGGATGACCTGGCCACTGGAGAGATTGTTCCAGTTCTGCAGGTCCCTGGTGCTTACTCCGAACCTGCTGGCGATTTCCGAAAGGGTGTCTCCCCTGCGCACCTGGTAAGTGGTAACACTGCCGCCGCTGTCGCCGCTGCCGCCGCCGGGAATATCCAGCTCCTGTCCGGGACGGATGGTGTTGCCACTCAACCCATTGGCATTTCTCAGATCATCCATGCCGACGTTGAATTTTCGGGCAATTTCCCAGAGGGTATCCCCGCTGCTGACGCTGTAGGTGGTCTGCACCCTGGAGCCTTCATCTCCACCACCGGCCTGGGTATGCCCCGGAATATAGAGCTTCTGGCCGGGACGGATTGTGTTGCCGCTTAGACCATTGGCCGCTATGAGTGTCTGCATTTCCACATTGAATTTGCGTGAAATATCCCAGAGGGTATCTCCACTTTGAACTTCGTAGTTCCCCCTGCGCTGAGCGTAATCCTGGGTGGAAGACCCGGCATGGGTGGAACCGCTGGCCGGTACAAATACATACTGCCCGGGACGGAGCATATCAGATGTAGTATTGTTCATCTCTTGAAGTACCGATACCGGCACCCCGAAACGGTTGGAAATACGCCACCAGGAATCTCCGCTGCTCACCTGGTATCTATGATATCCAGCATGCTGCTCTGCCTCGGGGCTGTCCAGAAATTCGGCTGCCGCCTGAGCCTTTGTGTCCGGCAGCATAACCTGTGTCCTGGTATCAGAAGGACTTACTTCCCTGCGAAAGGCCGGGTTGTATTCCTTGAATTCATCAAACTCCATGCCGGCTGCTCTGGAAAGGGCTATCAAATCTGTTCCCGGCGGAATCTCCAACTCCCTGTAATCCGGTGCCCTATCCCAATCTATGGGATCAAAATCCAGCTCTTCCAGGTTTCGCAGTATCTTCAGGATAGCCAGAAACTTAGGCACATAGTTCCTGGTTTCCATAGCCAGGTAAGGGCCGTTTATCAGATCGAAGTAATTATCATGCCCGCTTCTCTGCATGGCCCGGCCGACCCTGCCCTCCCCGGCGTTGTAGGCGGCCAGAGCCAGATACCAGCACTCGAATTCGTCATATAGCTTGGCTAAGTAATCTGCCGCGGCATAAGTGGAGAGAAAAGGGTTGCGGCGTTCATCTAACCACCAGTCCACCCTGAGGTCGTACATTCTGCCGGTGCCGGGCATGAACTGCCATATTCCGGCGGCCCCGGCCCTGGAATACGCCCTGGGGTTAAACCCGCTTTCGGCAAAAGGCAGGTAGATAAGATCTTCTGGAAGCCCCCTTTCCTGAAAGACTTCTTTTATGTAGGGCAGATATTTTTCCGAACGATCCAGCCATGCCTGAAAATTGTTGCGGTATCTGTGTGTGTAGAGCTTGAAGTAGTTTTCCATGGCCTGAGTTTCCCTGGCATCCAGAACAAAATCGAACTCTATCTCGGTTTCCAGGGCCTCTTTTTCGGCCTCAGTAAGCGGTGTCCGCTGGAGCTCAGCCTTTTCTTCGGGGCTTAGATCATCCATTTCGTCCCTGAACATGCTTTCGGCTGCTTCGGCCTCCTTGGATATGCCGTCAGCGTCCACCTCGAGTTCCGGGTGGGACAAAATCCGGGACTGCTCAAGGGTCCTGGGCTTAAGGTCTGCAGAATCATCCCGGGGTGTTGAAGCGCAGGATAAAAGCAGAAAAACAGCCGGAAAAATCCATAAAAAACGTAAAGGCATATTCAGAACTCCTTGATATAACAATTCTTCTGGTTGACGCATTCATGAATCATAAAAATGCCAAACAGAGCACCTGCCGGTTGTAAGTCTCGGGAACGCTTCAAGCAAACCACGTTTGGTTATTAAATTCCTTGGGGTTTGGCAATAGTAAACTTGCAGCACTTTACAGATTTACAAGGACAATCAAGACTGCTACTTCCAATTTCATGCACGAAAATCTTGTACTGGGCAAAAAACCGGTAATGGAGGCCCTGGAGGAAAACCCGGAGCATATTGATCTGGTTCTGGTAAAAAAACCGGTCCCCCGGGGACTGGACCCGGTGATATCCAGGTGCAGACAGCTGCATGTGCGCTTCAAGCTGGTCCCGGACCAGGAACTGCAGCAAATGGGTGCAGCAAGACAGGGGATTGCCGCCAGACTGCGGATGCAGACCCTTGTGGACCTGGATCTGCTTCTAAATAACACCACCCGGGCCGTTTTTCCGGTGCTGCTGCTCTTAGACCAGGTCCAGGACCCGGGCAACCTGGGCACCCTGGCCCGCACCCTGGCCGCCCTGGGCGGGGCGGGCATCATTATTCCCCGTGACAGAAGCGCACCCCTGGGGCCCGGGGCCATGAAGGCCTCGGCAGGAGCCCTGAACAGGATCGGGGTTGCCCAGGTTACCAACCTGGCCCGCACCCTGGATCATATAGACCAGGCTGGATTTAATATCTATGCCGCAACCATGGACCAGGGACAAAGCGTTCTGGAGCAGACTTTTGTCTTTCCGGCAGTTCTGGTATTGGGCGGGGAGGAAAAGGGCATCCGGCCAAATGTCCTTAAAAGGTGCCCCGGTAAAATCCATATTCCCATGGCGGGCGGCATGGATTCCCTGAACGTGGCCCATGCCGGCGCACTGATCCTGGGAAGAATGCTGTCCTGGAGATAAAAAAACACAACAGGAGAAGCTGAATGTATCAGGCTTACGGCGTACTGGGACGGACACTGGGACATTCCCTGAGCCCCTATCTGCACAACTGTGCCTTTCAGGCCGCAGGCATGAAGCGGGTGTATCTCAAATGGGAGATTGAACCGGAAAATCTGGGTGACTTTATACGAGCGGTGCGCATTCTGCCCCTGTCCGGGGCCAGCGTCACCATCCCCTACAAGGAGGATGTCATGGAGTACCTGGACTATATAAGCCCGGAAGCATCCGACATGGGTGCTGTAAATACCCTGTACTGGCACAGAAAAAGCCTTTGCGGGACCAACACCGACTGCAGGGGTTTTATGGCCCCCATAGAAGACCTGCAGCTGGATTCAGCTCTGATCCTGGGAGCAGGAGGAGCCTCGCGGGCTGTACTCTACGGCCTGAAGCGCATGGGCATATCAAACATATACCTGACCAACCGCAGCAAAAAAAAAGCCCTGGCAATGGCCGGGGAATTCAACGTAAAAAGCATACCCTGGGATGAACGCTACCGTCTCAAGGCGGACCTGCTGGTGAACACCACCCCCCTGGGTACCGCCGGGGATCTGCAGGACCTCTCCCCCTGGGAAAGCAGCATCTTCCCCTTCAAGATAGTCTATGACCTGGTGTACAACCCGCTGCAGACAAGGCTTCTGCAGCAGGCCAGGGCGCATGGAGCCCATACGGTATCAGGGCTGAGCATGTTCGTGCACCAGGCCTTGAAGCAGTTCAAGATATGGACCGGCCAAGGCTTTGATCCTGGATGGGCAGAGGATCTACTGCAACGAAAAATCACCGGGGAGATATGAGGAGTACCGAGAGGCTGTCGGACTTGTCGGACTGGTCTGACCTGTCTGACCTGTCGGACCTGTCCGACCCGTCAGACCCGTCTGACCTGTCAGACAGCCTCCAGAAATCACTCCATATCATCCTGCCTAAATCCCCAATCCCTCAATCCCTCAATCCCTCAATCCCTCAATCCCTCAATCATTCAATCCCTCAATCATTCAATCCCTCAATCCCTCAATCATTCAATCCCCCCTGCCCCGGCCTCCAGGGCCTGTGCATTCTGGGGCAGGAGGTTGTGGTACCTCTCGGGAATTACCTGGGCAAGACTGTCCTTGACTGTCTGCAGAGAAACTATACCGGTGGTCTCGACATATGCCCCCAGGGCCACCATATTGGCCAGCCTGGGATTGCCCAGATCGTTGGCGATGTCGTTGGCCTTTACCCCCCTGGCCTGAAGGCGGCTTGAGTCCGCAAGTCCGGGCTCCACCTGGGAAGCATTGAACACTACTGTGCCCCCCTTTTTCACCCTGGGCTGAAACTTTTCCATGGAAGGCCGGTTCATGGCAATGAGGGTGCCGGGGCTTTTGACAATAGGTGAACCCACTTCCTGATCCGAGATGACCACCGTGCAGTTGGCTGTGCCGCCGCGCATTTCTGGACCGTATACGGGTATGTAAGTCACATGCAGTCCGGAATGCATGGCTGAAACCGCCAGCAGGTTGCCCATGAGCATCACCCCCTGGCCCCCGAAACCTGCGATTATTACGTCCTGGTACACGCTCATTGTGCTTCTCCTGCAACATCCTTGTGTATCCCCAGGGGAAAGCAGGGTATCATCTCATTGTCCACCCGGGCATTGGCATCCAGGGCATTCATGCGCCAGTTGGTGGGACAGGCGGCCAGAAACTCTACAAAACCGAAGCCAAGACCCTGCTCCTGGACCTCAAAGGCTCTGCGCAGGGCTTTTTTGGCCTTTTTCAGATTCTTAATGTTGTTTACCGCCACCCTTGCTGCAAAACTCACCCCCTGCAGCCTGGACATTATCTCGGTCATCTGCATGGGATAACCATCAGACCCGGACTGTCTGCCCAGAGGGGTGGTGGTGGTTTTCTGACCCAGCATGGTTGTGGGGGCCATCTGCCCCCCGGTCATACCGTAGACGGTGTTGTTCACGTAGACCACGGTGATCTTTTCCCCCCGGTTGGCGGCGTGCATGATCTCGGCCAGGCCGATGGAGGCCAGGTCCCCGTCTCCCTGATAGACCAGCACCAGGCTGTCCGGTGAGCTTCTCTTGACCCCGGTGGCCACTGCCGGAGCCCTTCCATGGGGAGCTTCCAGGGTATCCACCAGTACGTAGTTGTAGATAAAGGCTCCGCAGCCGATTGCAGCCACGCATATGCTTTTCTGAGCCAGCCCGGCGTCTTCCAGTCCGGAGGCCAGCATCTTGTGTACAATGCCGTGATGGCAGCCCGGACAGAAATGTGTGGGCACATCCGCCAGAATATCCGGGGATTTGTAGGCCAGTACTTCCTGCATGTTGTTTGCTCCTTGAATATCCTAAACCAGGTTCCACTTTGCGGGCATAAAAATATCACCTGCCGGGTTTTAATACCCCGGCACACCAGCACGTTTATCCTGTAAGTTCCTTGAGTATGGGCTCCTCGAAATCCTCAGGGGTAGGCAGGTTGCCCGGCAGGTGTCCATAAAAACCGCTTTCAGCAAGCCCGCAGATGGACAGACGCACATCCTCCACCATCTGGCCCATATTGTGCTCAATGGTCATAAAGCGTTTGCCCTGGCGGGCCAGATCCTGCAGAGCAGGCGCAGGAAAAGGAAAAAGGGTTATGGGACGCAGAAGCCCCACCATATGGCCCTCTTTACGCAGCTTACGCACTGTAGACTTGACAATGCGCCCAATGGAACCGAAAGCCACCACCACAAGCCGGGCGTCAGAGGTTAAAAACTCTTCATGCCGGCATTCTTTGCGGGCCTTTATATACTTTTCCTGCAGGTCCTGGTTGTGCCTGCCCAGAGTACCCTCGGCCAGGCGCAGGGACCGGATGATACGGGGACTGCGCTCCCCCGAGCCTTCAAGCCTCCAGGAGGCCGCCTCCTGGGGATCCGGACCGGCTGGCTCCCGGGTGTCAATGGGCTCCATCATCTGACCCAGGATGGCGTCCCCAAGGATCATTACCGGATTGCGGTATTCAAAAGCCAGGTCAAAGGCCTCAAAAGTCAGATCATAAGCCTCCTGCACACTGCCCGGGGCCAGCACAATCTGGCGGTAGTCCCCGTGGCCCCCGCCCTTGACCGCCTGGAAATAATCCCCCTGGGAAGGACCAATATCCCCGAGTCCCGGCCCGCCCCGGCTGATATTTACGATGACCCCGGGCAGATCGCTGCCGGCCATGTAGGATATGGCCTCCTGCTTCAGGGATATGCCCGGGCTTGAGGATGAAGTCATGGCCCGCACCCCGCAGGCCCCTGCCCCCAGAAGCATGTTGGCCGCTGCGATCTCGCTTTCGGCCTGGATGAACTCCCCTCCTGATGCGGGCAGGACCCTGGACAGATACTCGGGTATGTCGTTCTGGGGAGTTATGGGGTAGCCGAAATAGCACCTGCAGCCGGCGTCCACAGCCCCCCTGGCGATGGCCTCGTTGCCCTTGACGAATATCCTAGACATGCTCTTCCTCCAGGTTTTCAGCGCCGGCCCTGTCCTTTTTACTGCGGTAGACCACAAACACCTCGTCGGGACATATCTCGGCACAGAACCCGCATCCTTTGCACACGCTCATATCCTGGTTCTTCACCCGGATCACCTTGTACCCCTGCCTGTTGGGCCTGTCCGCCTGCTCCAGCATATCCACCGGGCAAACAAGGGTACACAGAAGGCACCCTTTGCACCTTTCCTCGCGAATTATCACCCTGGACATCTATCCTCCCCCCGATCAAATAAATTTATTTTATAAACATGGCATCGCCGTAGGAAAAAAAACGAAAACCCTTCTCCCTGGCGTATTGGTAGCTGTGCAGTATTTTTCGCCTGCCTGCAAAAGCGGATACCATAATTAAAAGAGATGATTTGGGCAAATGAAAGTTGGTGATGAGCTGGTCCACAGCTTCAAATTTAAACCCAGGATAGATATACAGATCGCTCCAGCCTGTAAAAGGCTCCACCCGGCCCTTCATCCTGCAGACACTCTCCAAGGTACGCACCGTGGTGGTTCCTACGGCCACCACCTTGCGTCCCTGTGCCCTGGCCGCCCGGATGCTCTCTGCAGCCTGGGATCCCACCTCGATGTACTCCGGGTGCATCACATGCTGCCTTATATCCGCGGACTTCACCGGGCTGAAAGTGCCGTATCCCACGTACAGGCAGACCTCCGCCCACATGCACCCCAGATCCTCAAGCCTGTGGCATAGCTTCGGCGTGAAATGCATGCCAGCGGTGGGTGCTGCCACAGAGCCCTGCTTGTCCGGATGGGCATATACGGTCTGATAGCGGTTGACATCCTGGGGCTCATCCTGTCTTTTGATGTAGGGAGGAAGGGGTACATGACCGTAGCGCACGAAAAAATCCCCCAGGTCCCCGGTCCAGAAAAGATCACCCTTGGCCCTGCCCTGGTCCAGGTCCTGCACAAGCCTGAAACGCACGTTTTCCGCGAAATAAACCCAGTCCCCGGGCCTGGGGCGTCTGGAAGCCCGCACAAGGCACTCTACCCGGGCCTTTTTTTCCCTGTTTTCCATGGCCGGGCTGATAAGAGGCAGCGGGGTCAAAAGCAAAAATTCCACTGACCCGGAACTTTCTTTGTGTCCCATGAGCCTTGCCGGCAGCACCTTTGAATTGTTCACCACCAGAAGCGACCCCGGCTCCAGATGCTGGTCAATGTTTTCAAACCTGTCCTCCTGCAGCTCACCTCCCTGCCTGTCCAGCATCAGAAGCCTGGATTCGCTTCTGTCCGGGGTGGGCCAAGAAGCTATCCTGGCCGGATCCAGCTCGTAATCATAATTTTCAAGATCAAAATCTTCAGAAATGCTCATGGCTGAACTTTAGTGTAATTTACTTTAGAAATCCACCAGAAAGGTTCCCCTGCAATGCCCCCAGACCCTGGTCATCCTTCAAAATTGACAGCACAAGCAAAAAGCAATAATCAAACCGGAATCAGTTATACACCTTTTTTAAAGATATAAAGGAGTAGACATGGCCGCACCCAGGTATTGCCTCCGGGTAAGCTCGGATTTTAGTTCATCGCATCAACTGCGCAACTACGGGGGGAAGTGCGAAAGCCTGCACGGGCACAATTTTCAGGTGCAGGTCCAGGTGTGCGGAAAAGAGGTCGATCCGGACACAGGCATGCTCATGGATTTCAAGGAACTCAAGAACACTCTGCTGGCAGTACTGGAAGAACTCGACCACAAACATTTAAACGACCTGCCCCACTTCAAAGAGACCAACCCCTCATCGGAAAATCTGGCCTGCTTCGTTTACCAGGGCCTGAAAAAAAGCCTGGGAAACCGGGGCGTATACCTGGACTGGGTCATGGTGGCGGAAAAAGACAGCTCCAGGGCCTATTACAGCGAATCCTGATCAGTCCGGGGCGACCTGCACCTGGGGAACCAGCTCCTGCAGACTGCTGCTCAGCTTGGCATCGTACTTGTTCTGGGCCTGGGCCAGGCATTCAGCCACTCTGGACAGGTCCTGCCCCTTAGCATCCGGGCGCAGGGAGTACTCACAGAAGGCATGCACCAGCGCTGCCAACCGTCCATGCAAGCTGATTTCGGCTCCCTTCAGCCCCCTGGGAACCCCGGAACCGTCCAGCAGTTCTTTGTGCTCCAGGTGGCAATTAAGCGCCACATCCTCCAGCACATCCAGCTTGCGCATAATATTGGCCCCGGTCATGGGATAATTTGTTATCTTGTCCTGCTCTTCTCTGGAAAGCCTGGTCTTTTTTTCCAGGATAAAAGCCGGGACCTTGGTCATGCCCAGCATATGCGTCAACAGCCCCAACGCCAGATTATCCATGGCCCGGCGCTTGAGGCTGTCCTCCTGCATCTTCATGAACAGGGCCAGCCCCAGAATGGTGCTGTTGTAGCAGAGCCTGGCCCAGGAATATTCCTGGTGCAGCATTTTGAGCAGATTTTCCAGCCTGGATCTGTCCTCCCACAGGTACTGAGTCAAAACTAAGCTGTCTTTTTTCAGCTTCTCCATGGCCGCAGGAACCGGCTGCTCGAAAAAATCGGAAGCTTTCTCGGTAAGGGCGAACCTGATAATGTAAACTACTTCTTCAGTGGTCAGGTTCCTGTCCTGCAGGACCAGGTCCAGCTGTTTGCTGATGTGTTTGGCGTAAATCTTGTGATCTGAACGGGCCACAAAGATCTGACCCTTCCTGGAATAGTTGTGCAGATCTTTCTGCATGTTCTGATCCAGGCGTCTGTCTGCATAATAATAGGGCTGCAGTTGCCCGATATCCTCCTTGAATCTGTACAGGTTAAGGGGCAGTCGAAACTTGGGGAAGCTCTCCAGTATATCCGGCGTGACCTGGTAGAATTCCTCGTTTAAGCTTTCAGCGTCAATCTGCTTTGAACTCATGTAAACCCTCCCCTGAATATCCGGCAAGTTTATACAACGATCGGTTTTATTTGCGGTAAATCTTTAACAGATTGGTGGGAGAACTTTCCACTCCTGGCTTGGGGTGTCCAGAGGTTATCACCAGGTCTTCACCGCTCAAAAACCCGGAAAAATTCTCTACAAATTTTTCCGTGCGCTGCAGGTGATCCTGGGGCTCTTCTGATATGTGCACAGGCACCACCCCCCAGGAGAAATTCATGAATTTCTGGGTGTCCCACCTGGGACTCAGACCGAAGATGGTCTGTCTGGGTCTGCAGGAACTGATGAGCCTGACCGTTGCTCCGGAATCGGTATGGGCCACAAGGGCCTTGCTCCCGATCTTGTCCGCCAGAAGACAGGCGTTGTAGCCGATGAAATTTTCGGAAACCTGTTTTTTGGGCTCCAGGGGGCTTGTGCCCAGCTCGAAGAAAAACTTTTCCGCCTCCTCAGCTATCTCGCGCATGTAACCCACAGCCTGAACCGGGTACTCCCCGATGGCGGTTTCTTCCGAGAGCATGAGGCAGTCGGTGCCGTCCAGGACGGCATTGGCCACGTCCGTAGTCTCAGCCCTGGTGGGCATGGGATTGCTGACCATGGACAGAAGCATCTGGGTGGCCACAATCACCGGCTTGGCCGCCTGGTTGCACGCGGCAATGATTCTCTTCTGCAGGGTGGGCAGGGAAGACAGAGGGCATTCCAGGCCAAGGTCCCCCCGGGCCACCATGATCCCGTCGGCGATCCTTAGAATCTCCTCCAGGCGGTTTACCGCCACCTGCCTTTCCAGTTTGGCGATTACCGGAATCCAGCGGCCTTTTTTCTCTATGACGTGCTTGGCGCTGGAGACATCTTCCGGGCACTGCACAAAGGACATGGCCACCGCGTCTATGCCCATGTCCAGGCCGGCGGCCAGGTCTTCGCGGTCCTTGGTGGTCAGGGCGGCAATGGAGGCCTTGAGGCCGGGAAAATTGATGCCCTTGCGCGAGGTGATGATTCCGCTGTTTTCCGACCTGAGCTTGAGCACCTGTCCACTTTTTTCCAGGATCTCGAAACTCAGGCCGCCGTCGCTGACCCTGACCTCGTCCCCCACTTTAAGGTCCTTGATGATCTCCCTGTGGTCAAAAGGCAGATACGGGTCATGCCTGTCCATTTGATCCGAAGGGCCCATGAACAGCTCATCCCCGACATTTATGCTCAGGGGGGATTCCTTGAGTTCCCCGGCCCTTATCTTGGGTCCGGACAGGTCCTGCATTATGGTTATTCCATGCTGCAGCTCATTCTCCACGCTGCGCAGGTTCCTGACTATATGCTCAAAATCACCGGCGCTTCCATGGGAAAAGTTGAGCCGGAAAATCCGCACCCCCTGCTCCACCAGCCTTTTGATCATAAACCTCTCGTTACAGGCTGGTCCGATGGTGGCTATTATCTTGGTGTGCATATGTTCATTCCTTTTTTACCCGCAACATTAACTGCGGGAGTCTTACTTAATGGTTGCAGGCCCTCTACAGGCCACGGGACTTAATCTGCAGTCGTGCAGAAAAAATTTTAAATTTTTAAATTCAAATATAATGAATGCTTAACTAAAAAAAGACTTAAAATCAAGCTAAACAGGCCAAAAAATTTCATTCTACAGTTGACTTTTCCTTGCCTGAAAAAAAACAAAGTGGTAAATGGTGGTAAATAGTGGTTAGATAATTATGTTCAGAGGACACAGCCAAAGAAGCATAGACCCCAAGGGACGGCTCATGCTGCCCCCCGAATTCAGGGAAACAATCCTGGAGCACTCTCCCGAAGGCCGGGTCATGCTCACCAATTTCGACGGCTGTGCCGTAGGCTATCCTTTACCTGAATGGGAACGGATTGAACAGAGTTTTAACCAGTTAAATATGGCTAACCGCAAATTCAGGGATTTCCACCGCTTTTTTATTTCCGGGGCCACTGAGATCAGCCTGGACAAACAGGGCCGTATCCTTGTGCCGCCCTATCTGCGCTCATACGCAGGCATGAACAGGGAGGTCGTTCTGGCCGGAGTGGGAAGAAAATTCGAGATCTGGGACATGGAGCGCTTCGAGGCGCAGCGCAGAATGATGGAGCAGGACTTTGACGGTATAATGGATTCCCTGGCGGAAAACGGATTCGAGCTGAGGTTTTAAAATTGTCCCCGGTTACCACCGAGACGGACAAAAACCAGAAGGACAGGTAATATCCGTGCAGGCTCAGGAGTTGGCAGACTATACCCATCAGCCGGTGATGCTTGAAAAAGTCCTTGAGCTTCTGGCCCCTGCCCCTGGAGGGCGCTACCTGGACGGCACCCTGGGCTTGGGCGGACATTCACTGGCAATACTCAAGGCCTGCAAAGGTGAATGCAGCATTCTGGGCATGGACATGGACCAGGAGGCCCTGGAACTGGTTGCAGAAAACCTGGAAGAACAGCAGGGCGGGTTGCACATGGTCCAGGATGCTTTCCATAATTTTCAGGAATATCTCCAGGAGCTGCAGTGGCCTGGACTGGACGGAGCCCTTCTTGATCTGGGCATGTCCTCGCTGCAGCTGGATAAAAAGGAAAAAGGATTCAGCTTTATCCATGATGGACCTCTGGATATGCGCATGGGCCTGGCCCAGGGCTTCCCCCCGGCATCCAGCCTGGTGCAGAACGCGTCCTTTTCCAGGCTGAAACAGATAATCTATGAGCTGGGCGAGGAGCCCATGGCCCCCAGGATAGCCAGGGCCATAATCCAGGCCAGGGAAAAAAGCCCCATAAATACCACCCTGGAACTGGCCCGCATAGTGGAGCAGGCCTACCCGGCCCAGAGACGGCGGGCGGCCAGGAATCATCCGGCCACCAAAACATTCCAGGCCCTGCGCATGGCCACAAACAAAGAACTGGAGAGCCTGCAGGATTTTCTGGAAAAAATCGCCCCCTGGCTCAGGCCCGGGGCAAGGCTGGTGGTAATCTCCTTTCATTCCCTGGAAGACAGGATGGTAAAACAGTATCTGCGCAGGCAGGCATCTGACTGCATCTGTCCGCCAAGGTCTCCTGTATGCAGCTGCAGCCATAGAAAAACTCTGGAAATTTTAACCAGAAAGCCCCTGACCGCTTCGGAAAGGGAAATAAGCCGCAACCCCAGAAGCAGAAGCGCTAAACTAAGGGCGGCTCAAAGGGTTTAAGGGCATAGGGCATGGAGCATAGGGCATGGAGCATAGGGCATGGTGCATAGGGCATGGTGCATGGGGAAGAAAGGCAGGGGAGCAAGAGAGGCGCAGAACATAAACTTGAAAGAACGTTAAATATATTTATCTGGCTGGCTTTGGACCTTGAACATGCCTGAAAAGAAGAAAGAAAAAAAAACCGGGAGCTATAAGTGGCTGGCAGTTATGCTGCTGGCGACATTTGTTCTGGGCATGGCCAAGGTCTGGGTTACAGTAGAAAGGGTGGATCTGGCCTACCGTATGGAAAGGCTCCAGGAAGAATACCGGGACAACAGGGAACTGCGCACCAAGTTGTCCATAGAGAAAAACAACCTCCTGTCTCCCTACAGGCTCAGAGAGTTCGGCCGGGAACACGGCCTCTCCAGGCCCGGGGATGAACAGGTTCGCAAAATCAGGAAGTAAGTCAGGGTTATGACCAGGCAGCCCCCAAGAAAGAAGACCAAGGAATACAGCAGAATCAAGATAGGCCTGGTGCTGGCTTTCTGTTTTATATTCTGGGGAGCCCTGTGGGCCCGGGCCCTGCAAGTGCAGGTCCTCCAGGGTGAAGAACTGGCTGAGCAGGCCCAAAGGCAGTATTTCAGCCAGGAAAAGATCATGGGCAAAAGGGGAGAAATATTCGATCGCCAGGGTCGGGTCCTGGCTCAGAGTGTGCGCAGCAAATCCGTATATGCCAATCCTTTTCTGATGGACGATATTCACGCTCAGGCAGCTGAGCTGGGCCGGATACTTGATGTAGACCCCGATTCCATCCGGGTCAGGCTTGGCCGCAAAAGCAGTTTTGTCTGGCTGGACAGGAAGGTAAGCGACCGGGTGGCCCATGAAGTTGTCTCTGCAGATCTTCCCGGAGTTTTTATAGTTGATGAGCACAGCCGCGTTTATCCCCAGAAACATATGCTGGGACAGGTACTGGGGTTTGTGGGCATAGACAACACCGGGCTGGAAGGATTGGAAAGATCCCTGGATAAAAGACTCAGCGGAGCAGAAATGGTCTTGGTCAGGCAAAGAGACGCCTCAGGGCAGAGGTTCAGCCTGATGCCCAGGCAACCCGACCAGCAGGTGGACGGTGAAGACGTGCACCTGACCATTGATTCCAGGATGCAGTTCCACGTGGAGCAGGCCCTGGCCGATGCCGTGGAAGAAAACAATGGCCAAAGCGGTGTAGCCATGGTGGTGCACGTACCCACCGGGGATATTCTGTCCTGGGCCAACTACCCCTTTTTCAACCCCAATAATTACCGCGCCTCAAGCCCGGATATCTGGCGCAACCGGGGCGCAACCGATCTCATTGAGCCGGGCTCCACCCTGAAGCCTTTTCTTGTGGCCGCCGCCCTTGAAGAAAATGTGGCCCGTGGTGATTCCCTGTACTACTGTGAACAGGGCCAGTGGAGGCTGGGCAACAACCAGATCAAGGACGTCAGGGAGTACGGATGGCTCACCGTGAACAGAATCCTCCGCTATTCCAGCAACATAGGCGCGGCCAAGGTGGGCATGGACCTGGGAGCAGGCACCCTTCACAGCTATTTAACCAGGCTGGGCCTGGATCAGGCCACCGGGGCCCAGGTTCCCGGTCAGAGCCGGGGGCTGCTGCGCCCCCCCAATACCTGGAGCAATATGGACCTGGCCACCATTTCCTTCGGGCAGGGCATGGCCACCTCGTTCCTGCAGCTGGCCAGGGCCTATGCAACCCTGGGCAACCACGGGGTTTACACGGACCTGAACATCCTGCAGGAACAAAGCAGCCCTGTTTCTTCGCAGCAAAGGGTCTTTTCCAGGGGGGTCAGCCGGGATGTCCTGGCCATGATGCGTGACTCGGTGGAACGAGACGGCACCGGGACCAGGGCCAGAATCAGCGGCATCGAAGTGGGAGGCAAGACCGGAACCGCCCAGAAGGCATCTCCCCAGGGAGGCTACAGCGATGAATATGTAGCCTCTTTCGTGGGTTTCCTTCCGGCCATGGATCCGGAATACATGATAATGGTGCTGGTGGATGAACCTGAAAGTCCCTACTATGGCGGACTGGTGGCTGCCCCGGCGTTTCAGCGCATCGGGGGCAGACTGCTTTCATCGCAAAAGGGCCTGGGACTGCGCAGTCTGGCCCTGGACGAATCCAGTGCAGACAGGGAGTCATTTGACAGGGAAAATGACAGGTTCAGCGTAGCACCCAGGCAGACCAGGAAAGTGGACACTTCCAGCGTGCCCGACCTGCGTGGAACCCCGCTGCGCCTGGCCGTGGAAAGCCTCATCCAGGCCGGCATAGAACCCAGGCTTAAAGGCACCGGAGTCAAAGTCCGGGAGCAGAACCCCTCTCCCGGCAGCAGCTGGGACAGCGAAGAGAAACATATCACTCTCAAGCTTTGCCCTGGGTCATGATAAAGGCTAAGGCGGGCTTTGCCCGCAACCCAAGCGAAAAATTTACCCCTGGCCACTTAACTGTCTATGCTTACGCTTATCATCGGGGTCGGGATCGGTATCGGGATCGGGGTCGAAGTCTGAATCAAATCCGGTAGGCAAAGCCATGTAAAAAGCTGCCCGGTATTTTTGATACCGATTCCGATACCGACACCGACCCCGACAAATGCGGAAAATTCCAGCGCCATAGCACAAATTTTTCTTGTTTTTTATGACCCCAGTGAAATGAAGGAAATTTCACGGGGCAGGCAGGGTTTCAGGAGTAAGTCACTAAAATGAAAAGCTGGAAAGAAATCATAAACGAAGCCAGGCAGGGCAGGCAGGTACGAAGCGACTCGCGCCAGGTGTGTCCAGGGGACATATTTGTGGCCATGCCCGGAACCAAAGTCCACGGCAACAGCTTTATCCCCGAAGCCTTAGACAGGGGAGCCGCCTTTGTCGTTGCCAGCGAACCTGCCGGGCAGGACCGGGTGCTCCACCATGAAAATCCCGCTATGGCCCTGGGAGAACTGGCCAGGGCTCACTTTGGAACCGACAGACTGAGCATGAAGGTGGTGGGAGTTACCGGAACCAACGGCAAGACCACCACCAGCTATATACTGGAACATATTTTTACCAGCATCGGATATAAAACCGGGGTGCTGGGCACAGTCAATTACCGCTGGCCCGGGACTGTGCTCAAAGCCGGCACCACCACGCCGGACTGCCTGGACCTGCACCGCATGCTGGCCCGGATGCAGGCCCATGGAGTAGAGGTGGTCTGCCTGGAAGCATCCTCCCATGCCCTGGACCAGAAGCGCCTGGCAGGCATTGATATCCATGTGGCTGTCTTTACCGGTCTTTCCAGGGATCATCTGGACTACCACAACGACATAGAGGACTACTTCCAGGCCAAGAAAAAACTCTTTTGGCCATCCAACCCCCAAAATTTCCTTGGCAGCGTAATAAACATGGATGATCCCCATGGCCGGGACCTGGCCGGGGAAGCCCCCCGGGTCATGGGCTATGGACTGCAGAAAAATTTTTCCCCTGAGCTTCAGGGGCATCTGGTTCAAAGCACTGCCAGCGGGCTGGTCATGGAATGCAGCCACCAGGGCCGGTCATGGACCATCTCCTGCAGCCTGCCGGGAATCCACAACGCCCAGAACCTTCTAGCCGCCCAGGGGGCCGGGATTTGCCTGGGCCTGGAACCGGAACATTTTGACTGCTTAAAGGACCTGGGCCCCATACCGGGGCGTCTGGAAAAGGTGCCGGCCCCTGAAGGAATAAATATTTACGTTGATTATGCCCATACTCCGGACGCTCTGGAAAACGTATGCCTTGCCCTGAAAGAGCTGTCTTTCAGCAGACTGGCCGTGCTTTTCGGGTGCGGCGGGGACCGGGACCGGGGCAAACGCCCGGAAATGGCCCGGGCGGTTGCCGCACATGCAGACGCAGTCTTTCTCACCTCGGATAATCCCAGATTCGAAGAACCCGGCGAAATTATAAAGGATATTCTGCCCGGGCTTGCAGGACACCCCTGCGTGGAGGTGGAACCGGACCGCAGACAGGCTATACAAAAGGCTGTATCCCTGCTGGCACCGGGCGAGGCCCTGCTGGTGGCCGGCAAAGGACACGAGGACTACCAGGAGATCCGGGGAGTCCGACACGATTTCAGCGACACCGGAGAAATCCAGATGGCTGTAAGCAAGCTGCAGCGCAAGGTCACCGGCCCTTGCCATACAGAGGTGAGGTAGCGCATGAACATTGGACTTGGGGAAGCAGCCCGGGCCATGCAAGGCACAGCAGACCTCCAGGGGCTTGAAAACGCGCCTGTAAACGCTGTCAGAACCGACAGCCGTCAGACAGGCCCGGGGGATCTCTTTTTCTGCCTGCAGGGAACCAGATCCGACGGGCACAGCTTTGCCGGGCAGGCCGCAGACAGAGGGGCTCTGGCCATTGTGGCCCACAGGGACCTTGGCTCTATCCAGAATACACCGGTACTTGCAGTGGACGACACCCTGAAGGCCCTGGGCAGACTGGGCCGGCACTGGAGGCTCAAAGCCGGGCCCAGGGTTCTGGGCATTACCGGCTCGGCTGGCAAGACCACAACCAAGGAAATCCTGGCAGAGGTGCTTAAAACCCGCTTCACTGTAGGCAAAAATCATAAAAACTGGAACAACCAGCTGGGCCTGCCCCTTTCCCTGCTTATGCAGAAAGGTGACGAGGATTTCTGGATAATGGAACTGGGCATCAACAACACCACGGACATGGATGAACTGGGAGAGATCCTGCTTCCCGACGCGGCTTTGATCCTCAATGTCGGCCCCTGCCATCTGGAAGGCCTGGGGGATGTTTCCGGGGTGGCCCGGGCCAAGGCACGTCTTCTGGATTATCTCCGTGCAGAACACAGGGCCTTTATCAACCTGGACTATCCGGATCTTAAGCGCGAGGCCGGGGCCAGGCCAGACCTCAACACCACCTGGTTCTCCAGCCGCGACCCTGAAGCCGACTGCCGCGTAAGCCACAGCAGGGACAACCTGTTTGTCCTGAATTTAAACGAAGAAGAAATCCCCTTTCATGCACCTGTGCAGGGAGCGCACTTCTGCGAGAACCTGGCCGCAATCTGGGCCGTGGCCCTGGAATACGGCATGCAGCCTGACGAAATCCAGGCCGGCCTTGAAAAGTCATCTCTTCCGGAACAGAGAATGTGCATAAGTCGCTCAGGAGACTGGACAATCATAGACGACTCATACAATGCCAACCCCATGTCCATGCAGGCCGCCCTGGAGACCGCCCGTAGCCTGGCCTCCGGGGGCGATCTCGTTTTGGTCCTGGGGGATATGGCCGAACTGGGCCGGGACGAGGCCAGGGCCCATAGAGACCTGGGGCGCAGTCTTTGTGCCGGTGCCTTTACCGCCCTTTTCTATAACGGGGACAACCTGGAGCATGTCCTCTCGGGGATGAATGGAGAGGGCAGCCGAAAGGCCCATAAAATCAAGGATGTTTCCTCATTTCTCTCAGCGCATGACAAACTTGGCTGCCGGCACGGCGTGATACTTTTTAAGGGTTCCAGGAGGGCCGGAATGGAAAACTTTGTGCAGGCCTTCAAGGCCCGCGTGGAAAAAAACCGGGAAGCAGGCACATAAATGCTTTATCATCTGCTTTACCCCTTAAGCGAAGACATAAGTTTCTTTAACGTCTTTCGCTACATTACCTTCAGGAGCATATACGCCCTGCTTACTGCCCTGCTTTTGAGCCTGTGGCTGGGCCCCAAGTTTATAAAGTGGCTGCAGCGCATCAAATGCGGACAGTATGTTCAGGAAGACGGGCCGGATCACCAGGTAAAACAGGGTACCCCCACCATGGGCGGTGTTCTCGTGGCCTTTTCTCTGGCGGTAAGCGTTCTTTTGTGGGGGGATCTGACCAACAAGCTCGTCTGGATGTGCCTTTTTGTATTCGGAGGATTTTTCTTAGTGGGCTTTTTTGATGACTACCTGAAAGTAATCAAGAAACACAACCAGGGCTTAAGCGTCAAAAGCAAGCTTCTTGGCCAGGGCATAATTGCCCTGGGTGCGGTCTCCATGCTCCTGACCATGCCGGGTTACAACACTGAGCTGCTTATTCCCTTTTTTAAGGATCTCCGGCCGGACCTGTTTCTTTTTTATGTTCCCTTTGCCGCGGTGGTCATGATCGGGGCCTCCAACGGGGTGAACCTCACCGACGGCCTGGACGGCCTGGCCATCGGGCCGTACATAGTCAGCGCCGGGTGCCTGTCCATATTTGTATATGTATCCGGGCATTATCACCTGGCGGACTATCTGCAGGTGCCCTACATACCCGGACTGGGCGAGGTGACAGTATTCTGCGGGGCCCTGGTGGGGGCGGGACTGGGATTTCTATGGTACAACGCCTACCCGGCCCAGATTTTTATGGGCGATACCGGCAGCATCAGCCTGGGGGGTACCCTGGGTTTTATTGCAGTTCTTTGCAAACAGGAACTTTTGCTCATCATCGTAGGGGGGCTTTTCGTTATCGAAACCCTCTCGGTGATCCTTCAGGTAGGCTATTACAAGATGAGCGGAGGCAAGCGCATTTTTCGCATGGCCCCGCTGCATCATCATTTTGAACTAAAAGGGGTCCCGGAATCCAAGATAATTATCCGGTTCTGGATTCTGTCCATACTCTTCGCTTTGGCGGCATTGAGCACACTTAAGCTCAGGTAGGATAAATCATGCAGGAGATGGTGCACAAAGATCAGTTGAAAGGCCACAAGGCGGTGGTAGTGGGCGCTGGCCGTTCAGGCCTGTCCGCCGCTGCCCTGCTTGAGTCCCTGGGAGCCGGGGTACGACTTCTGGAGAAGCGAACCGACTTTGATGTCTCCCAGCTGGATTCCAGAGGGTTGTTCAACGTGGAGCCTGTCCTGGGAGAGCACAGACCGGAGCATTTCCAGGGCGCGGACCTGGTGGTGGTCAGTCCCGGCATCTCCCTGGCCATGGTCAGGGGTCTTTGCCCGGCAGGCCAGACCGTGATCTCGGAGCTTGAGCTGGCTTCCTGGTTCATTTCCGAACCTGTCATCGCCGTCACCGGCACCAACGGCAAGACCACCACCTGCATGCTCATTCAAAAAGTCCTGGAAAAAGCCGGACGCAGGGTGTTCACCGGCGGCAACATAGGAACCCCGTTGAGCGATCATGTGCTTTCGGGAAAAAGAGCCGACATACTGGTCCTGGAGGTAAGCAGCTTTCAGCTACAAGGCTGCAGCGGGTTTACCCCGCACGTGGGTGTGCTGCTCAACTTCTCCGCCAACCACCTGGATCACCATGAAAGCGAAGACGAGTATTTCAGAGCCAAGATGCAGCTCTTTGCCCGCCAGGGCCCCATGGACCTGGCTGTACTGCCCCTGGACCTGAGAGCAAGGGTGGAGTCTGATTTCAGAATCAAAAGCAATATCACCTACTTTGCCCCCACGGGAAGATTTCATTGCCCCGGCCTGCCCGGGGCACACAACCAGGCCAATATGGAGGCGGCCATGCTGGCCTGCGGCTTTGTGGACGTAAGCAGAAATATCTTTGACCAGGCCCTGCTTGAATTTGTCCCCCCGCCGCACCGGCAGGAGGTGTTTCTACAGGACAAAGGGGTGCGCTACATCAATGACTCCAAGGCTACCACTCTGGAAGCCATGACAGCCGCCCTCAAGGCCTTTGACTCACCCATCAGGCTGCTGGCCGGGGGAAGATACAAGGGCGGGGACTTTTCCCTGCTGGCCGGCACCCTGCAGGAAAAGGCGGCCAAGGTTTACCTCTTCGGCGACAGCCGGGAGATATTTGAAGACGCCTGGAAAAACAGCGCTGACATGGAGCACTTCGCGGACCTGGAGCAGGCCGCAGCCAGGGCGGTGCAGGAAGCAGGTCCCGGAGACAATGTACTTTTGTCCCCCGGCACCTCGAGCTTTGATCTTTTCAATAATTACCAGGAGCGAGGGGAGGCCTTCAAGGTAGCCGTGAGAAAGGCAACCGGCATAACACTGCAGTGAGTCGGACCCGTCTGACTGGTCCGACCTGTCGGACACGTTGGACTTGTCGGACTGGTCAGACACGTCGGACACGTCAGACCGGTCAGATACGCCGGACAAACCAGAGCAAAAAAACATGACCAGCAATAAAAACGCCGCCAAAAAACAGGGGCCGGATCTGTGGCTCCTTTTCTCGGTGCTCATTCTGGCCGGGCTCGGGCTTATGATGATCCTGAGCACCAGTGCGGTCATGGCTGAACGGTATTATGCGGACAAATACTTCTTTTTCAAACGCCAGCTCCTTTTCGGCCTGGCTGGAATGTTGGTCATGTACCTGGGTTGCAGGATCAACAGAGAAGTGCTGTACCGGCTTCGCTATCTCTGGGTGGCCGCAGCTCTTGCCCTGCTGGCGGTGACGGTTTTCACACCCTGGGGCTATGCAGCCGGAGGCGCCACCAGATGGGTAAGCCTTGGTTTTTTCAACATTCAGCCCCTGGAACTGGCCAAGGTGGCCCTGGTCATTTACCTGGCCTGCTTTTTTGCCTTCAAGCAGGACAAGGTCAAGACCTTCAGCGTGGGCTTTTTGCCGCCTACTGTGATTACCGGCTTATTCTGCGCTCTTTTGCTGCTGCAGCCCGACTTCGGAGGGGCGGTATACATGGCCGGGCTTTTATTTCTTTTGAGCCTGGTGGGAGGAACCAGGATCATTTACCTGTTCTCCTCTTCGGTGCTGGCCGGGATAACCGCCGTTGTCCTGGTGCTGCAGTCGCCCTACAGGTTCAGGAGATGGTTTTCCTTTCTGGATCCTTTTCAGGACGCCCAGGATGCAGGATATCAACTGGTACAATCCCTGTACGCCTTTGGTTCCGGGGGAATCTGGGGCATGGGGCTTGGCGAAGGTAGACAGAAGCTCTTTTTTCTGCCGGAAGCGCACAACGACTTTATTATGGCCGTGGTGGGCGAGGAACTGGGCTTTATCGGGGTATCACTGGTCTTTATCGTTCTGGGGATCCTTCTTTGGAGGGTGCTGGTCATCTGCATGTCCCAGAGTGACCTGGTGGACAGGTTTGCAGGGCTGGGCATGGGAATGATCATTATCCTGGGGGCCCTTTTAAACCTGGCGGTTGTTCTGGGGGTCATCCCTCCCAAGGGACTGCCCATGCCCTTTATCAGTTACGGAGGCAGCAGTCTGCTTGTGTCTTTCTTCTGCGCGGGCTTTCTGCTCAACCTATCCAGGAGCAGGTGATGCTGAACAAAGTGCTTATTGCCACCGGGGGTACAGGAGGACATATTTACCCGGCCCTGTCCGTGGCCAGAAAAATAAAGGAACTTTATCCCTCCTGCAGGGTGGTGTTCGCAGGCGGGCTATACGGTTCTGAAAAGGATATCATCCCGCAGGCTGGATTCGAATTCAAGGCATTTCCAGCCAAAGGAGTACTGGGCAGGGGCATAAAGTCCCTGGGTTCCGTATGGTGGGTAAGCAGAAGTCTGGCCAAAAGCTATTTCCTGCTGCGCTCCCTGAGACCGGACGTGGTGGTGGGCTTCGGTGGATATGCCGGGTTCATCCCGGTACTTACCGCCAGAATGATGAAAATACCCACGGCCATACATGAGCAGAACAGCCTGCCCGGGATGACCAACCGGGTCCTGGGACGCAAGGTAAAAAAAGTCATGCTCAGCTATGAGGACATAAAGAACTTTTTTCCACCGGAAAAGGTGGTTCAGACAGGAAACCCAGTGCGTACCGAGCTTTTGGAGCACCAGTATGCTTCACACGGAATGCACCAGCCCGGAAAAAGGCTCCTGGTCCTGGGAGGCAGCCAGGGGGCCAGCGCCATAAACTCCGCGGTCCTGGAACGCCTTGATGAATTAAAGGCCATGGAGGTCAGGATATGGCATCAGACCGGGGAAAGAGACTATGAAATGGTGAAAGAGGCTTACCAGGAAAAGTATCCGGAAGCCAGAGTTGATGCATACATACAGGATATGGCCGGGGCCTATGATTTTGCGGACCTGGTGCTCAGCCGGGCCGGGGCTTCCACCATCTCCGAGCTTTGCGTGGCCGGAAAGGCCTGTGTGCTCATACCTTTTCCCCATGCCACGCATGATCACCAGATGATCAACGCCAGATACCTGGAAGATGCCGGCGCAGCCATGGTTCTGGACCAGAGCTACCTGGACCAGGTCAACCTGGCCCGGGTCATCACCGATCTTCTGGCTATGCCGGAAAAAATAAGAGACATGGGCAGGGCCGCAAAAAAAATAAGCCACCCCGAGGCAGCACAAAACATAGTCCAGGAACTGGTAAGTCTTAAAACAGGAAAATAAAGTGCACAACTACATCAATCGCATACATATGGTGGGCATCGGGGGCTCCGGCATGAGCGGCATTGCCGAGGTCCTATTAAACCTTGGCTACCAGGTAAGCGGCTCGGACCTGTCCAGAGGTCCCACTGTAAAAATACTTCAGGAGCAGGGAGCAAAAGTGTTCCAGGGTCATCACCAGGACAACGTGGGCCCGGCCCAGGTGGTGGTGAAATCCACCGCAGTGCGCGAGGACAACCCCGAGATACTGCAGGCCAGATCCGCAGGGATACCGGTCATCCCCAGGGCGGAGATGCTGGCCGAGCTCATGCGGCTCAAAACCGGGGTGGCCGTGGCCGGAACCCACGGCAAGACCACCACCACGTCTTTTCTGGGAACCATTTTCAAAGAGGCCGGACTGGACCCCACGGTGATCATCGGGGGCAGGCTGAACAAGTACGGCAGCAACGCCCTGCCCGGCACAGGGGAATACCTCATAGCCGAGGCTGATGAGTCGGATGGATCATTTCTGACCCTTTTGCCCATCATCAATATTGTAACCAATATCGGCGCTGATCACCTGGATTATTACCGCGACCTGGATGAAATCCGGGAAAGCTTTGTGCGTTTTATGAACAATGTCCCCTTTTACGGACTAAATGTCGTCTGCGGCGACGACCCGGAAATCCGCCAAGTCCTGGACCGGGTCAAGCGACCGGTTCTGACCTACGGCTTCCAGGAACAAAGCCGGCTGCGTGCGGAGATCCTTTCCACCAGCCCGGGATCGCAGTTCAATGTTTTCCATGACCAGAACTTCTGGGGCCGGGTAAAGCTCAACCACCCCGGCCGGCACAACGTACTCAACTGCCTGGCCGCCATCGGAGTAGCCATACAGGCCGGGATAGACAAACAGGACATCCTGCGTTCCCTGGCCGACTTCGGCGGAGTAGGCAGGCGTTTCGAGCGCAAGGGAATAAAGGATGACGTCATAGTGGTGGACGACTACGGCCACCACCCCACGGAAATCGCGGCCACGCTGGAAACAGCCAGGCAGTGCCATCCAGATCGCAGACTGGTGGTGCTTTTCCAGCCCCACCGCTTTACCCGGACCAGGGATTTCTTCGGGGAGTTCTGCCGGGTCCTGGCTGGTGCGGACCTGCTTTTGCTCACGGAAATATATCCGGCTTCAGAGGATCCCATACCAGGTGTAAACGGGTGGAGCCTGGCCCAGGGAGTCATGCAGGTGGCCCGGACCCCGGTACGCTTTTACCAGAGCCTGGATGAGGCAGGCCGCGACCTGGACAGCGTCCTTAAACAGGGAGACCTGTTCATGACCCTGGGAGCAGGTAATGTATGGCAGGTGGGAGAAAGGTTTATCCAGGAATGAAAACCGTACACCAGCCGGACTTGAAGAAAATGTCTACCCTGAAACTCGGGGGAGTGGCCCTGGCGGCACTTTACCCGGAAGATGAACAGGATCTGGAAGAAATAAACCGCAACTGGGCCGGCAAAGGCCTGCGCTGCATGTACCTGGGCAAAGGCAGCAACGTTCTTTTCACTGAGAATAATAAAGACCTGGTGCTGGTCAGATGGCAGGGGCGCACTATGCCTGAGAGCCGCGTCCAGGACAAAGACCGGGTGCTGGTCCTGGTGGATGCAGGATATCCCCTGCCCCGCCTCCTTGGATGGTGCGCGTCACGGGGACTTTCAGGACTGGAGGGACTGGCCGGCATCCCCGGAAGCGTGGGCGGGGCGATGGCTATGAACGCCGGTTCCCACGGGGTGGAGATATGCAGCCTGCTGACCAGGATCTGGATCTGGACCCCGGAAGACGGAACAAAAAAGCTTAGGGCCGGACAGTTCAGCTTCGGGTACAGGTGGTTCAAGCCGGAGGGTGATCCGGAAAATTTTCTGGTGACCGCCGCTGAAATATCCTTGACACCATCCAGGACCCGGGACGTGCAGGACAGCATAAAAAGGTTCTACCTGCGCAAGAAAAGTGCTCAGCCGGTGCTGGCCGCCACCGCTGGATGCGTGTTCAAAAACCCCCCGGGTCTGGAGCCGGCCGGAAAACTGCTGGAGCAGGCCGGATTCAGGGGCAGACAGAATAAAGGCGTGGCTTTCTCCAGCAAACATGCCAACTTTCTGGTGAACCTGGGACACGGAAGCAGTTCCCAGGCCCTGGATCTAATCGCAGAAGCCAGGGAAAAGGTATTTGAAATGTCAGGACATGAACTGCAACTGGAAATAAAGACAGTCTGAGGAATCCATCTTGACCGCAAGGCGAACCCGGACAAGGCGCAATACCGGCAGCCAGCACAGTCCAAGGCCTGTTGGTGTGCTGCGCAGATTTTTTTCAGCCGTGACAGGACTTCTGGGGCTGGTACTGGTCCTTTGCCTGAGCCTGGGAATACTTGTCCTGGTGAGCGCGGCCCTTATCCACGGCTATCGCTACGCCACCAGCAGTGAGTACCTGGCTCTGCAGGAGATTGAAATCAAGGGCAATCAGCGCCTGACTTACGCTGAAGTCCTGAGGCTCATGCAGGTGGATACAGGCGAAAACATGCTTAAGCTGAATATATCCCGAATGCAGAAAAACCTGGCTGACAGCCCCTGGATCAAGCAGGCCAGGGTCAGGCGTGACTTTCCTGATCAGCTGCACGTGGATATCCAGGAGAAGCAGGCTTATTTCTGGGTCCAGAACGACCACAACCTTTATTACGCAGATAAAAAGGGCCGGACCATAGACCGCTTGAGTCCCGAGAGACTTGTTTCACTGCCGGTTCTGCACCTGCATGATGGGGCCGGGTCCAGGCATGTGGCCGAAATTGTAACCACGCTGGAAAGAAGAAGATTTCCCTTTTCCATCCAGGACATATCCTGGATCCGCATCACCGAGACCGGCAGGGCGCACATGTACATCCATGGACTGGACCTGGAACTGTCTCTTGATTGCCGTGAACTTGAGCCGCAGACGGATAAACTCAATCTGGTATGGAACGACCTGCGCCGCAGGCAGGATATTGACGCTGTAAAGAGGATAACCGTGGCCGGAGAAAATGCCTGGGTGGCTTATCGCCGGCAGGCTAAACCAGAAAATCAAGGAAAGTAGTATGGCCAAATCAGACTTAATCGTTGGGCTGGATCTCGGGACCACCAAAATCACATCAGTTGTAGGGGAGATGACCCCTGAAGGGGTGGATATCGTAGGTATAGGCACCAGCCCTTCAACCGGGCTGCGCAAAGGGGTGGTGGTCAATATCGAGCAGACCGTGCAGTCCATAAAAAAGGCCCTGGAAGAAGCCGAGCTCATGGCCGGATGTGAAATCCAGTCTGTGTATGCAGGCATAGCCGGCAGCCATATCAAGGGCTTCAACAGTCATGGTGTTATAGCCGTAAAAGGCGGGGAGGTCAGCAACCGCGACGTGGAAAGGGTCCTGGACGCGGCCAAGGCAGTGGCCATCCCTCTGGACCGGGAGGTTATCCATATCCTGCCCCAGGAATACATAGTGGATGATCAAAACGGCATAGCCGACCCCCTGGGCATGGCCGGGGTACGCCTCGAGGTCAAGGTGCATATCGTCACCGGGGCCGTCAGCAGCGCTCAGAACATAGTCCGTTCCTGCCATAGAAGCGGCCTGGATGTCTCGGACATTGTCCTGGAATCTTTGGCCTCGTCCAAGGCGGTGCTTACCGAGGAAGAAAAGGAAATCGGGGTGGCCCTGGTGGATATAGGCGGCGGGACCACTGATGTGGCCATTTTCGGGGAAGACTCCATCAAATACACCGGGGGCATTGCCATCGGCGGGGCCAACCTGACCAACGACATAGCTTTCGGCCTGCGCACCCCCATGGTGTCTGCGGAAAAGATCAAGGTCAGGTACGGCTGCTCCATGGCGGACATGCTGGAGGAGGAAGAAATAATCGAGGTCCCCAGTGTAGGGGGAAGATCCCCCAGGAAACTCTCCAGGCACGTGCTGGCTGAAATTTGCGAACCCAGGATGGAGGAACTTTTCCTCCTGGTGGACCAGGAAATAAACCGCTCGGGGTTCAAGAATTCCACCGGGGCCGGGGTGGTGCTCACCGGGGGCGCGGCCCTGATAGAGGGTGCCCAGGAACTGGCGGAACAGATATTCAACATGCCCACCCGCATCGGGTATCCCCGCAAGGTGGGCGGACTCAAGGACGTGGTCAACAACCCCATGTACGCCACTGCAGTGGGAGTACTTATTTACGGGGCGGAAAAGGAAAGCTCGGAAAAACAGTTCCGCATCCGGGACAAAAACATGTTCAACCGTATACTTAGCAAAATGCGCAAGTGGTTTGTTGATATAAAATAGCCCCGGACATCACTTTTGTCCGGCCTGATAAGCAAGCCGCAGGACTTCTTACAAAATGGTAACAACGCATCTGTTTTGCGCTTTTAAGGAAAGCAGGGGACAGGCACTCCGGGACCCACTTGAGCATCATTTTGTGCTTAAAATATCTCATTTTTTGGGACAAGTGGGTCCCGGAAGAGCCAGTCCCCATGCCACATGCAAAGCGCTAAACAGATACGTAACAACAATTACAAACTACAAAACAACTAACTAGATGCAGGCAAAATATTTTCTCAGCTAAACGGGTAAGGAGGAAGCTATGGAATACCAGGAAATCCAGATGGACGGCAACGCCAGGATAAAGGTGGTCGGCGTCGGCGGCGGCGGAAGCAACGCCGTCAACAACATGATCTGCTCGGCCATGAAGGGGGTTACCTTCATTGTGGCCAACACAGACCTGCAGGCCCTGAAGCACTCCCAGGCGGAATATAAGGTCCAGCTGGGGGAAAACCTGACCAAGGGCCTCGGCGCCGGCGCAGACCCACAGGTGGGCAAAGAGGCGGCTGAAGAAAGTATCGATCACATCCGGGAGGTCCTGGACGGCTGCGACATGGTCTTTGTAACCGCCGGAATGGGAGGTGGAACCGGAACCGGAGCCGCCCCGGTCATCGCCAGGGTGGCCAAGGAAATGGGCGCTTTGACCGTCGCAGTAGTGACCAAGCCCTTCTATTTTGAGGGCAAGCGCAGGCGCGGACAGGGAGAAAGCGGGATCTCAGAACTCAAGGACGTGGTGGACAGCATCATCACCATCCCCAATGACCGCCTGCTTTCCCTGGCTTCCAAGAAGGCCTCCTTTCTGGAGATGCTCAAGAAGGCCGACGAGGTCCTTTACTACGGCGTAAAAGGCATATCCGACCTGATCATGGTCCCGGGGCTCATCAACCTGGACTTTGCCGACGTCAAGGCGGTCATGTCCGAGATGGGTCTGGCCATGATGGGCACAGGCATAGCCACTGGAGAAGGCCGGGCCAGGGAAGCGGCCATGAAGGCCATAACCAGCCCGCTTCTGGAAGATGTTTCCATTGACGGGGCCAAGGGCGTACTGATGAATGTCACCTGCGGCATGGACCTGGCCATTGACGAGGTCAGCGAAGCAGCGGAAATCATACATGAGTCCGCTGACGAAGACGCCCAGATCTATTTTGGAACGGTGTTCGACGAAAACATCGAGGACGAGATCCGCATTACAGTCATAGCCACCGGAATCGAGGATGAACATTCCTCATCTGAGCGCACCTCGTCCAAGGTCACTGATCTCTCCAAGGTGCAGAAGGGTCAAAACAATGCCAGGCAAAGGCCCAGGAACATGTCTGTGGATCCCGATGGCAAGGACAACCTGAATATCCCGGCCTACATCCGGCGCAGCAGGAACAATCAGGACCAGGCACCCATTGAAAGTGTAAAGCAGAACAAGACCAGGCAGAAAAAGGGAGAGGAATTCATATTCGACGAAGATGAATTCGAAATCCCCTCCTTTATACGCAGACAGGCGGATTAACACCAGGGCGGGAAATACCTGCAAACCGGATCAGAATTTGCTTCAGGTTCCAAGGGAAGATTCAATCTCAGGGCCTTCCAGGTCCAAAAGCCGGGAATGGGGAGGCAGGCTTCCCGTTGCCCTGGTATTTCCTGAAGAAAGGTCTCTGGCCCTGTCCACCCTGGGGTGGCAGGCAGTGTATATGCAGCTGGAAGAGGAAGGGACCTTTCATGTCCAGCGCTTTTTCTGGGATCGCAGGCAAGGCAGGGCTGTAAACCAGGACTCGGATAAAACATTGTCCGATTTTCCCCTTATCTGCTTCAGCCTGAACTTTGAGGGTGATTACCTGAACCTGGTGCAGAGCCTGCAGGCTGAAGGAATTGAGGTTTACTCCGGCAACAGGGAAAAGTGGCCCCTGGTCATGGCCGGAGGGCCGGTCACCTTTATAAATCCCTTTCCGGTCATGCCCAGCCTGGACTTTATCTATGTGGGGGAGTCGGAAGACACTTTTATTTGTATAGCCGGTGCACTTAAAAACTGCTTTTTACAGGGAAAAGACAGACACAAGACCCTGGAGACCATCGCCGGATTACCCGGAATTTATGTATCCGGGCGGACAAGCAGGGCACACAGGCAGGTGGCTGAGTCAGACTCACGCCGGCTTGAAACTCCGGCGCACTCGGCCTTTGTCTCGGGGCAAAGCGTGTTCAGGGACAGTTTTCTGGTGGAGATAAACCGGGGATGCCCCCACGGATGCCGCTTCTGTGCAGCAGGCTTCGTGTACAGGCCCCCGCGTACAGCTGACATAAATAAGCTCAAGGAGCTGATATCCGGGATACGTCCCAGGAAGGTGGGCTTAGTGGGCACTGCCCTGACGGACTGGCCTGACCTGCAGGAATTTCTTCAGTGGCTTAAAGCACAAAAAATTAAATTTTCCCTGTCCTCAATGCGCTCTGATGGCCTGACCAGCAGTTTTCTTGAATTTCTGCGCCGCAGCGGCACCCGGAGTATAACCCTGGCTGTGGAAGGTATTAGCCGGGATCTGCGTACGGCTGTAAACAAGCGCTTTGACCACAAAAAATTTTTCCAGGCCGTGGAAGAGATAAGCAGGCTGCAGTTCAACACCCTGAAACTCTATTTCATCCTTGGACTGCCCGGGGAATCCGGCAAAGATTTTCAGGAACTGGAGAACTTTCTGGAAGAAATGCAGCAGGCCCGGTTCAAAGGGATGGGCAACAGGAAAAAAGGCATCGGACTGATACAGATAAGCGCCTCCATGTTTGTGCCCAAGCCCTGGACCCCGCTGCAGTGGGCAGCCATGATCTCCAGGCAGGAGTTTGAATCCGGATGCAGGCGGTTTAAAAAACTCTGTTCCAGGCACAAGGCAGTTAAGTTCACCTCTGAAAACCCTTTTCAGGCCCGTATTCAAGGACTTCTGGCCCGGGGGGACGAAAAAGTGCACGAACTATTGCTCCTGGCGGCTGAGCACCAGGGCAGCTGGAAAAAAGCCCTGGCGAACTGGTCCAGGGACATGGAGCGTTACACTGACAGGCAGATCCCCCTGGAGGAAAACCTTCCATGGGACAGGCTGGACATCGGGGTGAAAAAGGAATACCTCAAGCGCGAATGGCGGAAATACTGGCAGGGAAGGCTCACCTCGCCCTGCCCTGATACAGAATGCAGCAACTGCCTTAGATGCGGAATGCAGGCATAGAGGACAGAATTTAGAGATCAGAGGTCAGAGGAACCCGGGGACAGTCCCCGGCTTCTTTATCGCTCCCACGCTCTGCGTGGGAGCGTAGCCTGACCGCTCCTGCGGTCATTGTGGACGCGGAGCGTCCGGGGATTGTTCCCAAGCAGAGCGTGGGAACAATAAGAAACTTGAGTGAATGATTTTGCCCTACGGGGCGTAGGCCCCTCTGGGCCGGAGGCCGAGCTTGGCAAGATTGGCAGCTCAGGTGGAGTGCTGGATCGCTTAAGTCGCTTAAAGGGAGCTTTTATGCCTTATATTCCTGAAAAACGCAGACAAGTCTTTGACCCCCTCCTGGAAGAGCTGTCCCGGGAAGTCCATACCCAGGGGGAGCTCAACTACTGCATTTACAAGCTTTCCAGGCTGATAGCCCAGCGCATGGGTGACAGTTACGACAATCTGAGCATGTGTTCCAGTGCCATGGAACACGCCAAGCTCGAATGGTACCGCAAAGTCCTGGCCCCATACGAGGACGAAAAAATCCGTGAACACGGAGACATTTAAAACAGACGCCCGGTTCACAGGAGGTAAAAGCATGGATTATTATATACCATCCTACGGCAAGTCGCGCATCAGGTACAAACGCAGAAGAAACAGAAAATATCTTTTCCTGGCTGCTGCCTGCGTTGTCCTTGCCCTGACGTTCGTGTTTTCTGGCTTTGATTTCATCGAAACCAGAAAACACGAACAGTCCGGCCAGGAAAATTTCAAAGGCCTGACCATTGAACAATCCATCCCTGAAGCTTCCGGCTTGCAGACTGCAGGCGACAGCAGCTCTTCAGCTGATACAGCATCTCCTGAAATTGTTCCCGGCAACACCGGTGACGCCCTTGCACAAGAAGCCCAGGCCCCCGGCACAGGCGATATTTTGGATGCCGGGGACCAAAAAGAGGTCCGGGCCAAATTATCAGAAAAAAACATCAGGGTCTCTTCCGGAGACACCCTTATGGGACTTTTAAACGGGGAGGGGCTGCCCAGGACACAGGCCCATGAAATCATTGAAGAACTTTCAGAAGTATATAATCCCCGGCGTATCCGGCAGGGACAGGAAATCACCCTGGTCTTCCGGGAAGAGGATGATCAGGAGCCCATCTTTGAGGCCATGAACCTGAAGCTGGATGTGGACCGGGACGTGAGGGTGGAAAAATGCCCTGAAAACGGTCTGGTGGCCACTGAAGAAAAGCGTGAACTGGATACCAGGACGGTCGTGGCCCAGGCCGAGATAACTTCCAGCCTGTACAACGCTGCAGTAGCCTCGGATATGCCCCTGCGGGTACTTATGCAGATGATCCGCGCCTATTCCTTCGATGTAGACTTTCAGCGCGATATCCGCCCCGGGGACTCCTTTGAAGTCATGTTCAAAGAAAAACTGGACCAGGACGGAAATTTTGTCCGGGGAGGATCAGTCCTATACGCCACACTGAAAACCAGGGGCCGTGATCTTCCTATTTACCGCTACGAAACAACCGACGGGGAAGTGGACTTCTTCAACCCGGACGGAGAATCTGTGCGCAAGACCCTCATGGTCACCCCCATTGACGGGGCCAGGCTGACTTCCGGATACGGCAAACGTCGTCATCCCATACTTGGCTACAGCCGGATGCATCAGGGCCTGGACTTTGCAGCCCCCACCGGCACCCCCATCATGGCCGCCGGGGACGGGGTGGTGGAGTACGCCGGGCGTAAGGGCAACTACGGCAACTACATCCGTATCAGGCACCCCAATGAATACCACACCGTCTATGCCCATTTAAGCCGCTTCGGATCCGGAGTACGTCGCGGAGCCAGGGTCGAGCAGGGGCAGACCATCGGTTACGTGGGCTCAACAGGTATGTCCACGGGACCGCACCTGCACTACGAAGTCCATCACCGGGGCAGTCACGTCAATCCCTCCACGGTGGATACTCCTCCGGGACGCACCCTGGAAGGAGAAGAACTGCAGCGTTTCAAGGCGGCCAGGGAAGACCTGGAAACCCTGTTTGCCTCGTTGAAGGATGAGGACACAATGGCCAGGCTGGACTAAATTATTATGCAGCAACACAACGCCTCTGAACCAGCAGGAATTTTAAAAAAGCATCTGCATCTTTTTACTGCTTCACCTCTGCCGGGGCCGGTACTGGACCTGGCCTGCGGCTCCGGGAGAAACGGCCTTTTTCTGGCGGAACAGGGGCTGGAGGTTTATTTCTGGGACAGGGATCAATCAGGACTGCAGAAGATCCATGACCTGGCCCTGGAAAAAAAGCTGAAGGTACACACTAAGGAAGTTGACCTGGAGGCAGAGTCTGAGAGCACCCTGCCCCCAAGCTTCTTCGGGGCGGTGCTTGTTTTCAGGTACCTGCACCGCCCCCTGCTGCCGGACATAAAAAACACCCTGAAACCCGGCGGCATAATCGTCTATGAAACCTTTACATCCAGCCAGGCCCTGCTGGGACGGCCCACCAACCCGGATTTTCTTCTCCGGGACCGGGAACTATACTCCTGGTTTCAGGACTGGGAAATCCTGCATTATTTTGAGGGCAAAACCGAAGCTCCCCAGGAATACCTGGCCGGCCTTATCGCCCGCAAACCTTCGTAATACCTGGCCTGACCCGTAACATAACCCCCGGACAGGTATCTTATTACTCGTACAGGTCTTTGAGCCGCCTGGATTTTTGCGGACTCCAATTCGGACAGAAGGCCGGTTTTCCCTGCATAACCAGCTGCATGCACACGTCCCTGCAGCCGGGATCGCATATCACCAGGTCATCCTCCCTGTCCTGTCGCACCTTCTCAGGCCACTCGGGATCTGCCCAGAGTACCCGGGCCAGGCCCACCAGGTCGGCCCTGCCCGAGGAAAGAACCTCCTCGGCAACATGCCCCAGGGCAATACGGCCTGCAGCAATGACCGGCACCCTGACCTGATCCCGGATTTCACCCGCCAGGTCGGCCATGTACCCAGGCTTCTTGGTGGCCTTGATCACCTCGGGCATGGAAAAAGACTCATAAGTCCCGCCCATAACCGAGAGGTATGCAGCGCCGGCATCCGACAGCCTTGACGCCAAAGGTCCGGACTCTTCCAGGGTCAGCCCGTCAGGGAGCCATTCATCGGCCAGAAAGCGGTACCCCACAGGCTTATTGCCCGCAGCTTCCCTGACCGCCTGCATTACTTCCAGGGGAAAGCGCATCCTCTTTTCCAGGGAACCGCCGTAATAGTCTTTTCTCTTGTTGGTTCTCGGGGATGCGAACTGGGCCAGGAGATAACCGGTGCCGCCATGAAGTTCCACCATGTCGAAACCGGCCTTGAAGGCCCTTTGGGCGGCCCGGACAAAGCTGTTCCTGATCTCTTCAATCTCCTCCAGGGTCAAGGCCCTGGGAGTCCTGCCGAAAGTATTTACCTCCGATGGAGCCACCGCTTCCTGCGCACCTGCAAATCTTCCGGCATGATTGATCTGCAGGCAGGCCAGGGCCCCTTCATTCTTTATCGTTGCGGCCAGTTTTTCCAGGCCGGGCAGATTTTCGTCGGTATCCGCCCTGATGGTCCGGTTGGAACCACTGCCTGCAGGATGATCCACAGTTGCGTTCTCCACGGTTATCATGGACACCCCGCCGGAGGCCATCAAGCGGTAATGCTCCAGCAAAAGAGGCGACACAGTGCCTCCCTCCCCGGCATAGCCCAGGTATAACGGAGCCATGGTTATACGGTTCTTAAGCGTTTTGCCTGCGATTTCCAGTGGTGAGAACAGGGTAGTATACATTTTTAACCTCCTGTCTGTGCTTAAAACTTTAATAACTGCTGAATTTAAAATGCCCGATCTGCATCAGAACCTCCATGTAAGGCCTGCCTGGAGTCCCGGGGCACTGTCGAGGTCCCATGTGCCGATACGGCTGTCATGGCGGTCGTAGAACTGCCACTTTCTGGACAGCACATAATACGGGCCGAACTCAAGAGTCATCTCTTCAAGGGGACTCCACTCCGCCTGCATGCTCAGCCTGATATCGCGCTTGCGGAAATACCCTCTTTCAACTGCTGAACTGTTGTTCTCGAGGCGATATATCCTGGAAGAATAATCCGCTCCTGCCTGCATGGCAAAATCCTCGCTGAACCCGTATCTGACCATTGTCCTGGGCATGCCTATCCTGGCGGTCCATCCCTCCTGGCCGGGCAGTCCGTAAGCAAACCCTGCAGCAGGAATCCAGATACTGCGCACCGGGTGATATCCTCCCACGGCCCCGACTCCAACCATCCAGCCGCTGTCAAAGACCCTGAGAAGAACAGCCCTGGCCGAAGTTCCCAGGGACCGGGACATCTCTTTTTCAAAGGAAGTGTTCACGCCCGCGGCCAGATTCAGGTACCAGTCATCCTTCACGGGAAATATAACGTCAGCAGTCAGATATACATTGTGCAGCGATTCAAAGGGTTCTTTGCCGTCATCTGTAATATCTGAATCACCCGGTTTGTCCCAGGAGTATCTGCTGTGGTCATAGCCCAGGGTCAGAAAAGACCAGGATGCCTCTACACCATATGTGGTCCGGGATACTTCCGTATCCGAGCCCTTTACCCCGGATTTGAAGGTATGCTCCACCCCGGCCCCGGACTCCAGGCCCCCGTAGTACATGCCCTGGTCCCCGGCAAAGGATGCGGAAGCAGGGATAAACAGCAGACAGAAGATCAAGAAAAAGCATTTTTTCATTGTTTTCCTCTTCTAAAAAAGATTGCAGCTTTTTGCCAGTAAAGAATATTCCCCGGACAACCGATACTTAATACAGGGTGTTTGCCTTGAGATTTTTGCTGCGTCAACTGCTGCCTGGCAAAAAACAAAAACTTTTGGCGCCCGAGTCAGGAAAATCCCCGGATAAGCAACCTGCACCCCGGGGCTGTTCCTTCACACACAAGGTAAAACGACTTCAATCTGCTGTTTTTTCATTTGCTTCTAACAGCACTTAAATGTATTGTGTCCCAAAAAAGACGATCTCCGGTATCAAAAACTCCAGAATCGCTGGTTATATACAGTCTGCTTCTGCATTGCTTTTTAAATCCCACAGGAGAGCATTTATGAACAATATTGCAATTGGAGTCAAACTTGTAGCCGGTTTTGTCGCTGTGGCCCTCATTGTCGTTGTCGTCGGCCTGGTGGGCTGGCGCAGCGCAAACAATCTATCCGGGCACATCGACGAGGTGGGGCGGGTGAATATGCCGGCAGTGAACAACCTGCGCATCATAGAGGCCGAGTTTGAAACCGTTGTGCGCTCCCTGCGCGCCCTGGTCAACCCGGCCCTGGGCATGGAAGCAAGGCAGGAGCAGTACCAGGAGATTGAGTCCGCCCGGGAGAACTACGAAAAAGCATGGGAAAACTACGAGGCCCTGCCCCGGACCGAAGATGAAACCCGGCTCTGGGCCAGTTTTGAAGACGCCATACAGGACTGGGCCGAGGTCAACAACCAGTTTCTTGAACTTTCCAGGGAACTGGAGGAAATCGGCATTTTGAACACCGAGGAATTTCTGGGCCATCTGCAGCAGTTCCGCGGGGATCATTACCAGGTCATGGAAGATGTGCGGGGGTATGTGGATTTCGGAATCGACTTTGAAGGCGGCGATGATCCGGAAGCCTGCAATTTTGGAGTCTGGCTGCAGGATTTTGATACGGACAACCAGGAACTGCTGGATATCTTAAGACGTCTGCAGGGACCTCATGACAACTTCCACGGCGTGGTAGAGCCCATAAGAGAACTGGCTGACGCCGGACAGGAACAGCAGGCCCGGGAAATGCTGCGCGATGATATGGGCAGATATGCCGACCACGTATTCATGCTCTTTGATGAACTCATCGACTTCGCCAGGGAGGCCAATGACCTGTATACGGAAATGAACCGGCTCATAATGGTGGACTCAGTGGAGATGCAGGACCGGGGACAGGGTCTGCTGCAGGAACTCATCGAGCTCAATGAACGTCAGGCTGACAGGGCTGTGGGTCTTGCAGAACGCGATGCAGCCCGGGGAGTAACCATCTCCCTGGCCGGGCTGGCCATCGGAGTCATTCTGGCCCTGGGCCTGGGGCTGTTTCTCACTGCGGTCATTACCAGGCCCCTCAGGAAAACCGTGGATTTCGCCGAAAAAGTGGCTCAAGGCAGCCTGGACGAAGAACTTGAAGTGACCGGCAAAAATGAACTGGGCATCCTGGCCGGCTCCCTGCGCAACATGGTCAGCAACCTCAAGACCAAAATCAGGGAAGCCGAAACCAAGAGTGCCGAGGCCGAAGAGCAGGCCCAGAAGGCCCGGCAGGCCATGCAGGAAGCCAACCAGGCCAAGGAGCAGGCCGAGCAGGCCAAAAGCCAAGGTATGCTCCAGGCGGCCTCCAGCATCGAAGGCGTGGTGGAGCGCATGACCTCGGCTTCAGAAGAGCTTTCAGCCCAGGTGGAACAGGCCAGCCGTGGCGCTGACGAGCAAAGCTCCCGGGCCGGTGAAGCTGCCACATCCATGGAAGAGATGAACGCCACAGTACTGGAGGTGGCCCAGAATGCCTCCAAAGCAGCTGAAGGATCGGACCAGGCCCGAAGCAAGGCCCAGGAAGGCTCGGATGTGGTCAGCAGATCCGTGACCGCCATCAACCGGGTCCAGGAGCAGTCTTCCCAGCTCAAGTCCAACATGAGCCAGCTTGGACAACAGGCTGAACAGATAGGCAAAATCATGAATGTCATTGAAGACATTGCCGACCAGACCAACCTACTCGCCCTGAACGCGGCCATAGAGGCGGCCAGGGCCGGGGATGCCGGACGCGGCTTCGCCGTGGTGGCCGATGAGGTGCGCAAGCTGGCGGAAAAGACCATGAACGCAACCAAGGAGGTCGGCCAGGCCATAACCTCCATCCAGCAGGGAACAGAGAACAATATCCAGAGCATGGACCAGGCTGCCGGGCTTATTGATGAGGCCACTACCCTGGTAAACCGGTCCGGGGATGTGCTCCAGGAAATCGTCAGGCTGGTGCAGTCAGCTGCTGACCAGGTCCAGGCCATTGCCACGGCCACAGAGGAACAGTCCACCGCCAGCGAGGAAATAAACAAAAACATCGAGGAAGTAAGCCGCATATCCAAAGAGACCAGCGAGGTCATGACCCAGTCAGCCCAGGCCATTGGAGAACTCTCCCAGCAGGCCCAGGAGCTGCAGAACCTGGTAAACCAGCTCAAGCAGGGCTGATTTCTTCACCCTGTCATCTAAAAAAACCAAAGGGCGAATTGCACAATTCGCCCTTTTTTTGTCCCTCGAAATATCCCGGCTGTCCCTGAGAAAGGTCAGGTTGCCCCCTTTCAGGGGATTGATTTGAGTGCGGCTGTCTATTAGGATACTCTGGTTGTTTTAAAAGGACTCGCCTGAAACCCGCCTGGCTGATGCTTCGGTCAAGGAACAATATACTCTTCAAACATGCTTTATAGAAATATATACTGTGCCACTCAGAAAAAGATAAGCGGCAGCTACTACACCACTCCCATCAGGTGCGTACGTTACTGCCGGTATTTTCCCTGTTCTTTTTTTACCCAGGACGATATAGAAGGATATATATCCCGGGAGCTTATAGCCCGTGAATTCACAGGATTCAAAATCAGGAGGACAAAGATGTACCTTTTCAAAAAAAATGACGGCAGCCTCGTGGAGGCTCCGGAAGACTTCGATCCCAAGGAACCGGACTGGAACAGCATGCAGGAGGTGGAGGAAGTGCTGGTGATCAGCAAGATACTGGTTCCGCAGATGAAGCTGGTGCCCAAGACCCAGGGCAGCGCGGAAAAAAACTCCTCCGGGACAGCGGCCAAACCACCCAAAACAGATAAATGAGCAGAAAAGGAAGTATATATGGGCAACGAAATAAAAGACTACTGGGACATGAGGCTTTTGCGGGTCCAGGAAAACCTGCGGGCCAACAATTTCGACTGCCGCCTGGCTGAAAACCCGGGCCGGGCAAAAAGCCTGGTCCTGGAAGAAATAATCCCTGAAGCCCGGCCTGCATCCATATCCTGGGGCGGCTCCGCCACCTTCAAGGAAACCGGACTTTATGACACGCTGAAAGACAGAACCGACATGCAGGTCATGGATACCTTTGACAAGAGCCGCGGCCCTGAAGCAAACCTGGAGCTGAGGCGTCAGGCTCTGCTGGCGGACATGTTCATTACCGGGACCAATGCAGTCACCGAGCAGGGATACCTGGTCAACCTGGACATGATCGGCAACCGTGTGGGTGCCCTGGTCTTCGGCCCCAGAAAAGTAATCATCCTGTGCGGACGCAACAAAATAGTCGGTGATACAGACCAGGCCATGGAGCGCATAAAGTCCTACAGCGCACCGGCCAATGCCCTGCGACTGCAGAAAAAAACACCATGCATAAAGACCGCCTGCTGTCACGACTGCGAAAGCCCGGAGCGCATCTGCAACGTGTGGAGCATCACCGAGAAGTCTTTCCCCAAGAATCGCATCTGCGTTATACTGATTAACGAAGATATGGGTCTTTGATGGCTTGGGGCGCGGAGCATGGAGCATGGAGAAGATGGGGCGAGAGAGCGACAAAGGCATGGTGTTTTGAGCTTTCAGCTTAGAACTTTGAGCTTTGACCATAAACTGACAATAATCACCATAACCCGAGAGATCAATGTCCGACTTTACCCATTTACACTGTCATACCGAATACAGCCTTCTGGACGGGGCCATCAGGATAACTGATCTGTGCGCCCGGGCCGTGGACCTGGGTATGCCTGCCGCGGCCATCACTGATCACGGCAACATGTTCGGGTCGCTGAACTTCTATCTGGAAGCCAAAAAATACGGCATCAAGCCCATCATCGGCTGTGAGGTGTATTTGGCTCAGAATCACCAGGTCAAGGATCAGCTGCGCTACCACCTGGTTCTGCTGGCCATGGACAAGGAGGGTTATCACAACTTAGTGAAAATAGTTACCAGGGGCTGGCTGGACGGCTTCTACTACAAGCCCCGGGTGGACAAGGACATATTAAAGGCCCACAACCAGGGGATTATCTGCCTGTCCGCCTGCCTGCAGGGCGAGGTGCAGCACGTCCTGCGCCGTCAGGGCTTTAAGCAGGCCAGGGAGACCGCCCTGCAGTACGCGGATATATTTCCCGGACGCTTTTACCTGGAAATGGAGGCCAACGGCATCCCGGAGCAAATGGAGGTCAATGATCAACTGCTGGAAATGTCCAGGGAGACTCAGCTGCCTGTAGTGGCCACCAACGACTGCCACTATCTGGGTCCGGACGACGTCCAGGCCCACGATATACTTTTGTGCATCCAGACCAATTCCAAGGTCCAGGACAGCTCCAGGATGCGCTTTGACACAGACCAGCTCTACTACAAATCAGTGGAGGAGATGGAGAAGGAATTCTCCCACTGCCCCCAGGCCCTGGAAAACGTCCAGGAGATAATCAAGCGCTGCAACCTGGAAATAGAAACGGACACCTTTCATTTCCCCCGGTACACTCCATCCAGGGAAAACACCCTGGACGAAGAATTCATAAGCCTTTCCAGGGAAGGACTCCAGCAAAGATTCCAGGAACTGCCCTACAGCGTAGACCAAAAACATTACCGGGAGCGCCTGGAGGAAGAACTGGAGATAATCTGCTCCATGGGTTTTCCCGGTTATTTTCTCATTGTCCAGGACTTCATCAACTGGGCCAAGTCTCAGGGCATACCAGTAGGTCCCGGACGGGGTTCTGCCGCAGGCAGTCTTGTGGCCTATGCCCTGCGTATCACCAACCTGGACCCCATCCGATACAATCTGCTGTTCGAGCGCTTCCTGAACAAGGAACGGGCCAGCATGCCGGATATTGACGTGGATTTCTGCTACGATCAGCGCGAAAAGGTAATCCGCTACGTGGCGGAAAAGTACGGCCGGGACAGCGTGGCCCAGATCACCACCTTCGGGACCATGAAGGCCCGGGCCGTGGTCCGGGACGTGGGCCGGGCCCTGGGCATGAAGCTGTCTTTGACGGACAAGATAGCCAAACTCATTCCTGAAGAACTCAAGATGACCATTGACAAAGCCATGCAGCAGGAGCCCGACCTGCGCAAAATGGTGGACGAAGATGAAGACGTGGCCAGACTAATGGATATCTGCCGCCGCCTGGAAGGCATGGTGCGCCACGCCTCCACCCACGCCGCAGGCATCGTCATCTCCGACAGGGCCATGCAGGAGCATCTGCCCCTTTACCGCGGAAAAAAAGACGAAGTGGTCACCCAGTTCGACATGAAGAGGGTGGAAAAAGTAGGGCTCATCAAGTTTGATTTTCTGGGTCTCAAGACCCTTACCGTACTCAAGGACACCCTGGCCATGGCCTCCAGAAACGGCCAGGAAACCCCGGACCTGGACAGCCTGCCCCTGGAGGACCCGGAAACCTTCAAGCTCCTGGGCCGGGGGCTCACCGACGGGGTATTCCAGCTGGAAAGCTCTGGAATGCGCAATGTCCTGGTGGACTTAAAGCCCACCTGCTTTGAAGACATCATCGCCCTTCTGGCCCTTTACCGTCCAGGGCCCCTGGAAAGCGGCATGGTCACGGACTTCATCAAGCGCAAGCACGGCCTGGTCCCTGTTGAATACCCCCACCCGGAACTGGAACCGGTACTAAAGGAAACCTACGGGGTTATCCTGTACCAGGAACAGGTCATGAAAATCGCCCAGGTCCTGGCCGGGTATTCCCTGGGGGACGGCGATATCCTGCGCCGGGCCATGGGCAAGAAGGAAGCCTCGGTCATGGCCAGGCAGAGAAGCAAATTTTTGCAGGGTGCCAAAGAACATGGGGTCAAACAGGAGACAGCGGAATATATTTTCGACCTGGTGGAAAAATTCGCCGGATACGGCTTCAACAAATCCCACAGTGCGGCTTACGCCCTGATTTCCTATCAGACCGCCTACCTCAAGGCCCATTTTCCCAGCGAATTCATGGCCGCGCTCATCACCTCCGAGGTAAACAACACAGACAAGGTCATAGCCCATGTCAACGCCTGCAGGGATATGGAAATCACCGTACTGCCCCCCTGCATCAATTCCAGCCTGAACGAGTTCAGCGTGGAGAACAACCAGGTGCGCTTCGGGCTCTCGGGCATAAAAAACGTAGGCAGAAGCGCCATAGAGGCCATCATCCGGGAGAGAAAAAAGAACGGCCCCTTTGAAAACCTCCTGGATTTCTGCGAAAGAGTAGGTTCGCGCAAGGCGGGCAAACGGGTCCTGGAAATGCTCATCAAAAGCGGGGCCATGGACACTCTGGGCTGCTCCCGCCGGGCTCTTCTGGACGGGATGGACATGGTTGCGGCCAGGGCTCAGAGATCAGCCAAAAACAAGGTCAAGGGACAGCTGTCCATGCTCAGCCTCCTGGGGGAGGAAACCTGCCAGGTCAAGGGCCTGGGTCTGGATTGTCCCGAGAATGAGCTGGAAGAATTCCAGGAGGACGAAAAGCTCAAGCTGGAAAAAGAGGCCCTGGGCTTTTACCTGAGCGGGCACCCCCTGCTGCCCTTCAGGCGCGATATTCAGCGCCTGAAGCTGAGTACCATCCAGGAATGCCTGGAACTAAGACCCGGCACCCAGGTGGAACTTCCTGTAATCATAGTAGGCAAAAAAGAACACGTCAGCAAAAAGGGAGACAAGATGGCCTTCTGCCAGATAGAGGACCTGACTGGAACCGCTGAAGTCACCATATTCGGGGATCTTTATTCCACCTGCAGGGAAGTGGTTCAAAGCGAACAGCCCCTGCTTTTAAAGGCCAGGATAAGCAGTTATCAGGGGAGCGGCGGTTCTTCCGGAGAAGAAGACAGCGAGACCCCAAGACAGGTTAAATTTACAGCCGAAAGCATCTCCTATCTGAGTCAGGCCATAGACAGCGGGGATCAGCCGGTGGAAATAGAAGCAGACCTTCAGGGCGTGCCCGGGGATCAATGGATCAAGGACCTGAAAAACCTTCTGGCCCGATACCCGGGACGCATCCCGGTATGCCTGAACCTGCGCCTGGAAGACCATACACGCTGCAGGCTCATGCTGGGCCCCAACTACTGCGTAACCCCCGGCCAGGAGTTCTGGTCCCGGCTGGAAAAGCTGGGAGACATCTGCAGGCATTAGTGCCGGGCACAGCTGAACGAGGAGGATATTTTGGAGTTCTTGAAAGAAGCAGATTCAGAAGGCCGGTTATGGCAGTTTACCTTTGATGCAGTTCCAGATCTCATCGCCATACTGGACGCCGGGCACAATGTGGTCAGGATTAACCGATCCATGGCTGACGCCCTGGGAGTTGAGCCCTGGCAGGCCCAGGGCCGCAAATGCTATGAACTGGTTCACGGCATGAGCCGGCCCCCGGATTTCTGCCCCCACGCGAAATTGCTCTGCAGCGGAAATGCAGAGCAGGCGGAATCCTGGATTGACAATCTAAACGGACATTTCCATGTCAGCACCAATCCCCTGCATGACAGTACAGGCCGCCTCAGGGGCTGCGTGCACATAGCCAGGGACATATCCCATCACAAAAAAATACAGGAGGAACTGCAGGACAGAACCGAGCGTATGCAGGCGGTTATGAACAGCATGGACAGCCTGGTTTACGTTGCGGATATGCAGACCCACGAGATCCTTTTTATAAATGATTACGGCCGGAAGAACCTGGGATACGTAACCGGCATGAAATGCTGGGAAATAATGCAGAAAGGCGCTTCCGGGCCATGTCCGGACTGCGGCAACCACCTGCTCCTGGATGGACAGGGCAGGCCCACAGGTACGCGTGTCCGGGAACATTACAACTCCGGCGAAGACAGGTGGTATATCCTGCGGGATAAAGCCATCCCCTGGAAAGACGGCCGCCTGGTGCGCCTGCAGATAGCCACGGACATCACCCAGGAAAAAAAAGACCGGGAAAAACAGGAGAGATTCAAGGCCGCTCTGGACAGCAGTGCAGACAGCTTTTTCATCATCGACTGCGAAAGCATGAAATTTCTGGACGTCAATCTCATGGCCTGCCAGTCACTGGGCTACTCCCGGGAAGAACTACTGAACATGGGTCCCCACGACCTCAAGCCTGAATTCACATTTCAGGATATGCAGGAGATCTGTGACTCAGTCAACGAGGACAGAGAACAGGCAGGGTTGATAAAGACTCTACACCGGACTAAAGACGGCCGGGATTTTCCTGTTGAAGTAAGCCTCAGGACCTTCAGGCAGAGAGAAAGGGATCTGATTATAGCCGTGGCCAGGGACATCACCGAATTCAAGAAGGCAGAAGACGCCCTGAGGTATCGCATGAAGATGCACAGGCTTCTGGTGGATATGTCCATGGTCTTTCTTACCGCACCCATAGATTACCTGGAAAAGGCAGTAAGTGAAGCGCTTATGCAGGTAGCCAGGTTTACCAGGACCGACCGGACCTACGTTTTCGCCTATGACTTCCACAACCAGACCATGACTAACACCCATGAATGGTGCGCCGCAGGAGTCGATCCCCAGCAGCACAGGCTGCAGAATGTTCCCTTTGATATGGCCTGGGAACCCGTGAGGCTGCACAGTCAGGGCAGTCCGTATTACATTGGGGATATTGAGGAAATGCCTGACTGGGATCCCTTGAAAACCCATCTGCAAAAGCAGGACACTAAGGCGCTGCTTAGCGTGCCCCTGAAAGATCATTTTCACTGCTACGGGTTCCTGGGTGTGGACTGCGTCCGGGAAACCAGGGAATGGACCCGGGCTGAGATAGACCTGTTCGTGCTCCTGGCCGAGCTTCTGGTCAATGCCAGGCACAGAAAAAGCCGCGAAGAGGAGCTGAATCAGGCCAGGCTGCAGGCTGAACATGCCACCCGGGCTAAAAGCGAGTTTCTGGCCAATATGAGCCACGAGATACGCACCCCCCTGAACGGAGTCATCGGCATGAGCGGGCTCCTCCTGGACACGGAACTGGACTCCCAGCAGCGAAGCTTTGCCGAAACATTAAAAACAAGCGCCCAGACCCTGCTCAACCTGATAAATGACATCCTGGATCTTTCCAAAATAGAGGCTGACAGGCTGCAACTGGAAACCAAGGGCTTTAACCTGGAAACAACAGTAAAAGACAGCGCCGGCATACTCAATTACCAGGCCATGGAAAAAGGTCTGAAGCTCGGTTATGTCATCCATCCAGGAGTACATCACTGTCTGCTGGGCGATGAAGGACGTCTGAGCCAGGTTCTGGTCAACCTCCTGGGCAATGCCATCAAGTTTACCTCCCAGGGACAGGTTGATCTGGAGGTGTCCCCGGTTCAGGAAGAAGCAGACCATGTCCGCCTGCTTTTTGAGGTGCACGACACCGGCATAGGCATCCCTGAGGAAAAGCAGGACCAGCTTTTTACCCCCTTTCATCAGTTAAACACCTCGGTAACCCGCAGTTTTGGAGGTACCGGGCTGGGGCTGGCCATCTGCAAAAGCCTGGTGCAGATGATGGGTGGAGAAATAGGAGTGAAAAGTTCCAAGGGCCGGGGATCGACCTTCTGGTTTACCGCAGGCTTTGAAAAGGACCCTGCACCCCTTGATAAGGAAGCACAGGAAAAAATTTCTGATCCGGGGCAGGCGTCTTGCAGACCGCACCTGGACAGCCGCATACTCATAGTTGAGGACAACCCCACCAACCAGATGGTTGCCCGGGCCGTACTGAAAAAACTGGGCCTTACGAACTCGACAGTGGCCAACAACGGCAGGGAGGCCCTGGACATCCTGGCCCGGGAAAACTTTGACCTGGTGCTCATGGACTGCCGCATGCCGGAAATGGACGGATTTGAGGCCACCCGGCGCATACGCGAAGGAAAAAATAGCGTGCAGAATCCACAGGTGCCCATAGTGGCCATGACCGCCCATGCCATGAAAGGAGACAGGGAAAAATGCATCCAGGCCGGGATGAGCGACTACCTTTCCAAGCCGGTACAGCCCCAGGAACTGGAAGAAATTATCAACAGGCAACTCCGCCCTGCACAAGGCGGCTTAAAAAACGCCCGGCAAGAAGACACTCCCGGCCTGGATGCTTCATCTGTGCATGACCAGGGACATTTTGTGGAGGCTGAACTTGCAGAAAGGGTCATGCATGATGAGGAACTGCTGCAGGAAATCCTGCAGCAGTTCATCCAAGAGGCCCCTAAACGCATGCAGAACCTTGAAAAAAGCCTGCACAGTAAAAACCCTGAACAGGCCAGAAGTTATGCCCACGCCCTCAAGGGTATTTCGGCCAATATATCAGCCAGAAACCTGAGTGAAAAAGCCTGGGCCATGGAAAAGGCCGCAGGTGCAGAAGACATGGAAGAAATGCACAGACTGCTGCCGGAAATGGAAAGAGAACTGGAAAACCTTATTACAGTGCTTAAAGAGCGTATCACTCAGAGTTAGACTGTGTCCCGGAAAATGTTACTTGACAGAAAATATTGCAGCTGCATTATTCTGCTTTCCCGGTCATGAAAATAACCGCCAACAATATATCCAGAAGTTACAGCGGCCAGGAACTCTTCAGCAGGGTCTCTTTTGAGCTGGAACCCGGCAGACGTCTGGCAGTGACCGGTCCCAACGGCTGCGGCAAGTCCACCCTTCTAAGCATGCTGGCCGGGTTGACCCACCCTGACAGCGGAAGCATAAACCGTCCCCAGGGCCTGAGAACCGGATTTGTGGCCCAGGACCTGGATGATTCCGACCTAAAGATCCCCCTGCTGGAGTTTGTGCTCAGTGTTTTGCCTGACTGGAGCCAGTTCTGGAGGCAGTGGAAAAAAGCCGTGGCTGAAGACGACAGACAGGGCCTGGAAAAACTCTCCCGTAGACAGGCCGAGATGGAGCAATCCTGCGGATACAACCCCGAGTACAGGGCTGAAAAGATCCTCACCGGGCTTGGCTTTGAAAAGTCCAGGTTCCACCTGCCCTTAGAGCATTTCTCCGGAGGCTGGAGAGAGCGGGCCAGGCTTTCCAGGGTCCTTTTGCAGGGAGCCGATCTTCTCATCCTGGACGAACCTACCAACCATCTGGACATGGAAGCTGTGCTGTGGCTGGAGAACTACCTGCTGGATTTTTCCGGCATACTGGTACTGGTGGCCCATGACCGTTTTTTCCTGGACCGGGTGGCTACGCATGTTCTGCACCTGGGTTTTGACAGGCCCTATTTCCGCCCCGGCAACTACTCCTCTTTTGAGAAATGGCACCAGGAAACTCAGATTCTGCGGGAAAAGGAAAGAGAAAAGATATCCAGTGAGATAAAACATCTCAAAAGCTTTGTGGACCGTTTCCGCTACAAGGCCTCCAAGGCCAGGCAGGCCCAGGCCAGGCTGGCCAGGATGGACAGCCTGGAATCCAGGAAAAAGGAACTGCAGTCAGACAGAGCCGGCAAGCGCCTGAATTTCTCCTGGCCTGCCCCGGCCAGAGCCAGCCGGGTGGCTGTTACCTGTTCCGAGCTTTTCTTCAGGCATCCTCAAGGCCCTGAACTTTTAAACAATGTAAACTTTCAACTCTTTGACGGCCACAAAATCGCCCTCATGGGACAAAACGGCAGCGGAAAGTCCACCCTGTTCAAGCTCATAACCGGCCGGGCTGCCCCCGACTCCGGAACTATAAAACTTGGACACAACACCAGGCCGGCCTATTTCACCCAGCACCAGACCGAGACCCTGGCAGCTGAAAATACGGTCCTGGCAGAGATCAAAAGGCTTTCATCCCGGGATCTAACCGAGGAGGAAGTCCGCTCCGTGCTGGGGCTCTTTCTTCTGGACGAAACCTTCTGGGACAGAAAAGTACAAAGCTTAAGCGGCGGTGAAAAATCCAGGCTTATCCTTTCCTCCCTGTTTCTCACCCGGGCCAACCTTTTGTTGCTGGACGAGCCCACCAACCACCTGGACATGGAAAGCCGCGAGGCGCTTATAGCCGCCCTGCAAGATTTCCCGGGGGCAGTTTTCATGATCGCCCACGACCGTTTTCTGCTTTCCCGGGTAGCCGGTGAAGTGTGGACCTTAGAAAACGGACACACTGTGGAACACGGCATGGGCTTTGACGAGTATTACCAGAGAGTTGTCCTGAAGGACCAGACCGGCCCTGAGCTTTCCCGGGAAACCGGGCCCGGCGGTTCAGGCAGAAACAACAGCCCGCACAAAGAGAAAAAAAGACAGGAAGCAAGCCTTCGAAACCGGATTTACCGGGAACTTCAGCCCCTTAAAAAAGAATACTCTGAAAAGGAACACAGCCTGGAGCAGTCTCTGCTGCGCCAGGAAGAACTGGAAAATGCCATGTCTCTGCCCGAGACCTGCCAGGATCCAGACAGGATCAGAGAATTAAGCAGGGAGTACCGGGAGGTATGCGCCCAAAACGACAGTCTTATGCACCGCCTGGAGGAACTGGAACAGCAGATAACACAGCTGGAAGCCGCAAAACCGTGATCCTGGGGCGCAACTCATCTGGATGCCCCGCAGGTCCCAGAAAAATACCAGGATTGTACAGCCCTGAAATTCAATCCAGGGTTGCATTCAATACTTAACCGTACTACAATAGTAAATAATTCAGCAAGGTATTGTCACTACAGGAAAAGTTTAAGTTTGTTCAAAGGAGAGCGCCTCTCCTGGTAACCATTCAGGGGGTCCTCGGTGTTGATTACTGGCACAAGGCCTGGGGACTGTCCCTCGCTGTGTAGGTCTGTGCAGGATCACGGAATTTTGCGCTTGTAATTTTGGTGATCGTGAAGGCAAGGTGTCGCGGGGACTGTCCCCAGGCCGATTCCGGCACCCCCCTGAATGGTTACCTTTCCTGGATGACTGAAACTGTAAGACTCAGTATCTGTTCAGCGCTTTAACTTCATGATCTTCATGCCCTTCATGGTAAGTATCTGCGCTTTTAAGGAAAGAAAAGTTTTCCTTTAGGACTATTTTTTCAGGATTTTTGACAACAACCATTTTTGTTCGAGGCACCAGGCCGCCTCCAGCAATCCAGGAAGCCTTAATCCCCCTGAATGCAGGCTTTGAACCGGCTGCTTGCGCGCTTATCCGCGATTAATTCACCGGTAATTTTAATCCCGACAATATACAGCAGGAGCTGCAATGCCCCAGGAACTTCACGATACTCAAAACCAGAATACCCAGGAAAAATCCCCCGGCACCCCCGGGCTGTATGTTGCTGTTGGTGCCTCTGCAGGAGGCCTGGAGGCCATTGAGGCCTTTTTTGCCGACATGAGTTCCAGCAGCGGCCTGGCCTTCATCGTCATCCAGCACCTCTCCCCGGATTACAAAAGCCTCATGAAGGAGATCCTGTCCAAGAAGACCAGCATGCACGTGCACAGGATAGAAGAAGGCATGGAAGTGCTTCCGGACAACATCTACCTCATTCCCCCCAAGAAAAATTTGACTATTTTCCACGGCCGGCTCTTTTTAAGCGAACAGGAGCACACCAAGGGCCTCATAAACCTGCCCATAGACATTTTTCTGCGCTCCCTGGCCGAAGACCAGGGTGAAAAGGCGGTTTCCATCATCCTGTCCGGTTCCGGAAGCGACGGCATGCGCGGAGTAAGAGCCATAAAAGAGCATGGCGGCATGGTCATGGTCCAGAGCGAAGACTCGGCAAAGTTCGACAGCATGCCCAGGTCGGCAATTTCCACGGGACTGGTGGATTTTGTGCTGCCCCCTGAGGAGATGCCCGGACAGCTCGTTTCGTATGCCAAACACCCTTACGTGGCCAAGGCCGAGAAAAGCGACCGGGTCATCAGCGATGATGACGCCATGACCAAGATATTCGCCATCTTGAGGGACAAGTACAAGGTGGATTTCACCCACTACAAGCCAAGCACCCTTACCAGGCGTATCCAGAGACGCATGACCATAAACCATATCTCGGATATACACGATTATGTCTCCTACATGCAGAGCTATCCCAACGAAGCCGCCACCCTGTTCAGGGAGTTTCTCATAGGGGTGACCCGGTTTTTCAGAGACCGGGAGGCTTTTGAAGCCCTCAAGGACAACTGGCTCCAGGAAGTTTTGTCAACCAGGCAAAATAACGAGATGAGATTCTGGATTCCAGGATGCTCTACCGGGGAAGAGGCGTATACCCTGGCCATTCTGGCCAGGGAGTGCATGGAGCAGACAGGCAGAATGCGCGACATAAAGATATTTGCCACGGATATCGACCGCAATGCCCTGCAGGTGGCCGGAGCCGGCAGTTATCCCGAGAGTATCGCTGCAGACGTGCCCCCGGACCTGCTGGCCAAGTATTTCTACAAAAAGAAGGACAGTTTCCAGATAGCCCGCAACATCCGGGAAATGGTTGTTTTCGCCCAGCACAACCTGATTAAGGATCCACCCTTTACCAATATTGATCTAATAAGCTGCCGCAACCTCCTTATCTACCTGCAGACGGATTTGCAGCGCAAGGTTCTGGAATTTTTCAACTTTTCCTTAAACATGCGGGGTATACTCTTTCTTGGCACCAGCGAAACCACCGGGGAAATGGGGGACTACTTCGAGAGCCTGGACCACAAGCACAAGATTTACCGCACCAGGGGCAGAGTCAAGAACACCCTGGGCGCGAGGGAGACTCTTAGAAGCTCTGATAATGTGTACCACATGAACAGGGAAAGAAATGCCCTGCCCGGCAGGAACCTGCGCGGCCGGGAGGATCTTATTCTGGAGCGTTTCCTGAATGTCCTGGAGGAAGAGCACATCCATCTCGCTGTCATTGTCAATGATCACATGGAAGTGCTGCATGTCATCGGCAACAGTGAAGGCTATTTCAAACTGCCTTCGGGAAAGCAGTCCATGGATATTTCCAAAATGGCCGCCAATGACCTGGCCATACCCATTTCCACCGGCATCCAGAAGGTACTGCGCCAGAATGAACCCCTGCACTTCTCCAATATCCGGGTTCGCTACCAGGGCGATCACAGGATGGTGGACATGCGCATCAAGCCCCTGCCCCAGAAAAAGGGACAGGATCCCCTTGTGGCTGTATTTCTGGACGAATCAAAAAAGCAGCAGGACAAGCTCGCCTGTCAGGATGTCGATCAAACCTACGACATCTCCCGGGAGGCAGAACAGCGCATCCACGACCTGGAGCAGGAACTGCAGTTCACCAGGGAAAATCTGCAGGCCACCATTGAGGAGCTTGAAACAGCCAACGAGGAACTGCAGGCCACCAACGAGGAACTTCTGGCCAGCAACGAAGAACTGCAGTCCACAAATGAAGAACTGCAGTCCACCAACCAGGAGCTGTATTCGGTCAACTCCGAATACCAGAACAAGATCATAGAGCTTACCGAACTGCACAACGACGTGGACAACCTCCTGAGCGCCACCCAGATCGGCAAACTCCTGCTGGACGAAAACATGGAAATCCGGCGCTTTTCCCCCAAGGTGACCAATATATTCAAGCTCCTGGACAGCGATGTGGGCCGGCCCATTTCTCATATCGCCCACTACCTGCAGGGCCTGGACCCCATCGAGGTCATTGAAAACGTGCATAAAAGCGGGGAAATGAGTGAAAAAGAGGCCCGGACCAGGGAGGGACGCTGGTACCTTATGCGGGTGGTCCCCTATGAAGTAGCTCCGGAGGTATTTTCCGGAACAGTCACATCTTTTGTGGATATTACCAGGATCAAAGAAACCGAGGCGGCCCTCAAAACCAAGGAGGCCCTCCTGGAGCAGACCCAGAGGCTGTCCAGAGTGGGCGGATGGGAAATGGACGCGGCCACAGGCAGCATCACCTGGACCGACGAGGTCTACAATATCTACGGGGTATCAAAGGATTACAACCCAAGCGATGTGGAAAAGGACATGCAGTTCTATACACCTGAAGGCAGGGACCGCCTGCAGGAGGCTTTCAAACTCGCCCTGGAGCGGGGCATTCCCTATGACCTGGAACTGCCCTTTACCAAAGCCGACGGCACCAGGATCTGGGTTCGCACATCGGGATTGCCTGAGAAAAAAGATGGTAAAGTCGTGCGGATCCTGGGCAATATCATGGACATCACCCAGATGAAGGAAATCCAGCAGGCCCTGCGGGAAAGCGAAAAATACTACCGCAATCTTTTCAGCCAGATGCCTAATGCCTTTGCCCTGCACGAAATCGTCCTGGACCATGATGAACAGCCCTGCGACTACACTTTTCTGGAAGTAAATCCCGCCTTTGAAGAGATGACCGGATTAAAGGCCAGAGACATCCTGGGCAGAAGGGTCCTGGAAGTCCTGCCGGAGACCGAGGAGTCCTGGATACAGCGCTACGCACGTGTAGCTCTGGGCGGACCCCCTGAGGATATCCAGGACTACAGCCTGGAACTTCAGAAATACTTCAAGGTCCGGGTCTTTTCACCGGAATACAAAAAATTCGCAGTAATTTTCGATGAAATAAGAGATACCTCTGATATAAGCCGGGCCCTCAGGGACTGCGAAGAAAAGCTGAAAAAACTGCAGGAAAATTCATCTCCTGGAGGTAAATGATCTTGGATAATTCAGACGGGCCGCACAAGGATCCCCTGCGCAGAAAGGCCGAGGAACAGCTGCAGGACAACCCCCCGGATATAGACGAGGCTGGTCTGCCCCCGGAGAAAATCCGGAACATGCTGCACGATCTGCGGGTGCATCAGCTGGAGCTGGAAATGCAGAATGAAGAACTTCGAAGCACCCAGCTGGAACTGCAGACTGCCAGAGACAAGTTCGTACGCCTGTACAATCAGGCCCCGGTGGGATACCTGAGCTTAGACAAGCACGGCCTCATCCGGCAATTCAACCAGACCTTTATGGACATGACCGGTTTTACAGAAACCGAGATAAACGGCGTTCCACTGGCCGACCTGATGGACCACACAGGCCGGGAGACCTTTCTGGCCCGCTACAGGGCTTTATTCAAAGATCCCCGGAATAAAAACATGGAAGTCAATCTTCGCACCCCCAGCAGAAAATACCTGCCCGTTAGACTTGCCGGTCGTATAGAAGAACATGACCTGCAGGGGGATGGTAAAGATCAGGATCGTTATCTCTTGCTCATTGTAAGCGATATAACCGAACAAAAGCAGGCCAGGGAAGAAATTCAGCGAAAAAAAGAGCAGCTTGAAAAGACCCTTGCAGAGAAAGACCGCTTTTTTTCCATACTGGCCCATGATCTCAAATCTCCCTTATCCGGTTTCCTCAGCTCCACCAGAATCATGGCGGAAGATATCAACAGCTTCAGCCTGGCCGAATTACAGAATGTTTCCGCCAACATGCAAAGATCTGCGGAAAACCTTTACAGCCTGCTGGAAAACCTTTTGACCTGGGCCAGAATGCAGAAAGGCGACACAGACTTTGAACCGGATGTTATAAACCTTCATGACCTGGTCAGGCAAAACATGGAACTGTCCAGGTCCGTTTTCCAGCACAAGGAGATCATCTTCGAATCCAGGATATCCCCGGAACTGCAGATTTATGCAGACTCCAACATGATAGGTACAGTGCTTAGAAATCTGCTGTCCAACGCCGGAAAATATACACATGACAAGGGACGGGTCGTAGCCGGGGCAGAGAAAAAAAACGGCGGCATCACTGTGTACATCCAGGACTCCGGCTCAGGCATGGATCAAAAAACCCTGCAGGGCCTTTTTCAGATGAACAGCAAGGCCACCCAGCCCGGGACCCGCGGGGAATCCGGGACCGGGCTTGGACTTTTGCTGTGCCGGGAAATGATTCACCGGCACCAGGGTGAAATATGGGCCAGGAGTGCACCCGGCAAAGGAACCACGTTTTTTTTCACCCTGCCGGGTCATGAAACCTGATATTCATCTTTTTGTCTCTTTGGGTCCAGACAAAAAAACCAGTACTGCAGCAAAACTTTGCCTGCAGCCCAGATGATCTGTTTTCAGCAAAAAAACATTTAACCATGAAGGACATGGAGATCATCAGCAGCTGCAAAACGGTTATGGAACAAGCAGGCTCACATGCTGAAAACTTTCTTGTGAGTTTTTGCACGAATGTCTTGACAGATCAAGCCAGGAATGCTCTTTATGGAAACAGCTTATTGCTGCCTTGGTGGGACTGTCCCTTGACAGCCATTTGATGCAGGAAAGGTGACCATTCAGGGGGTTCCGCGGTGATGATTGCTTGCACCAGGCCGATTGAGGCATCCCCTGAATGGTTACCAGAAAACTCCCGGAGGTGATAAAAAGCGTACAGTTTGTGAAAGTTTATGCCCAGTGCCTTAGTTATGCTCAGCACACAGGCATACCTCCGTCTGCCTTGCTTTGATGGCTTTTCAGGGGACTTGGGAGCTTGAAACAGAGCTGATTGCTGCCAACATTGTTTTTTAAAGGAGGTGCGTATTTTATGAACCGGAGAAAATTTTTAGGTGCCATGGGTGTCGCCGGTTTAGGCGTGGCAGGGGCCGGAAAGGTCCTGGCCGCGGATGATGGTGTCACAGGTGCCGCGGTCAAGGACGTCGAAGGCTTACCGGACAGCTATGCAGTCCTTTTCGATGTCACCCGGTGCATCGGCTGCAGGCAGTGTGAAGATGCCTGCAATTATGAACAGAGACTGCCGGAACCTGATGCAGAATTTCATGATACTCAGGTCTTTGAGGAAACCCGCAGGACGGACTGGAAAACCTACACAGTGGTCAACCAGTACGACGATAAGCCCCCGGGAGCCGGGGATCTTTACCGCAAAATCCAGTGCATGCACTGCCTGGAACCGGCCTGCGCTCATTCCTGCTTTGTCAAGGCATTTGCCAAGCGCCCGGACGGGGCTGTTACATACGACCCCAAGGTCTGTGTCGGCTGCCGGTACTGCATGATGGCCTGCCCCTTCAATATTCCGGCATATGAGTACCACATAGCCCTTGATCCCCTGGTGACCAAGTGCACTTTCTGCGAACACCGGCTCAAGGAAGACAGAGAGCCTGCCTGTGTGGAGATCTGTCCCACCAGGGCCATGTATTTCAGCACCCGCGAGGAGGTACTCAAGGAAGCCCGCAAAAGAATAGTCAACAACCCCGACAAGTACCAGTCGCATATCTACGGGGAACACGAAATGGGCGGCACCAACTGGATCTACATATCCGGTGAACCCTTTGAAGACGTCGGAATGCGCATGGACCTCGGAAACAAAGCCGCTGGAGAATATACCTCAGGTGCTCTGGGCGGTGTCCCTCTCATTGCTTCATTCTGGCCGGTTCTTCTGGTGGGTGCCTACGCCATATCCAAACGCAGAGAAAAGGTAGCCAAGGAAGAAAGGGACAGTTTTGTCTCCCAGGTTATTGCCGAGGCAGGACCCGAAGCCGGTCGAAGACTGGCGGAAAGACTTTCCAGATCCGAAACCCTGGACAAGGCCGCCATCGAGGAGGAAGTAAAAAAGGCTTTGAATGAGGCCGCTGCCAAAACCGAGAGGGAGGATCATTAATCATGAGTACCCAACACCACCCTGATACTGGCCAGTCATCCTGGTTCACCCCCTTTAATGTAATAGCCGGGCTGATCGTCCTCGTGGGTATCTATCTGACCTATCTGCGGTTCACTGGAGGACTGGCTGCGGTCACCAATCTGGATGATTACTATCCCTGGGGAATCTGGATCAGTTTTGACCTGCTCTGCGGAGTGGCTCTGGCCGCCGGCGGATATACAACAGCTGCGGCCTGTTATATATTTGGAATCAAAAAATACCACGCAGCTGTCAGGCCTGCAGTGCTCACTGCATTTCTTGGCTATGCCCTTGTGGTCTTTGCCCTGCATTACGACGTCGGACAGCCCTGGAGGCTTGCTTATCCGATTTTCGTGCAGCAGGGAACGACCTCGGTGCTGTTTGAAGTAGGTCTGTGCGTCTTCTTATATCTGACAGTCCTTTTCCTGGAATGGCTGCCGGCCCCCCTGGAATGGCTGAGGCTCAAAAGAGTCAGAAATATTGTGATCAAGCTCACCCTGGTACTGACAATCTTCGGAGTCATTCTCTCCACTATGCACCAGTCTTCCCTGGGCGCTCTGTACCTGATTCTGCCAAGCAAGATGCACCCCTTGTGGTATTCATCACATCTGCCCATCTACTTCTTTGTATCCAGCATGTTTGCAGGTCTCTCAATGGTCATTTTTGAAAGCACCCTGTCGCATCGCTATTACCACAACAAGATGGACAAGGAGCACCTGGAGGGTACCCCCCATGTGACTTTCGGATTTGCCAAGGCTGCAGCCTGGATCATGGCCGGATACTTTTTCATCAAGCTCTTCGGCGTGGTCCTCAATGACAACTGGAGCTACCTGCCCACATTCTACGGCTTCATGTTCAGCCTGGAAATGCTCGGCTTCGTTGCCCTGCCTGCCTTTCTGTACGCCAAAGGGGTCCGGGACAAAAATGTCAGGCTCATTAAATGGACCGCTGTGGTGGCTGTCTTCGGAATCATCTTCAACCGGTTCAATGTTTCCCTGGTGGCCTACAACTATCACCTGCCCTCAGAACTGAAGTACTTTCCCGCTCTGGCGGAAATCGGTGTAACCATATTCGTGGTTACCGTGGGACTGATTCTGTTCAAGTTCATCTCCACAAGGATGCCCATCTTTTACGAGCATCCGGAGTTCAAGGGCTCTCACTAAAAAAAACGCCCTGACTTAAGGGCTATCAAACTGGGAGGAACCATGGAATTCTATACAATGCTTGAATTTGATATATTCACCAAGAACTGGGCTTATATCTTTATGGGTGTTGCAGTGGTCACCATGCTTGGTTGGTGGCTGTTTTTAACCGGCAAGGATGAAGATTAGTGTCCCTTAGGCAGCGGATCAAAACGCGGCCTATTCCTGGGATCTGCATAAGACTTCAAAACAGGAGAAAAGATATGAAACCAATAAAAATTGCCGGACTGGGCGTGATCCTGGTTCTTTTGTCGGTGTCTCTTGCTTACGCTGATGGCCGGCCAGACCCCATTGTAGGCATTGAAGGAGATCTGTCCCACGTCATAAGCAGTGCCATGTGGTTCGTCCAAAACATGGTCCTGTTCGGAATCGGGGCTGCAATCTACCTTGCTCCAACAATCATCGCCATGATAAGAAGCCACAACAAGCTGCCCCAGATAGCCGCTTTGAATGTTTTTCTGGGAATTATTGTTGTGGGCTGGATAGGGGCGCTGATATGGAGCTTCACCGGTAATGTCCACCCCCAGAACTTCCTGGACCGCTTCGGCAGTACAGCCTGATAAAAAAAGACAAAACAACGTAAAAAAATAAAAAAAAGGCCGGGCGGATGATGCCCGGCCTTTTTCTTTCTGAAAAAAACTACTGCTTTTAACCCCGGACCAGGTTGTCCGTATTGATAAAGGCCTGGTATTTCTCCTCGTCAATGGGAAAATCCCAGGATCCGCTGCGCATTTCCAGCCTGCCGCCGAATCCGCTCTTGAACCGGTAAAGACCGTAAAATGGATGATCCGGGTCAGCACCCGGTGAGACAGCCCCCATGTCGTATCTCAGGCACCCGCGCAGCCTGGACTGTCGCATGGCCTCCCAGTGTACAGCATAGGATCCCATGAGGTGCCTCCTGGTATTGGAGGAAGCCCCATACAGAAAATGCGCGGTCTGCCCGGATATGGCCACTATTCCCCCGGCCAGCAGCTCCTGGTCGCAGGCGGCTAGAAGAAAAAGCACCTCGGAGTTGCAGGGGTCGAATATATGCGCGTTGAAAATGGCTGAAAAGTGTTCATATGCGCACGTGGCAAATCCGTTTCGCGCAGCAGTCTGCAGGTACAGATCATAAAAGGCAGGCAAATGCTCCATGGAACCGGTCTGCACCTCCACACCCCTGCGGCCTGCCAGGCCGATGTTGTACCTGGTCTTGGATTTCATACGGCCCAGGATGTCCTTTTCCGCCGGATCAAGGTCCACTACCAGGGTGCTGGCCACGGTCATATCCATTGATGATTTTCTAAGATTCCAGGACTCTGTTCCCATGTTCATGCGCATTTCCCTAAGCCTGGGCTCAGGAAAGCCGTACCAGTGGCCCTGCTGCATCTCCCGGGCGTACTGGGACTCCCAGGGCAGATCATACCTTATAAATGCCGTATCCGGTCCCAGGTGATGCATGAGTTCATAGGACAGGGATTCCAGAAAAGGGCCGTATTCTTCCTTGGGCGGTAAAAACTCAGGTCCCTGGGGAACCAGAGCTGACTTCATCTCCGGACCATACCTCTGCAGAAGCACCAGCACATCCCCGGCGGGAGAAAAAAGGTCCGGCTGGATGTCGAAAGCCATTACCCGGCATCCCAGTCTGGATTTAACCCTGGCCCAGTAAAGGGTCTGGAAAAGTATGTCCGTGGGTAGAAGCTCTTGAGGCTCTTTGGGCTTGAGCTGTAAATCCATAAAAAAACCTTTGCAGATTCCTGGGTTAACTACCTGCGTTGTGGCTCAGTTGGCTGAGAATATGCTGCATAAGCATTGATGCACAGAGATAAAGAGTGCGCCTTCTGTGCTTGATGAGATAAAACCTCCTGCGTATATTCAAGTCGGATACTTCCAGTCTTGCCAGTTGACCGGAGCTTAGAAATTCATCCACCGCCAGCCTGGATGTTACACCTGCTCCAAGGCCCGAGAGAACGCAGCGCACCATGGCTTCAGTAGATTGCACCAGTGCTTTTGCCGGCAGAGAGCTTATATCCATTTTGTGTTTATGCAGTGCTTCTTCCATGGCCTGCCGGGTCCCTGAGCCCTTCTCACGCATCACCCAGGGAAGATCCGGTAACTGCTGCGGTGTAATAACCTGCGGATACTTAGAGGCAATATCCGGCGCTGCAACCACCATGAGCTCGTCGGTGAAAAGCAGGTGATTCTCCAAGTCTAAGTGCTCAGCATAACCTCCCACAAGGCCGAAATCAAGTCTGCCCTCGAGTACGTCATGGCTTATCTTGATGGAGTCTGCAGTGCGCAGGTCTACGCATACGTCGGAGTAAATCCGCCTGAAAGAGGAAAGCACCCCCGGCAGAAGGTAGTTGGCCGGTATGGTACTGCCCCCCATGATGACCATGCCGGAAACCTGGCTGGTCAGTTCCTGTATATTGGACCTGGCTTCATCCAGAATTCTGAACATATCCTGAACTGCCTGGTAAAGTATCTCGCCTGCCTGAGTGGGAATTACCTTTCTGCCGATGCGGTCGAAAAGAGAAACCCGCAGATCCTGCTCCAGGCTGATGATATGGGTGCTTATAGTTGGCTGGGACAAAAAGAGATCCCTGGCTGCCAGGGAAAAACTCTGCAGTTCGTAGACTCTAACAAAGGCCTGCAATTTTCTGAATTCCATGAAAGGAGCCTGTATTCACAATGCAAACAAACCATATTGCGCAAACCTATACTGACTGTCCAAAAAAAAGGGTCATGAACTGACCCTTTTTTGCCTGCAATTTATTTTTTTTGTTCTGGATCTTCCCCTGGATCATCATGGGGCCTGGACTCTTCTGACTTATCTTCCTGAGACTGCTCATCTGCCTCTCTATCTGCTGCAGTGGAGTCTTCAGCCTCGGGAAATTGAGCTTCCGGCTCAACCTGCTTTTGGTCTTCGGGCGTAATAGAAGAGTCTTTTTCAGGCACAGGCTCAGAAGCTGCTGGTCCGGCAGGTGCTGCTGCAGGTGCACCTTTAGTCTGTGCTTTGTCTTTGGGGAGTCCGGCTTTTGTGACCTCAGGACCCTCGGAAGTCTTATAGGTGAATTCGATTAGTGCCAGAGATGCGCTGTCCCCCACCCGGGGCTTTGCATATTTGACCACACGGGTATAGCCGCCGCTGTGCTTTTCAAACCTGGGTGCGATTTCGTCAAACAGCCTCTTGACCAGCTTATGGTTGCCCAGCACCTTGTACGCCTGCCTTTTGGCGCTCAGATCTCCCCGCAGAGCCAGGGTTACCAGACGATCCGCCACTCTGGACAGCTCCTTGGCCTTGGGCAGTGTAGTCTTGATCTTTTCATGGGTTACCAGCGATTTGGCCATGTTTCTGAACATGGCCTTGCGATGCTCCCAGTTTCTGCTCAGGGATCTTCCGGATTTTCTATGCCTCATCGTCTTCTTTCCTTTTAAGCCATTCCTGGTATTTTTGATCGAAGTTGTCTATCTGGGTGTTGAAATCGTAGCCCATCTGCTCAATTACGCGCCGGATATCTTCGAGAGATTTGCGCCCGAAGTTCTTTGTCCTCAACAGATCATTTTCTGACTGCTGAATTAGTTCTCCAACAAGACGTATGCCGGCGTTTCGCAGGCAGTTGCCTGCCCGGACAGGCAGTTCAAGTTCCTCTATGGTCTTGAACAGCTTGGGATCAAGGCCTTCATCCGAGTTGGTATCTATGACATTTATATCCGTCTGGCTCTCATCGAAATTGATAAAAACAGACAGTTGATCTTTTAGAATCTTGGCACTGTAGGCAAGGGCGTCTTCTGGCAGTACAGATCCGTCGGTGTGTATCTCCAGAATCAGCTTGTCATAGTTGGTCATCTGTCCTACCCTGGCCTGTTCTACAGTGTATGAGACCTTGCGGATGGGGGAAAAGGTGGCGTCCATGGGTATAAGCCCGATTTCCTCATCAAGGTCCTCATGCTGTTCCGAGGGTACATACCCTTTGCCCATACGCACCTCTATGTTGATCACCAGGTCGATGTCCTGAGAAAGGGTCGCTATGTGCTGATCCGGGTTGAGTACCGCTATGTTCTGGTTGGTCTGTATAGCTTTTGCCGTGACCTGACCTTTTTCGTTGGCCACCAGCTTCAGCTTCTGGGGTTCATCCCTGCTCATCTTGAAGCGCACCTGCTTCAGGTTCAAAACTATATCAGTGACATCCTCCACCACACCCGTGATGGTGGCGAATTCATGCGGTGCGTTGTCTATCTTGATGGCGACAATGGCTGCTCCCTGCAGAGATGAAAGAAGTATCCTGCGCAGAGCATTGCCGAAAGTATTGCCGAAGCCTCTTTCCAGGGGTTCGCAGGAGAACTTCCCGTACTGTTCTGTAGACTTTTCATCCCGTTGAACCTGATCCGGCTTAACTAAGCTGGACCAGTTCCTGGTATTGATGAGCTTGTCATTAGTCTGAATTATCATTGCAGCCCCTGTGCTCGAACTATTGGAAATTCAGGCCGCATTGCGGTCCGAATCCTGTATAACATGTTTATTTTGAATAGAGCTCTACTATAAGCTGTTCATTAATGGGGAAGGTGATATCTTCCCTTGCCGGCAGGGTCTTTACTGTTCCCTTGAACTCCTGGTCGTTGATTTCCAGCCAGTCCGGTGAACCTCTGCGGGCCAGGACATCCCTTGCGTCCTGAATGACAGGCATTTTCCTGCTCTTTTCGATTACCCCGATGACGTCTCCTTCTTTCAGAAGAATTGAAGGGACATTCACCCTCGTGCCGTTTATGTGAAAGTGGCCATGCCTCACCAGCTGCCTGGCCTGGGACCTGGAGTTGGCAAAGCCCATGCGGTATACGACATTGTCCAGCCTTCTCTCCAGCATCACCAGCAGGTTGGTGCCTGTAGCGCCTTTTCTGGAGTCGGCGATTTCAAAATATCTCTTGAACTGGCCTTCCAGAAGGCCGTACATGCGGCGTACCTTCTGCTTTTCACGAAGCTGCAGAGCGTAGTCGCTGGACTTTTTCCTGGCCCTGCCATGTTCTCCCGGGGGGTACGCGCGACGTTCATAAGCGCACTTGTCTGTATAGCACCTGTCGCCTTTGAGCAGGAGCTTGGTGCCTTCCCTGCGGCACAACCTGCACTTGGAATCTGTATACCTGGCCAACTCTTAAAACCTCCTGATTATACTCGACGCCTTTTGGGTGGGCGGCATCCATTATGTGGTATGGGGGTAATATCTCGAATATACGTAACCTTGAAGCCCGATGTGTTGATGGCCCGCATGGCGGACTCTCGCCCCGCTCCGGGACCCTTGACCAGTATCCCCACGGTACGCATGCCGTTTTCATGGGCGAGCCTGGCAGCAGTTTCCGCAGCTTTTTGTGAAGCAAAGGGGGTACCCTTTCTGGAACCCTTGAAGCCCACCATCCCTGAACTGGACCAGGAAACTACGTTGCCGGTCTGATCAGTTATAGTTACCGTAGTATTATTGAATGAGGCATTGATATGAACAATCCCCGTAGGTATGTTCTTTTTCTCTTTTCTCTTTTTTGTTTTCCTGGGCTTTGCCATCTACAAGTCTCCGGTTATTTCTTTTTCTTTATAGTGGTTTTCTTGGGGCCCTTACGAATGCGTGCATTGGTATGGGTACGCTGACCGCGTACGGGCATGGATCGGCGATGTCTGAGGCCTCGGTAGCACCCGATATCCATGAGACGTTTGATATCAGCGCTTTTTTCCCTTCTCAGGTCACCTTCGACTTTGTAATTATTTTCCAGTTCACCGCGGATTACGTTGACTTCATCAGAAGTCAGCTCCTCGGTCTTTCTGGTCCAGTCCACCCCTGAAGCATCAAGAATCTTCAGGGCAGTAGTCCGGCCTATCCCATAGATATAGGTCAGCGAAATACCGATTTTTTTTCTTTTGGGCAAATCCACCCCTGCTATACGAGCCATTTTTCCCCCGCTTCTATCCTTGTCTTTGTTTGTGACGTGGGTTGCTGCACAAAATCCTGAGGACCCGCTTGCGTCTGACCACTTTACACCTGGCACACATCTTTTTGACAGATGGTCTGACTTTCATTGTATTACTCCCCGACTAATTATCCAAGGTGCTTAGTATCTCCGGGCCATCCTTGGTTATGGCCACGGTATGCTCAAAATGAGCCGCTAAACTTCTGTCCGCTGTCCTGGCGGTCCAATTGTCCGGCATGATTTCCACCTGTTCCGAGCCCAGTGAAAACATGGGTTCTATGGCCAGCACCATACCTTTCTTCAAAGGCACTCCAAGCATTCTCGAAGGTACAAAATTGGGCAGTTCAGGTTTTTCATGCAGGCTTGCCCCTATTCCATGGCCGACAAATCTTTTGATTATGGAACAGGCGTTTTTTTTTGCATGCATTTCAATGGCAGCGGAAATATCATACAGATCGTTGCCTGCACGGGCCTGCTGAATACCTTTGTACAGGGCATCCATAGTGACCTGCATGAGCCTGCCTGCTTCACTGCTTATATCCCCTACAGCGAAAGTCCTCGCGGAATCACCGAAAAAACCCCGGTATTGAACTCCCATGTCAATACTCAGGATATCACCAGATTTAAGTTCATCAAGTGTCGGGAATCCATGTACTATCACATCGTTGAGCGAGCAGCAAAGAGTGTATGGAAATCCCTGATATCCCTTGAAAGCTGGCTTTACCTGGTATTGAGCACACAGTTCGTTGGCCCTTTCCTCCAGATCCATGGTTGTAATTCCAGGCCTGATGCGGGATTCGATATCATCAAGGATTCGGGCTACTATCTGATTGGCTTCTCTTAAAAGTGATATTTCATGGTCATTTTTCAGAAAAATGCCTCGAAATTTTTTCAATCCTAGCGCCTTCCCTTGATCCTGGTTTTGGTCATAAGCCCTTCGTAATGCCTGGATATAAGATGCGATTGAAACTGGGACATGGTGTCCATGGCCACTACTACCACAATCAGCAGGGCTGTACCTCCATAGTAAAATGGTACGTTGAATTCCCTGATCATGAATACAGGCAGAACGCATACCAGTGAAAGATATATGGACCCGCTGAATGTCAGTCTGGACAGTACAGCATCAATGTATTCCTTGGTTCTGAGTCCCGGTCTGATTCCAGGGATGAATCCTCCCTGTTTCTTCAGGTTTTCTGCAATATCCTTGGGATCGAAGATGATCGCGGTATAGAAAAAGCAGAAGAATATTATCAGCGCAACAAAAATCAGGTTGTATACCAGAGATTCAGGCTGAAGATGATTGGCTACAGCTTCTAAAAAACCTGCCTGGGAAAAACTGGCGATAGTTGCCGGAAACATCAGGATGGAGGAAGCAAAAATTGCCGGGATGACTCCTGATGTATTCAACTTCAAGGGCAGGTGACTGGTCTGTCCTCCATACATCTTCCTTCCCATCATGCGCTTGGCGTAATGAATGGGCAACCGGCGCTGTCCCCTTTCTACGAAGACTATAAAGAGCAGAACTCCAACAACAATGGCCAGGACAAAAATTCCCATGAACAAAGTCAGTTCACCTGCGGTGAAGAGCTGGTATACATTGGCCAGGGCCCCTGGAAAGCCGGCTACGATACCTGCAAATATAATCAGTGATATTCCGTTGCCAAGACCTCTTGCAGTTATGCGCTCTCCCAGCCACATGATAAATATGGTTCCTGCGGTAAGCGTAAAAACTGTTGTCAGCCTGAAGGCCCAGCCACCCTCTATAACTACCGAAGCGCCGTCAGGACTGGTCATCTGTTCCAGGCCGACTGATATGCCCATCCCCTGAACCAGGGTAATCATCACTGTCCCGTACCTGGTCCACTGGGTGATCTTTTTTCTGCCTGCTTCACCCTCGTCTTTTTTCCATCTGGACAGCGTAGGACTTACGACTGTAAGTAGCTGCATGATGATCGATGCAGATATATAGGGCATTATGCCCAGGGCGAAGATGGAAAAATTCTTCAGCCCGCCACCGGCGAACATGTCAAAGAGTCCGAAAAGTGTATGCTCTGCACCGGCGAAAAATTCAGACAAAGCCTGTCCGTCAATTCCGGGCAGAGGCACGTGAACACCTATGCGGTACACTCCCAGTATAAAAAAGGTAAAAAGGACCTTGTTGCGCAGGTCCTTTAATCCTGATCCTCCAGTAGATGCTGGCTGTTTCAAGCTGTTATCCTTCCAGGGATTTTACCTGCCCACCGGCATTTACTATTTTTTCTGCTGCTGTTTTGCTGAACTTGTGGGCGGTAACTTGTGCTGCAAAGTTTATTTCTCCATCGCCCAGAATTTTTACCGGGTAGTTCTTTCGAGCAAGTTTTTTGCTGTATATGTCTTCCAAGTTAATTTCTGAAGTACTGGGAAAATGATCAGCAAGCTGCTTGAGATTAACTGAGCAGTACTCCTGACGGAACCTGTTCTTAAAACCTCTTTTGGGCAGTCTCCTGGACAAAGGCATCTGCCCGCCTTCGAAATGAGCGGGTATACTTGCGCCTGCCCGGCACTTCTGTCCCTTGTGTCCTTTGCCGCTGGTCTTTCCCTTTCCGCTGGAATTGCCCCGTCCAAGGCGCTTGGGGGCTTTCTGATCTTCAGGAAAGGGGTAAATTTCATGCAGGTTCATTATTTAATTACCTCGACAAAGCTTTGCACATGTTTAATCATGCCCTTGATACTCGGATTGTCCTGTACTTCCAGCACCTGATTGGGCCGCTTGAACCCAAGGGCCTGCAGGGTTCTTCTCTGTACCGGCTTCATCCCGATAAAACTTCTCTTCAGCTTGATCTTCATTCTTTTCTCTCCCAAAAAGCCCGTAAGGGCCCTACCTTACACTTGCATACTCCACACTCTGTCCGCGCAGGCCTGACACATGTTCAGGGCTGGTCATCTGACTGAGCCCTTCCACGGTAGCCTTGACCACGTTATGCGGGTTGTTGGTGCCAATGGCCTTTGTAAGTATGTTTTTGACTCCAGCGGCTTCCATGGCGGCTCTCACTGGACCGCCGGCAATTATCCCGGTACCTTCGCTGGCCGGCTTGAGCAGGACCCTGGCCGCACCGTACCGGCCGGTGACCTGAAAGGGTATTGTTGATCCGCTCAAAACCATTCTGACCATGGACTTCTTGGCCTTTTCCGTGGCCTTTCTAATGGCTTCGGGTACCTGATTGGCTTTACCCAGGCCGTAGCCTACAGTTCCCTGTCCATCGCCCACTACAACTAAGGCACTGAACCTGAACCTGCGTCCGCCCTTGACCACCTTGGCCACACGGTTCAGATAGACTATCTTTTCTATGAGTTCCAAATCGTTTTGCTGCATGAAATCGTTCCCCTTAGAACTTGAGGCCGCCAGCACGTGCTGCGTCAGCCAGAGCTTTTATCCTTCCGTGATAATAATAGCCGTTGCGATCGAAAACTACAGTTGATATATTTTTGCTGGTTGCCTGTTCCGCCAGCTTGCTTCCAACGCTCTGGGCTGCAGTGGCATTCAGGCCTGAATGCTCATCAAGGTTGTGAGTGGAACATGCAGCCAGTGTACGCGCATCTGCATCGTCTACAATCTGGGCATAAATGTGTTTGTTGGATCTGAAAACCACAAGCCTCGGCTTTTCTGCAGTGCCCCTGATTTTTTTGCGTATACGGTATTTGCGCTTGATGCGTCTTTGATTTTTGGACAGCTTCATGTGTCTACCCGCTATTTTTTACCGGACTTGCCGGCTTTTTGTTTCACTTCTTCGTTTTCGTACCTGATCCCCTTGCCCTTATAAGGTTCCGGGGGTCTGACGCGTCTTATCTTAGCCGCTGTCTCTCCTACAAGCTGCTTATCAATACCTGACAGTGTAATCCTGTTTTTCTCTACACTGCCCTCGACTCCCCCGGGAAGTTCAATGTGTACAGGATGCGAATACCCGACGTTCAGCACCAGGGTATTACCCTGCAGATCAACCTTGTAACCTACTCCTATGACGTCCAGGGACTTTTTGAAGCCCTGATGCACTCCCTGGACAGCATTGTTGATCAGCGTCCTCCTAAGTCCCCACTGCTCCCTGGCCTTGATGCTGTCATCGGCCTTTTGTACCTGCAGTGTCTGTCCCTCGATATTGATGCTGATCCTGGGGTCAAGATCTACACTGAGCTGACCTTTGGGGCCCTTGACATCAATCATAGAAGAATGTTGTGTAATCTCGACGCCCTGTGGTATTTTAATGGGCTCTATTCCTATTCTTGACATGATTACCTTTCCTACCGGAATTTGACTGTATAAATTCTACAAGCAGGTTCTTTTGCTGATTTATTCAGTTTGAATATGGAGTTAACCGGACCTTTGACTGCTTATCTGCTAATAACATTCCGGATTGAGTTCTATAAATCTGTCCCGTGAGTCCGGGTACTGCAAGCAGTGCCGTGCCGGCTGATTTTGCTGGACTGATCGGGCTTACCATACCTCGCAGATAAGCTCTCCGCCGACATTTTGTTTCCGGGCCTCCATACCGTCCATTACCCCCCGTGAGGTGGACACTATGCAGATTCCAAGCCCGTTTCTCACTAAGGGTATCTCTGCAGCCTGTGAATACACTTTGCGTCCCGGTTTGCTTATCTTGTTCAGTCCCTTGATCACAGGCCTGCTGCCGTAATATTTAAGCCTTACCTGGATGGTTCTGCCATCAGATTTGAAATCCTGGATAAAGCCCTTATCTGCCATGATCTCAAGAATTGCTTTTTTGGCCTTGCTTGATGGCATCTTTACTTCTCGATGCAGTGCTGTATGAGCATTTCTTATGCGGGTCAGCATATCTGCAATGGGGTCAACGGACATGATTGCTCCTCTCTCCATCTACCAGCTTGATTTTCTGACGCCTGGCAGCTCTCCTGCCAGGGACATGTTTCTGAAACATATGCGGCAGATCCCGAAATGCCGCATATAAGCACGGGCTCTACCGCAAAGGGGACAGCGGTTATAGCGTCTGGAGGAAAACTTGGTCTTCCTGTGCGCTTTTACCATCAGAGCTTTCCTTGTCAAAACCAGCCCTCCTTATTTTTTAAAAGGCATACCAAGCAGGGTCAGCAGAGACTTGCCTTCCTTGTCGGTATTAGCTGAAGTTACCACAGTAATGTTCATACCCTTGTTCCGGTCCACCTTATCCAGATTGATTTCCGGAAAAATGGTATGTTCCTTTATTCCCAGGGTGTAGTTGCCACGTCCATCCATGCCTCTGTCAGGAAGGCCGCGGAAATCGCGCACCCTGGGCAGTGCGATGTTCAGCAGCTTATCCAGAAAGGCCCACATGCGGGCGCGTCTTAGTGTCACTGTACATCCAACAGGCATGCCTTCCCTGAGCTTGAAGGCGGCAATGGATTTTTTGGCCCTGGTAACAACGGCCTTTTGCCCGGCAATCCTGGAGAGCTCTTCCACAGCGTCCTGGATAAGCTTGTTGTTCTGGCTGCCTTCTCCAAGCCCCATGTTCAGTGTGACTTTCTTTACACTGGGAATCTGCATTGGCGACTTGTAGTTGAACTCTTTGTGCAGCTTGGGGCTTATTTCATCTTTAAAGTACTTTTCCAGCCTGAGCATCATAACTCCTAAAAATTCTCGTCACATTTTTTACAGAAACGAACTTTTTCACCGTCACCGGTCAGTCTAAAGGCCGGTTTGGTGGGATTGGCACAAGCGTCGCAGACCACTCTTACGTTAGATATATGCACTGGAGCCTCGGCGTCCTTGATGCCTCCCTGTTCCTGCTTGTACGGATTGGGCTTGACGTGCTTCTTTATCTTGTTCAGGCCCTCTACAAGCACCTTGCCCTTATTGTGATATATCTTGAGCACCTTGCCTATCTTGGTCTTATCCTTGCCGGATATGATCATTACCTTGTCGTTCTGCTTGATCTTCGTCTTGTTCATTTTACAAAACCTCTGGCGCAAGAGAAACAATCTTCATGAAATTTCTGCCGCGCAGCTCCCTGGCCACAGGCCCGAATATCCGGGTCCCGATGGGCTCCATATTCTTGTTGAGCAGAACTGCTGAATTATTGTCAAAACGGATGTGCGAGCCGTCGTTACGCCCGACTTCCTTCTTGGTCCGGACAACCACGGCCTTGTAAATATCACCCTTTTTGACTTTGGCTCTGGGCATGGCGTCCTTGACCGACACAACTACTATATCACCTATGGATGCATACCTGCGCTTGCTGCCGCCCAGCACTTTTATGCAGGCCACGCTTTTTGCGCCTGAATTGTCGGCTACATCCAGTTTGGTCTGGACTTGAATCATTTTCTTCCACCTTATGTCTCGTTATTTATAAAGCAGCAGGTACATTGACTCAAAGTATCATCTGCCATGCAATTTTTTAATAACCGCTGGGCTGTCTTATCCCTTTGAGTATGACCTCCGGTTTTGCCTGCTATACTGATCTTTCCAGAACTTTGTTCAGGTGCCATTTTTTTCTGGCACTCAATGGACGGTGCTCAATGATCTGAACCTTGTCTCCGATCTTGGAATCATTTTCCGGGTCATGCGCCATGAACTTTTTTCTTCTGCGTATGTATTTCTTGAGCAGTGGATGCTTGATGAGGGTCTCTACACGGACGACAATAGTCTTGTCGTTTTTATCGCTTATTACAAACCCCACCATCCTGCGCTTGCTTCCGGAGGCTTTGGTTTTACTTGTCATGGGCTTTTCCTGCCTCTTTTTCCCTGAGAATTGTTAGTATCCTGGCAATATTTTTGCGAACCTGAGAAAGTCTCTGGGTGTTCTCAAGCTGTCCGGTGGAGTGCTGAAACCTCAAATTGAAAAGCTCCTGCCTGAACCCGCCGAGCTGCTCCTGCATGTCCGCCCTGGATAGTTTGCGAATTTCCTCTGGCTTCATAACTTCTACCACTCCTTCTCAACTATTACGGTCTTTACAGGCAGCTTGTAGGAAGCACGGCGCAGGGCTTCTCTGGCCAGTTCAGTGTTGGCTACACCGCGCAGCTCGTAGAGTATCCTGCCCGGTTTGACAGGAGCACACCAGCCGATGGGAGATCCCTTGCCCTTGCCTTGCCTGGTTTCAGCAGGCTTGGCCGTAATGGGTTTATCCGGAAAGATGCGGATAAACACTTTTCCGCCGCGTTTGATATGTCTCATCATGGCTATACGGGCGGATTCTATCTGCTGATTGGTGATCTTTCCTGATTCAACAGCCTTGAGACCTATCTCGCCGAAGTTGACGTTGGTTCCCCTGGAGGCCTTTCCCTTGATCTTTCCCTTCTGCCTCTTTCTGAACCTGACTTTTTTGGGACTGAGCATGACTATCTAACCTCGTTTAGTATATCGCCCTTGTATATCCATACTTTGACGCCGATTATTCCGTAAGTGGTCCTGGCCTGGGCAAAGCCATAGTCAATATCAGCTCTTAATGTATGCAATGGAACTCTGCCTTCTCTTAGCCATTCCGTTCTTGCGATTTCCGCCCCTCCCAGACGTCCTGCACAGGAAATCTTTATTCCCTGGGCTCCAAATTTCTGGGCCAGGCTTACAGACCTTTTCATGGCTCTTCTGAAGGCAACTCTTCGTTCCAGCTGTAAAGCGATATTTTCTGCCACCAGTTGCGCATCGGTTTCTGGCCTTCTGACTTCGTTGACCTCTATGGAAAATTCGTTCTGGAATTTTTTCTTGAGATCGCTTCGCAGGTTTTCAATTTCTGCACCCTTACGACCTATGACTATGCCCGGTCTGGATGTGTATATAATAATCCTGACCTTGTCGGCCGCCCGCTCCAGCTCGATTCTGGATATGCCTGCATGATAAAGCTTTGACTTCAGATAATTGCGCAGCTTTCTGTCTTCTATGATAAATTCCGGATAGCTGGTTTTGCTGTACCATCTGGATAACCAGTTCTTATTATAGCCGACTCTGAACCCATAAGGATGTACCTTTTGACCCAAGACAACTCCCTCCTATAACTCTTCAACTATTACTGTAATATGGCTTGTTCTCTTCAGGATACGGTTTGCCCTGCCCATGGCTCTGGGCTGTATCCTCTTGAGTGTGGGGCCTTCATCTACGCGGACCTGCTTTACATATAGATTATCTAAATCCAGGCTGTAGTTCTGCTCCGCATTGGCCAGGGCCGAGTCGAGCACCTTCTTTAAAAGCCTAGCAGCCTTTTTGGGGGTAAAGTTCAGAATGTTTACGGCATCCTCTACAGGAAGTCCGCGAACATTGTCCCCTACCAGGCGGGCTTTTTGAGGTGAAATCCTGATATATCTGGCTATTGCTCTGGTTTCCATCTTGTACCTGCTACCCGTTATTTGCGTTTGGCCTTGCTTTTGCGATCTGCTGCGTGACTGTAGAATGTCCTGGTGGGAGCGAATTCACCCATCTTGTGCCCCACCATGTTTTCGGTGGCGAATACGGGGATGAATTTTTTCCCGTTGTGTACAGCAAAGGTAAGTCCAACCATCTCCGGGGTGATGGTGGATCTTCTGGACCAGGTCTTTATGACCTTCTTGTCCCTAGTCTCCTTGGCTTTTTCCACCTTTTTCAGCAGGTGATCATCCACAAAAGGACCTTTTTTAATTGATCTGGGCATGATCTCTCCTGTTATTTCTTACGCTTGTTCACGATCAGTTTATCTGAGGGCTTGTTCTTGCGCCTGGTCTTATATCCCTTGGTAGGCCAGCCCCAGGGTGATACCGGATGCCTTCCGCCGGAACTTCTTCCTTCTCCGCCGCCCAGAGGATGATCAACGGGGTTCATGGCCACACCCCTTACGCTGGGCCTTTTGCCCCGCCACCTGTTGCGGCCGGCCTTGCCGATGGAGATATTTTCATGCTCCACATTGCCTACCTGACCGATGCTTGCCGTATTTGCAGCCAGCACCTTGCGCACTTCTCCGGAAGGCAGTTTGATAAGGGCGTACTTGTGTTCCTTGGCCACTAACTGGGCATATGTTCCTGCCGATCTGGCCATCTGGCCTCCCCGTCCCGGAGTAAGCTCAATATTGTGAATTATTGTGCCTACAGGAATCTGGGACATGGGCATGGCATTTCCTGGCTGGATATCCACCCCTTCACCTGCCTGAACCCAGGCTCCGGTCTTAAGTCCTGCCGGAGCGAGAATATAGCGCTTTTCACCGTCCCGGTATGACAGAAGTGCAATGCGGGCGCTTCGGTTTGGATCATATTCTATGGACACCACTCTGGCCGGGACATTGAACTTATTGCGCTTGAAATCGATAATCCTGTATTTGCGCTTGGTCCCGCCACCGCGTCTCCTGGACGTGATACGCCCGTAATTGTTGCGTCCGCTTTTTTTGGTCAGGCCTTCCAGAAGGGACTTTTCAGGCTCCACTCTATTTATTCCCTCAAAGCTGGAAACAGTCTGAAATCTTCTACCCGGTGAGGTCGGCTTTAACTTTTTGATGGCCATCTGACTATACCCCTTCGAAAAATTCTATCTTGTCGCCTGCGGCCAGGGTGATAAAGGCCTTTTTGTAACCCGGAATCTTGCCGCTGACCCGGCCGAACCTCTTTCGCTGCAGAGGCTGCCGGCGGATAATATTGACCTTGTCCACCTTGACGTTGAATATGCTTTCAACTGCGTTCTTGACCTGAAACTTGTTGGCCCCGGGATGGACCGCAAAGACCACCTTGTTCTGAACTTCCTTGAGATCGTTGGATTTTTCAGAAACCATAGGGCGTATGAGTACCTGGGTGCTGTGCATTTTTAGCCCAACCTTTCCTGCAGTTTTTCCACTGCCTGTTTGTCCATTACCAGTTCCTGGTGTTTAAGGACTTCATAAACATTGATGCTGTCCTGGGTTATAACCTCGACACCGGGAACGTTTCTGGCCGAAAGCTCAAGATTATTACTCTTTTCTGCGGTAACAATCAAGGGTTTTTTCAAACCGAGATTATTTTTTATGCTGACGAAGTCCTTTGTCCTGATACGGCTTAAGTCCAGATTATCCAAAATCTGCAGCTTGTCCTGAGCGTACTTGGTGCTTAGCGCCATCTTCAGGGCCAGCCTGCGGACCTTCTTGTTCAGCTTTATGGAATAATCCCTTGCTTTCGGACCGTGTATTACAGCGCCTCCCCGCCACAGGGGAGAGCGCCCAGTCCCGGCCCTTGCCCTTCCGGTGCCTTTCTGTCTCCAGGGTTTGCGCCCTCCACCGGATATCAGTGCCCTGTTCTTGACTCCGACAGTGCCCGAGCGGACCGCTGCGCGGTGAGCCCGGACAGCCTGGTGCATCAGTTCGGGCTTGACGCTCACGGAAAAAACATTTTCCTGGAGGTCGATTTCACCCACTTCCTGGTTATCTTGTGAATATACTTTGGCACTTAGCATGAAAACCTCTTAATCCTGCTTGTGAAGAACGACGTACCCATTTCTGGGTCCGGGAACCTGGCCCTTGACCAGTATCACATTGTCCTGTGTTCGAACTGAAATTATCTCGGCGTTTTTGTAGGAAACCGTCTTGTTGCCCATTCGGCCGGGCATCTTCTTGCCCTTGAACACCTTGCCTGGGTCAGCGCATTGTCCTATCGCACCGGGAGACCTGTGCACCTTTTCGTGGCCATGTGTCCTGGGCAGACCTCGGAAATTCCAGCGCTTCATGACTCCGGCAAAGCCTTTTCCCTTGGAGGTCCCTGTCAGCTTGATCCTGTCCCCGGGCTTGAATATTTCCACGTTTAGTTCCTGTCCTGGTTCAAATTCTTCCACGTTTTCCGGACTGAACTCGGTAAGCTTTCGGAAAAAGCCTTTCCCGGCTTTGGCCTGGTGGCCCCTGACCGGCTTGTTCAGCTTGTGTCCGGGCATGGAATCATAACCTATCTGTATCGCGGAATAACCGTCCTTATCCTGGTCTTTTTTCTGGATCACGGGACATGGGCCTGCCTGAATCACAGTCACCGGTATAAACTTGCCGTCGTCGCTGAAAACACTGGTCATGCCCAGTTTTTTACCTATTAATCCGATTGTGTGTTTCATTTTTTCACCTACAGCTTTATCTCGACATCAACGCCTGCTGGAAGATTGAGCTTGCCCAGGGCATCAACTGTCTGTTGTGTGGGCTCCATGATGTCCAGCAAACGTTTATGCACTCTCATTTCGAATTGTTCCCTGGACTTCTTGTCCACATGCACCGAGCGGTTCACCGTGTATTTGTGAATCCTGGTGGGCAGAGGAATGGGTCCGGCTACACCTGCCCCGGTATTTTTGGCGGAATCGACTATCTCCACAACCGCCTTGTCCAGGATGCGGTTGTCATATGCCCTTAGTTTGATTCTGATTCTGTCGCTGTTCATGGTTGCCATTTTTTTACTCCACGATTTCCGAGACCACGCCTGCGCCAACGGTGCGGCCGCCCTCGCGGATGGCGAACCTCAGGCCCGGATCCATGGCTATCGGTACTATAAGCTCAACATCAAAGGTCGTATTATCCCCGGGCATGACCATCTCAACTCCGTCCGGCAATGTCACCACACCGGTCACATCAGTGGTCCGGAAATAAAACTGCGGACGGTATCCGGAAAAAAACGGGGTATGACGACCACCCTCTTCCTTGTTCAATATATACACCTCAGCCTTGAAACGACGGTGAGGCTTGATGGACTTGGGCGCTGCCAGAACCTGACCACGCTCAACATCATCTCGCTTGATGCCGCGCAGTAGAACTCCTACGTTGTCGCCAGCCTGACCCTGGTCCAGTACCTTGCGAAACATCTCCACACCAGTGCAGACAGTCTTGCGGGTCTCGTTTATGCCCACTATCTCCACCTCGTCGCCAACCTTGATGATGCCGCGCTCAACACGGCCGGTGACAACTGTACCCCGGCCGGATATGGAAAACACGTCCTCTATGGGCATAAGATAAGGCTTGTCAATGTCTCGCTGCGGCTCAGGAATGAAATCATCGCAGGCCTGCACTATCTCCCAGATGCTCTTGGCATCCTCGGATTCAGAGTCCTCAGTCTCCAGGGCCTTCAGGGCACTGCCGCGCACAACGGGAACATCGTCTCCGGGAAAATCATACTTGCTTAAAAGCTCGCGAACCTCCAGCTCCACCAGCTCCAGAAGCTCGGGATCATCAACCAGATCCACCTTGTTCAGGTAAACAACTAAACTTGGAACTCCAACCTGGCGGGCCAGAAGTATATGCTCACGGGTCTGGGGCATGGGACCGTCAGTTGCCGCCACAACCAGAACCGCTCCATCCATCTGGGCAGCACCAGTAATCATGTTCTTGATATAGTCAGCGTGACCGGGACAATCCACGTGAGCATAATGACGATTGGGTGTCTCGTACTCCACGTGGGCAGTTGCTATGGTAATGCCGCGCTCCTTCTCCTCAGGAGCCTTGTCTATCTGGTCAAACGCCACAAACTGACCACTGCCCTTCATGCTCAATACCTTGGTAATGGCTGCTGTCAACGTGGTCTTGCCATGGTCAATATGGCCTATGGTACCTATATTAACGTGCGGCTTCTTGCGGTCAAACTTAGACTTTCCCATCTCTTACTCCCCTTACTTGATTTTCAAAATTTCGTCGGCCAGGCTGGAAGGAACCTTGTCATAGTGGTCGAACTGCATGGTATAGGTTGCCCTGCCCTGCGAATTGGAGCGCAGGTCCGTGGCATAACCGAACATATTGTTCAGGGGCACATAGGCCTTGATTATCTGGGTGCCCATCCTGGGCTCCATCCCCAGAACCTTGCCCCTCCTGCCGTTGAGATCGCTCATTACATCTCCCATGTACTCTTCCGGTGTGAGCGCCTCCACATACATGATGGGCTCAAGAATTATCGGCTCTGCTTTGTTGCAGGCCTCCTTGAAAGCCATGGAACCTGCAATATAAAAAGCCTGCTCGGATGAATCCACATCATGGTACGAACCAAAGACTAAGTTGACCTTTATGTCCACCATGGGATAACCGGCTGCCACTCCGCTTTTCATGGCGTCCTGGATCCCCCTGTCTACTGCGGGTATATATTCCTTGGGAATCACCCCGCCCACAATGGAGTTGACGAATTCGTAGCCCTGGCCGGTTTCTGCAGGCTCCACCTCCAGTACAACGTGGCCGTACTGACCGCGCCCTCCGGTCTGTTTGACATACCTGGTGTCCTGCTTGATTTTCTTGGTGATGGTCTCTCGGTATGAAACCCTGGGCTTGCCCACGTTGGCGTCCACTCCGAATTCCCGCGTAAGCCTGTCCACGATAATATCCAGGTGCAGTTCCCCCATGCCGGCGATCAGTGTCTGTCCGCTCTCTTCGTCGGTGTTCACCCTGAAGGACGGGTCCTCTTTGGACAGTTTCTGCAGGGCATTACTCAGGGAGTTCTGGTCATTCTTGGTCTTGGGCTCTATGGCTATCTCAATGACCGGATCGGGAAATTCTATGGATTCCAGGAGCACAGGGCGCTCCGGTGTGCACAGGGTCTCCCCTGTGGCCGTGTATTTAAGGCCCACTGCGGCAACTATATCGCCTGCATAGGCGGATTTGATCTCTTCGCGCTTGTTGGAGTGCATCTTCAAAAGCCGGCCGATGCGTTCCTTTTTTCCGGTGGCGGCATTTATTACACTCATACCGCTCTCAATTTTGCCGGAGTAAATCCTGAGAAAAGAAAGATGGCCGACATATGGATCTGATGTAAGCTTAAAAGCCAGGGCACTGAAAGGATCGTCATCATTTGGAGGACAGATTATGGTCTCTTCTGTACTGGGATCTACTCCCTGAATGGGAGGTATATCCACCGGCGAAGGCATAAAGCTTACCACTGCATCCAGAAGAGGCTGGACACCCTTGTTCTTGAATGCCGATCCGCACAGCACCGGGCATATACTCAAAGAGATTGCGGCCTTGCGCACCCCGCCCATGATCTCCTCTGAGGTCAGCTCTTCGCCGGAGAGGTACTTGTCCAGCAGGGCTTCCTCCTCTTCGGCAATGGACTCCACTAAGTGATGACGCCATTTCTGGGCTTCCTCCTGGTATTCCTCGGGTATGTCTATATAATCGAACTTCTTGCCCAAGGACTGGTCATCAAAGATGTAGGCCTTGCCGTATACCAGGTCTATAAGCCCCCTGAAATTCTCCTCGGAACCGATGGGTATCTGAAGGGGCACGGGCTTGGCCTTGAGCCGGTCGCGGATCATATCCACAACCCTGAAAAAATCCGCTCCTGTCCTGTCCATCTTGTTTACGAAGGCCATTCTGGGGACATGATACTTGTCAGCCTGCCTCCAGACCGTCTCACTCTGGGGCTCCACTCCGCCGACGGCACAGAAAACAGCCACACAGCCGTCCAGAACCCTGAGAGAGCGTTCCACCTCGACAGTGAAGTCCACATGGCCCGGGGTGTCGATAATATTGATCCTGTGATCCTTCCAGAAACAGGTGGTGGAAGCCGAAGTGATGGTGATGCCGCGTTCCTGCTCCTGCTCCATCCAGTCCATTACCGCCTGTCCATCATGCACCTCCCCAAGACGATGCGATACACCTGTATAGTAGAGTATACGCTCGGTGGTAGTTGTCTTGCCCGCGTCTATGTGGGCCATGATGCCAATGTTTCGCTGCTTGTCTATGGGTACGAGCCGTGACACTGATGATCTCTCTTTAGTGTTAAACCAGATACAAAAAACCTGGGTATAATCACACCCAGGCATGATTGGTGTTTAGGGTTATCCAGCCTGACCAGCCTCCTGAACTTTATCTGATCATGGCGTGCACTGATCAGATAAAAGCTTCTCACCTGCCGGCGCAATTACCAGCGATAGTGAGCAAAGGCCTTGTTGGCTTCGGCCATGCGATGCGTGTCTTCCTTCTTCTTTATTGCGCCCCCGCGATTGTTGTAGGCATCAAGCAGTTCCGAGGACAGCTTGCGGTCCATTCCCTTTTCCCCCCGGTTGCGGGCATAAAGTACCAGCCACCGGATGGCCAGGGCTTCCTGCCTGCTGGGCCTTACTTCCATGGGAACCTGGTAGGTTGCGCCGCCTACACGCCTGGACTTGACCTCCATATGCGGCTTGACGTTTTCCACTACCTGATTGAATGCCTTGAGAGGCTCTTCGCTGGTCTTTTCTCCCAGCTCTTCAATGGCTTTGTACAGCAGGTTTTCTGCTATGCTTTTCTTGCCGTCCACCATGAGGCGGTTGACAAACTTGCTTACCATCCGGCTGTGATATACCGGATCAGGCAGCACTGCTCTTTTAGGTATGGGACCTTTGCGTGGCATTATTTTCTCTCCCTTGCGCAAAAGCTATTTTGGTCTTTTGGTGCCGTACTTGGACCTGCTTTTTCTGCGGTCCCGAACACCGGATGTATCCAGGGTGCCCCTGATAATGGAATATCTGACACCCGGCAGGTCCTTGACACGCCCGCCCCTGATCATGACCACGGAGTGCTCCTGCAGGTTGTGTCCTTCTCCGGGTATATAGGAAGTAACCTCGATTCCGTTTGTGAGGCGGACCCTGGCAACCTTGCGCAATGCTGAGTTGGGCTTTTTGGGTGTAGTGGTGTAAACGCGGACACAGACACCCCGCTTCTGGGGACACTCCTGAAGCGCGGCCCTTTTTTTGCGCTTCACCACCTGGTCCCTGGACCTTCTTACCAATTGATTTATGGTAGGCATATTTCCTCCGAATAATTCTGCTGGCTCAAACCCGCTGTAGTTAATTGATCTGTTGGTCTGTGTCAAGCAAAATATGTAACTGACTTATAATTATTGTATCTGTTTAGCGCTTTTAAGGAAAGCAGGGGACAGGCACTCCGGGACCCACTTGAGCATCATTTTGTGCTTAAAATATCTCATTTTTTGGGACAAGTGGGTCCCGGAAGAGCCAGTCCCCATGCCACATGCAAAGCGCTAAACAGATACTAATTATTGAACATAGCCGGGCATCTGTAAAATCCAGCCTTTACAGCTTTCTTTGCAGCCCTGGCTTTTTCTGCCCGCCTGCTCATATAAGCGTAACCCCCTGCCATCTGCCCTGTGTAACTGCATCAGCGGGTCTGCCTTCCTATGTACACCTGGTCGTCCAGGTCCTCCATGAATTCCTCCGGATCCTCGGGCTGATCCGGCACGGTTATGCCGCAGTTGACGTATGGCCTGTAACCGGTGCCGGCAGGGATGAGCCTGCCCACAATGACATTTTCCTTGAGCCCTCTTAACTGGTCCACCTTGCCCATGAGCGCGGCTTCCGTGAGAACCTTGGTGGTTTCCTGAAAGGAGGCCGCAGAAATAAAGGATTCAGTAGTGAGGGAGGCCTGGGTGATGCCCAGGACCACCGGCTCAGCCATGGCAGGATTTTTGCCCTTGCGCAGGCTTTTTTCGTTTTCTTTCATGAAAACAGTCTTTTCCACCTGCTGTCCAACCAGAAAACCTGTATCTCCAGGATCAATAATATTTACCTTCTTGAGCATCTGGCGGACGATGACCTCAATATGCTTGTCATTTATCTGGACACCCTGGAAGCGATAAACGTCCTGCACCTCTTCAACCAGATAGTTGGCCAGATATTTTTCACCCTTGATCTTGAGCATATCGTGCAGATCCGGGTTGCCCTCGGTAATCAGCTCCCCGGACTCCACAAAATCACCTTCCTGCACCGTAATATGCTTGCCCTTGGGTATGAGGTATTCCTTGGGCTCGCCGACCTCAGGTCCTATTATGATCTTGCGCTTGCCCTTGGATTCCGGCCCGAAGGAAACTATTCCGTCAATTTCCGTGACCACTGCCTGGTCCTTGGGCTTTCTCACTTCGAAGAGTTCCGCCACCCTGGGCAGACCGCCGACGATGTCCTTGGTCTTGGAAGACTCCCTGGGTTTTCTGGCAATAATATCCCCTGCCTGCACCTTGTCTCCGTCCTGGACCATCAAAATGGCCCCCACAGGCAGCTGGAATATGGCTTCAGATGATGTTTCGGGTCGCATCTTGACCCTGCCCTTGTCGTCGCAGATGGAAACACTGGGTCTGAAATTGGTGGAGCGGTACTCGGTAATGGTCATGGTGGCCCTTCCGGTGGTCTCGTCCACCTTTTCCTGGTATGTGCGGCCCTCTATTATATCCGAGAACTTGATCCTGCCTTCAATATCAGTGACAAAGGGCTCGTTGAAGGGATCCCACTCCGCCAGCATCTGTCCCTTGCTGACTTTTTCATCAGCCCGGACAAACAGCTTGGCCCCGGTGGGCAGGAAGTATTTTTCCCGTTCCCGGCCCTGATCATCAACTATCTTGAGCTGTCCGCTCTTGCCCATGACCATGAACTCGCCCTTTGTATTTTCCACGGTACGTATCCTGGAAAACACAACATGACCAACATTACTGGCCTTGATATTGGAGCGTTCGATCTCCTTGGATGCGGTTCCTCCAATGTGGAATGTGCGCATGGTCAGCTGCGTACCGGGCTCACCTATGGACTGGGCGGCGATGATGCCCACCGTCTCCCCGACGTTCACCAGGTGTCCCCTGGCCAGATCCCGACCGTAGCAAAGAGAGCAGACTCCTCTTTTTGTCTTGCAGGTCAGAGCGGACCGGATGGAAACAGCATTGATGCCGGCTGCGTCTATTTTTTCAGCATCGTCTTCGGTGATCATGGAGTTGCCGGCTACAATAACCTCGCCGGTTTCAGGATCCAGGATGTCATACATGGCTATTCTTCCCAGAATCCGTTCGCTGAGCCTGGCCTGCACTTCTCCTGCCTTCATGAGATGGGTAAGCTCTATTCCGTCCACAGTGCCGCAGTCAAACTCCGAGACCACTACGTCCTGAACCACGTCCACCAGCCGTCTGGTCAGGTAGCCGGAGTTGGCCGTCTTAAGGGCCGTGTCAGCCAGGCCTTTTCTGGCACCGTGCGTGGAGGTGAAGTACTGCAGAACAGTCAGTCCTTCGCGAAAGCAGGAGATAATCGGGGTTTCGATGATCTCTCCCGAAGGCTTGGCCATAAGCCCCCTCATGCCTGCCAGCTGGCGCATCTGGTCCTTGTTGCCCCTGGCCCCGGAATTGGCCATCATGAATATGGGATTCAGGCTTACATTGCTTTCTTCCCGGCCTGTCTCGGGATCCCTGACAATATCGGTGGAGAGCTTCTTCATCATCTCGTTGGACACATCGTTGGTGGCCTTGGTCCATACATCCACCACTTTATTGTATTTCTCCGTCCTGGTAATGATGCCCTCGTTGTACTGGCGCTCTATTTCGTTGATTGTTTCCTGGGACGTATCAATTATAGTCTTCTTTTTCTCGGGAATAGTCAGGTCCTTAACCCCGATGGTGATCCCGGCCAGAGTGGAATACTCATATCCCAGGTCCTTAATTCTGTCGCAGAGTATGACCGTGGCCTTGGTCCCGGCCCAGCGGTAGGTGTTGCCCACCAGCCTGCCGATGTTCTTTTTGTTTAAAATGCAGTTCACCAGGGAGAAGGGTACATTATCCGGCAGAAGGTCGTTTACGATGATTCTGCCTGTAGTGGTGTCGTGGAGTTCTCCGTCAATGCGCACCTTTATCCTGGCATGCAGGTCCAGATGGCCCGCATCATAAGCGCAGATAACCTCTCCGGGGTCGCAGAATATCTTGCCCTCGCCCTTCTGCATGGAACGGTCCACCGTCAGGTAGTAAAGCCCCAGCACAATATCCTGTGAAGGAACGATAACGGGTTCTCCGTTGGCCGGGGAGAGTATGTTGTTGGTGGACATGATCAGTACACGGCACTCCACGTTGGCCTCTATGGACAAGGGGACATGCACCGCCATCTGGTCGCCGTCGAAGTCAGCATTGAAAGCTGAACATACTAAGGGGTGCAGCCTGATGGCCTTGCCCTCCACCAGTATTGGCTCGAAGGCCTGTATGCCCAGGCGGTGCAGAGTGGGTGCCCGGTTCAGAAGGACCGGGTATTCCTTGACCACCTCGTCCAGGATGTCCCAGACCACGACGTCGCCGCGCTCCACCATCTTTTTGGCGCTTTTTATGGTGCTGGCGTAGCCCTTTTCCTCCAGCCTGGAATATAGAAAAGGCTTGAACAGCTCCAGGGCCATCTTCTTGGGCAGGCCGCACTGGTGCAGCTTAAGATTGGGCCCCACCACAATAACAGAGCGCCCGGAATAATCAACGCGCTTGCCCAGCAGATTCTGCCTGAAGCGGCCCTGCTTGCCCTTGATCATGTCTGAAAGGGATTTCAGGGGCCTTCCATTGGTACCGGATATGGCCTTGCCCCGACGTCCGTTGTCCAGTAGGGCGTCCACGGCCTCCTGCAGCATGCGCTTTTCGTTGCGGATGATTATATCCGGGGCCCCGAGCTCCAGAAGCCTTTTGAGACGGTTGTTGCGGTTGATCACCCTGCGGTACAGATCGTTTAAGTCCGAAGTGGCGAACCGCCCGCCGTCCAGGGGGACCAGGGGTCTTAGTTCCGGGGGAATAACCGGGATGGTCTCCAGGACCATCCACTCGCACCTGTTGCCGGACTCTAAGAATGCTTCTACAATCCTCAGGCGTTTGGCCAGCTTTTTCTTCTTGGTCTGGGAACGTGTGCCTTCTGATTCTTCCCGCAGTTCGGCCCTTAGCTTCTCCAGGTCCAGGTTCATGAGAAATTCCCGGACCACTTCTGCTCCCATGCCCACGCGGACTGCATTTTCCCCGTAAGTCTCCAGGACCTGTAGATATTGCTCCTCGGAAATCACCTGCTTGAGGTTCAGGGATGTCTCTCCGGGATCCAGAACCATGTAGGCATCAAAATACAAAACCTTTTCCAGGTCCGCCATGGTCATGTCCAGAAGAGTGCCGATCTTGGAGGGAAGACTTTTGAGAAACCATATATGAGCTACCGGGGCGGCCAACTCTATATGTCCCATGCGATCCCGGCGGACCTTGGAAGCTATGACTTCCACCCCGCATTTCTCGCAGACTATGCCGCGGTGTTTCATCCGCTTGTACTTGCCGCAATTGCACTCGTAGTCCTTGACCGGCCCGAAGATCTTGGCGCAGAAAAGACCGTCGCGCTCCGGCTTGAAAGTACGGTAGTTTATTGTCTCCGGCTTTTTGACTTCCCCGAAAGACCACTCTCTGACCTTTTCCGGCGATGCCACCCTGATTTTGATTCCTTTTAATTCCTTGCCGGAAATGGTGGAAGTGCTCGAAGACCTTTGAGAAAAAAGATCATCTAGGCTCATAATCCTGCCCTCTTATATGTAAAAAAGTGTTGTCTTTATTCTTGTCTGCTCTGCTCGGCGTCTGCGCGGCATCTATTTCCTGGACTTCTTTTTTTCATCCAGCAGCAGATCCACGTCCAGCCCCAGGGCCATAAGTTCCTTAATAAGTACGTTGAAGGACTCCGGCATTGCCGATTCCAGAAAATTGTTGCCCTTGACGATTTTCTCGTACATATTCACCCGTCCGGCAACATCGTCGGACTTCACGGTGAGGAACTCCTGCAGAAGATAGGAAGCTCCGTAGGCCTCGATGGCCCACACCTCCATCTCGCCCAGACGCTGACCGCCGAACTGGGCTTTACCGCCAAGGGGCTGCTGGGTGACCAGGGAATACGGCCCAGTGGATCTGGCATGGATTTTCTCATCAACTAAGTGATGCAGCTTGAGCATATACATGTTGCCCACTGTTATCCTGTTGTGAAAAGCATCCCCGGTACGTCCGTCGTACAGCACGGCCTTGCCGTCATCGCTCAGGCCTGCTTTCTTGAGCCAGGGCCAGATCTCTTCTTCCTTTGCCCCGTCGAATACCGGGGTCTTGGTAAGAATCCCGGGCTCCAGCTCCCGTACAGCCCTGACGAAACTTTCATCATCCATTTCTGCGGCCAGCCTGCTTATCTCAGGAGAGTTGAATATATCGTCCACTTCCTTTCTAAGGACCCCGACATCTACACCCTGCTCAAGCATCCTGCCCAGCTGCCTTCCCAGTTCCCGGGCCGCCCAGCCCAGGTGGGTCTCCATTATCTGGCCGATGTTCATCCGGGAGGGCACCCCCAGGGGACTAAGGACTATGTCAATGGGTGTTCCGTCATCAAAAAAGGGCATGTCCTCTTCAGGCAGAATGCAGGACACAACTCCCTTGTTGCCGTGCCTGCCGGCCATTTTATCGCCCACGTTGAGCTTTCTTTTGACCGCTACGTAGACCTTGACCATTTTGGTGACGCCGGGAGGCAGGTCGTCCCCCTCCACTACCTTGTCCCTCTTCTGAGAATAGACGTTCTGGATGAATTTGAGCTGTTCTTCGTAAAGCTTAATCAGGTGCTCGATGGCCTCGTTCACTTCCTTGCTGGCAAATGATCCGGCAAGTTTTTTCAGAGGGATCCTGTCCAGGTCTTCTCTTTGCAGGGTGCTGTTGGCCTCTGCCAGGACCTGTCCCTTCTTGCGGCCCATGATGGTCTGGGCCAGCCTCTTTCCGGAAACCACTTCCCAGATCCTGTCCCTGGTTTGGGCGGTGAGGCCCTGGACATGCTTTTCCTCGCTCTGGGCAAGCCTGTCCAGCTCTCTGTCCTCGATTATCCTGGTACGCTCATCCTTTTCGCCTGAGCGCCTGTTGAAGACCTTTATATCTATAACCGTACCCTCGATCCCGGGCGGAACCTTGAGGGAGGTGTTCTTGACGTCCCTGGCCTTGTCTCCGAATATGGCCCTGAGCAGACGCTCTTCCGGGGTAAGCTGGGTCTCCCCTTTGGGGGTGATTTTGCCCACCAGGATATCATCCTGCTGTATCTTGGCCCCGATCATGATGATCCCGCTGTCATCCAGGTACTTGAGCATGTCTTCGCCCACGTTGGGTATATCCCTGGTAATCTCCTCGGGTCCCAGCTTGGTATCCCTGGCAATGACTTCAAACTCCTCTATGTGTACAGAAGAGAATACGTCATCCTTGACCATGCGCTCGGAAATGAGAATGGAGTCCTCAAAGTTGTATCCACACCAGGGCATGAAGGCCACGGAAAGATTTTTGCCCAGGGCCAGTTCGCCGTCTACGATGCTGGGCCCGTCCGCCAGAACATCCCCGGCCTTGAACCTTTGATCGGGCAGCACCCTGGGCCTCTGGCCGAAGCAGCTGTTCTGGTTGGACTTGTGGTATTTCTGCAGATCATAGCAAACAGTGTCCTGGGAAGACTTGTCCGGGGGTTCATCATAGCTGACTATGACCTTATTGGCATCCACATAACGCACGATGCCGTCAGCCCTGGCAATCTCGCAACTGCCCGAATCCCTGGCCACCAGTCCCTCCATTCCTGTTCCCACCAGTGGACGTTCCGGCTTTAAAAGAGGCACGGCCTGGCGCTGCATGTTGGAGCCCATCAGTGCCCTGTTGGCGTCATCATGCTCCAGGAAAGGTATCAGGGCCGAAGAAATGGACACGATCTGGGTGGGAGAAACATCCATCAGGGTAACCTCGTCCCGGGGCATGAGATTGAGTTCGCCGTGTATACGCGAAGTAATCAGTTCCGAGGTGAATCTGCCCTCCTCATCCACGGGTGCATTGGCCTGGGCAATGACTTCGTCTGCTTCCTTGGATGCATCCAGGTATTTGACCTCATTGGTCACCATGCCGTCCTTTACAATGCGGTAAGGTGTTTCAATGAAGCCGAAGTCATTGACCTGGGCATGAGTGGTAAGGGATACGATCAGTCCAATATTGGGGCCTTCTGGTGTCTCAATGGGGCAGATGCGGCCATAGTGGCTGGGATGTACGTCGCGCACCTCGAAACCGGCCCTTTCCCGGGTCAGACCGCCCGGTCCCAGGGCTGAAAGCCTGCGCTTATGAGTCACCTCGGACAGCGGGTTGGTCTGATCCATAAACTGCGAAAGCTGCGAAGTGCCGAAAAACTCCTTGAGCACAGCTGTCACCGGCTTGGGATTAATAAGATCGTGGGGCATGAGAGTGGCTACTTCCTGCAGGCTCATACGCTCCTTCACCGCTCTTTCCATGCGCACCAGTCCGATGCGGTACTGGTTTTCAACCAGTTCTCCCACCGGGCGTACCCTTCTGTTGCCCAGATGATCTATATCATCTGCAGGACCGTGAGAGTCCTTGAGCTTTATCAGGTGCTTCACCACCCTCAAAATATCCTCGTTGGAAAGGGTCCTGTAATCCGTGGGCAGATTGAGCCCCAGTCTGGCATTGAGTTTGTATCTCCCCACAGGGGAAAGATCGTAATAGTCCGAATTGCGAAACAGGTTGTCAAAAAAGCTGGATGCAATTTCAGGTGTGGGAGGAGAACTGGGACGAAGCCTTTTGTATATTTCCACCTGAGCTTCGAGTTGATCCTGTGTCTTGTCAAGCTTCAGGGTATCCCGCAGGGAGGATGAAACATCCTGACCCCCTGTGTAGAGGATTTCAACATCCTCGATACCCGACGCAAAGATTTTGTCCACGACGTCCTGTTCCAGCGCATCCCCCACCTCTGCCAGGACTTCCCCTGTTTCAGGGTGTACCAGGTCGTGGGCCACAAACTGCTTGGGCAGGATCCCTGGATCGATCTCCATATGTTCCTTGGCCTTGGCCATCTGCCTCCAGACTCTCTTGGTCACGGGGCGACCGGCCCTTACAAGGACATTGCCCTCACTGTCCAGGATGTCCTTGTAGGCTATCTCTTTCCTGAAATGCGAGGACCTGACTTTGCGATAGACTTTCTGGTCCTTGAATTTCAGCTGCTCACGGTCATAGAAGTAGTTCAGGATGTCCTCCTCGCTCATGCCCAGGGCCTTGAGCAGGATGGTCACATACATTTTGCGGCGTCGGTCTATGCGCACGTATAAAATATCCTTGGGATCGAACTCAAAATCCAGCCATGAACCGCGCATGGGGATGATTCTGGAACTGTACAGGACCTTGCGGCTGGTATGCGTCTTGCCGGAGTCATGCTCGAAGATTATCCCCGGGGACCTCTGCAGCTGATTTACAATTATCCGCTCTGTACCGTTTATTATAAAAGTGCCCTTCTCCGTCATCAAAGGCAGGGTCCCGAAATAGATATCCTGCTCCTTGATATCGCGGACTGTGCGATTACCGCTTTCATCATCCACATCGTAGACTATGAGCCTGACCTTGATACGAATAGGGGCCTCATAGGTCAATCCTTTGGAGAGACACTCGGCCACGTCGTACTTGGGCTGATTGATTTCATAGCTTACATACTCCAGAGTGGCGGATTTGTTGAAATCCTCAATGGGAAAAACAGATCGAAACACCGCCTCCAGACCCTGGTCCTGGCGGTTCATGGGATCTGCTTCCTCCTGCAGGAAATTCATATAAGAATCCAGCTGGAGCTTTAAAAGATGCGGAACATCCAACCCGTATTCAATTTGACCAAAGTTCTTGGTAAATAGTCCCATTTTCTCCTCGCAGAATTGATTAAATCGTATCTGTTCAGCGCTTTATCATGTGGCAGGGAGACTGGCTCTTCCGGGACCCACTTGTCCTGGAAATCGAGTCATTTTGAGCACAAAATGAAGCTCAAGTAGATCCCGGAGCGCCTGTCCTCTGCTTTCCTTAGCAGCGCTAAACAGATACATTAGATCCTGTCCGACTTGTATCACCACAGCTGGACAGGGACAAATGCCCGGTTAAAAATCCTTGTAAACCGCATAAGACCTTTCTTTAACATGTATTAAAGGAAGGGCTTATACAATTTATCGATGTGAAAATATTTATGTAGCTGCCCTCTTTGGCAGGTGCTTATATCAGCCAGACAGCTGCTCATAAGAACTGTTCCCAGAAAATAAAAGAATTCAGAGGACACAGTTATCCATTTGGTGCTGTGCCCTCTGAATTAAACTTACGGTGCTGCGGCCCCTGAGGGCTGCAGGCTGTTTTTATTTAACTTCAACAGTTGCGCCGGCTTCTTCCAGTTGTTTCTTTGCTTCTGCTGCATCATCCTTGGACACGGCCTCTTTAATGGGGGAGGGCAGTTCGTCAACCTTTGCCTTGGCTTCCTTGAGTCCAAGGTTTGTAAGGGCCCTGACAGCCTTGATCACTCCAATCTTGTTGGACCCTACATCCTTGAGAACTACGTCGAATTCTGTCTGCTCTTCCTCTTCCGCTGCGGCCTCGCCTCCACCGGCTGCCGGGGCGGCGGCCATGGCGGCCACGGGAGCTGCAGCAGACACGCCGAACTTGTCTTCAAGCTCTTTAATGAACTCCGAGAGCTCCAGAACGGTCATATTGGAAATAAAATCGATCACTTGTTCCTTGGTAATATCAGACATTGATTCCTCCTGAAAAGTTTTTTGCTTTGGCTCGTCTTAACTGGTTTCCTTCTGTTCTTTTATTGCCTCAAGTGCATTCATCATATTGCGAATGAGATTGGCGAACAGGGAAACAAAATTGGTAGGCACCGCGTTCATTGTCCCCAGCATTTTGCCCAGCAGCTCTTCACGGCTGGGAAGTTCTGAAAGCTCCTTCATGGAGTCTGCTTCCAGGTACCTGCCCTCCAGGCTGGCAAAGCGGGTTTTGAACTTCTTGCTCTTTTTTTCAAAATCAACCAGGACCTTGGCCGCTGTCACCGGATCGTCATAGCCGAAGGCTATGGCGCAGCAGTCCTTGAACCTGTCTTTAACATCAGCATGAGGGGTCTCTTCAAAAGCTATCCTGGCCAAGGTGTTTTTCACCACCCTGAACTCTATGTTTTTGTCCCTCAAGGTACGGCGAAGCTGGGTCATTTCTTCGACCTTCATGCCCTGAAAGTCGGTGACCACGGCTATGACCGCCTTGTTTGCCTGCTGATGCAGATCCTGAATGATTTTGCCCTTGTCGTCTCTGTGCAGCACTTTATCACCTCTCTTTATACTATAGTATAAGAGCCAAAGCTGTCTCGACAGGAAATTAAGGGCTGCTGCCCGCCTGTTGTCTCTGACTCTCTAAAATATGTCGTGCTGAAAAAAGTTATTTCAGCAGGCCTCTGAGACTGGTTGAGTCAACCTTCACCCCAGGCCCCATTGTTGTGGACAGGGCCAGTCCTCTGAAATAAGTGCCCTTGGCAGTTGCGGGCTTGAGTTTTTGCAGGGTTTCCACCAGGGCCTTCAGATTGTCTCTGATCTTGTCCGGGCCGAAAGACACTTTGCCCAGCGGAGCATGAATGATGCCTGTACGGTCGACCTTGAAGTCTACCTTGCCCGCTTTGAGCTCTTTGATGGTATTGGCCAGGTCAAAGGTTACCGTGCCTGTCTTGGCGTTGGGCATAAGTCCTCTGGGGCCCAGCACCCTGCCGATCTTGCCCACCTGGGCCATCATGTCCGGCGTAGCCACTGCCTTGTCAAATTCCAGCCAGCCGCCCCTGATTTTTTCCACCAGCTCTTCTCCGCCGGCAGCATCAGCACCGGCTTCAAGGGCTTCATTTTCCTTTTCACCCTTGCAGAAAGCAACCACGCGTACATCCTTGCCCAGGCCGTGGGGCAGGCTGCATGCTCCACGAACCATCTGGTCTGCATGCTTGGGGTTTACGCCGAGCCTGACCGCTACGTCCACAGTCTCGTCAAATCTGGCAAAGGAAGCCTCAATGGCCATGCGCACAGCATCGTCCACAGGAAGCCTCTCGGTGGTATCAACATTCTTTCTGGATTCAATATATCTTTTTCCGCGTTTTGGCATAGCCTCTATCCCCTTGGAAGTTACTTTTCTACTTCAATGCCCATGCTTTTTGCAGTACCAACAATGGTTTTCCTGGCGGCTTTCATATCACTGGCAGTAAGATCAGGCATCTTGACCCTGGCTATCTCGTCCACCTGATCCTGGGTTACTTTACCCACTTTTACCTTTTTAGCCTCTCCAGTCCCCTTGTCCAGCTTTGCCGCCTTCTTGAGCAGCACCGGAGCCGGGGGGGTCTTGGTGATGAATGTGAAAGACCTGTCCTGGTACACGGTTATGACCACAGGAATTATCATTCCTTTGTCTTCCTGGGTCTTGGCGTTGAACGCCTTACAGAATTCCATGATATTTACGCCGTGCTGTCCCAGAGCCGGTCCAACCGGAGGTGATGGATTCGCTGCTCCACCAGGAATCTGCAATTTGATTTTCGCCTTTACTTTTTTGGCCATTTAAATCCTACCTCTTTTGTCAGCTTTTGGATACCTGTACAAAATCCAGCTCAACCGGAGTCTGTCTGCCGAATATGGACACAGAAACCTTGAGTTTTCCTTTGTCGTAATTTACATCTTCTACCACGCCGTTGAAGTTGGCGAAGGGACCATCGACAACCCTGATCTCGTCGCCCCGGGCAAAGTGAAACTTGGGTCTCGGCTGCTCTTTTCTGGACTGCACAGTGGACAGGATTTTATCCGCCTCTGCATCCGTAATGGGAGAAGGCTTGTTTTTGCTGCCGATAAACCCGGTGACTTTGGGAATGGATTGAATAAGATGCCAGGATTCGTCGTTGAAGACCATCTTTACCAGCACATACCCGGGAAAAAACTTGCGGGTTGAGGTCTTTTTCTGGCCCTTTACCAGTTCCACGACCTGCTCAGTGGGAACCACGATTTCTTCAATGAGCCCCTTGTCCTGGCCGGTGCGCATCATTTCTTTGATGGTACGCTCCACCCGCTGTTCATAGCCGGAATAGGTATGTATGATATACCATCTGGGTTTTTGAGCTGTTTCTTCCATAAAATTGATTACCAGCCTGCTGATATTGTCCCTCTTGCACAGCAGCATTATTTTGACTGCTGAATCTTTACTTCCGGGAACTGTAAATAAATGATAAGTGTCGGGCCTGTGAATTGTCCTGGCGGTGTTTGATGGCCGCAGCAGGTGATTGGACAGCGTTATGGAAGAATGAGCGCTACCAGTCTGGAAAATATAAAATCCGCAATCCCCAGATATATGGACACGATAATAACCAAGGCAACAACTGCCAGAGCTGTACTCAAAGTCTCCTTGCGGGTGGGCCAGGTGACTTTTTTCAGTTCTCCCTTGACCTCTTCCAGGTACTCTTTGGTGTGCTCATACTTGGCTTGGAGATTTCCTTGCGGCTCTGTTGTTTCTTTTTTCTTTTTTTTGGTCATCCGGTATCACTCAATGAGTTGTGGCAGGCCAGGAGGGACTCGAACCCCCAGCCCTCGGATTTGGAGTCCGATGCTCTGCCAATTCGAGCTACTGGCCTGCATTATATTAAGCTACTTGCTTTCCTTGTGCGGCAGGTGTTTGCCGCAGAACGCGCAGAACTTTTTCAACTCCAGCTTGGAGGTTGTGTTCTTTTTGTTTTTGCAGGTAGCATAATTCCTTCGCTTGCACCCGCTGCATGAAAGCAGGATATTTACACGCATATCTTTACTCCACGATTTCCGAGACCACGCCTGCGCCCACGGTGCGTCCGCCCTCGCGGATGGCGAACCTCAGGCCCGGATCCATGGCTATCGGAACTATCAGATCCACATCAAAAGTCGTGTTGTCCCCGGGCATGACCATCTCCACTCCGTCCGGCAATGTCACTACACCGGTCACATCAGTGGTCCGGAAATAAAACTGCGGACGGTATCCGGAAAAAAACGGGGTATGACGACCACCCTCTTCCTTGTTCAATATATACACCTCAGCCTTGAAACGACGGTGAGGCTTGATGGACTTGGGCGCTGCCAGAACCTGACCACGCTCAACATCATCACGCTTGATACCACGCAGAAGCACCCCAACGTTATCACCGGCCTGACCCTGATCCAGTACCTTGCGAAACATCTCCACACCAGTGCAGACAGTCTTGCGGGTATCAGTCATTCCGACTATCTCCACCTCGTCGCCAACCTTGATGATGCCGCGCTCAACTCGGCCGGTAACAACTGTACCCCGACCGGATATGGAAAACACGTCCTCAATGGGCATAAGAAATGGCTTGTCAATGTCGCGCTTGGGCTCAGGAATAAAGTCATCGCAGGCCTGCACTATCTCCCAGATGCTCTTGGCATCCTCGGAGTCCGGATCATCAGTCTCCAGGGCCTTCAAGGCACTGCCGCGAACCACCGGAACATCATCACCGGGAAAATCATACTTGCTTAAAAGCTCGCGAACCTCCAGCTCCACCAGCTCCAGAAGCTCGGGATCATCAACCAGATCCACCTTGTTCAGATAAACAACTAAACTGGGCACTCCCACCTGGCGGGCCAGCAAAATATGCTCACGAGTCTGGGGCATGGGTCCGTCCGTAGCTGCCACAACCAGAACAGCTCCATCCATCTGAGCCGCACCAGTGATCATGTTCTTGATATAGTCAGCGTGACCGGGACAATCCACATGGGCATAGTGACGATTGGGCGTCTCATACTCCACGTGAGCGGTTGCAATGGTAATGCCGCGCTCCTTCTCCTCAGGAGCCTTGTCTATCTTGTCAAACGCCACAAACTGACCACTGCCCTTCAAGCTAAGCACTTTGGTAATAGCTGCGGTCAATGTGGTCTTGCCATGGTCAATATGGCCTATGGTACCTATATTAACGTGCGGCTTCTTGCGGTCAAACTTAGACTTTCCCATCTCTTACTCCCCTTACTTGATTTTTAGTATTTTGCAGAGCGGTTGTAACCTTATAAACCATCAGCCTGTAAAACAGACAGCCTGTGCTTGACGTCTGAAACACCCGGCAGATTGAGCCCGGATACAGCCTTTACCGTAACTGACGGAGAGCCTGTGGAAAATCTGCAGACCGACTGCTGATTTTCACGGCTTTCTTAACCGTCTTTATATCTGTTCAGCACTTCATGCAAAGCAGGGGGCAGCCCCGATATCACATTCATAGCGCTGACAGATACCTGTCTTTTAAATTTTGTTGCGCCTCTGGGACATCTGTCAGCAAAAAAGCCGGAAGACAGAAATTTGCTGCTGGGATGGAGCCCACGACCGGACTTGAACCGGTGACCTCTTCCTTACCAAGGAAGTGCTCTACCGACTGAGCTACGTGGGCCTGTATATGACATGCACACAAGTGGAGCGGGAAACGGGACTCGAACCCGCAACCCTCAGCTTGGAAGGCTGATGCTCTAGCCAATTGAGCTATTCCCGCCAGTCTTGTAGTCCAGCAACAGGTCTGTCCTGTCTCCTACAATAAAAAGGCCCGATTCAGTTGACTCCCGGCACAGTCCGGGCGTATATTTAAATCTGATCTTTTGTTTAAGTGGTGGAGGGAGGAGGATTCGAACCTCCGAAGGCTTACGCCGACAGATTTACAGTCTGTTCCCTTTGGCCACTTGGGTATCCCTCCGTGTGGAGCTGGCGATGGGACTTGAACCCGCAACCTGCTGATTACAAGTCAGCTGCTCTACCAATTGAGCTACGCCAGCCGCTTAAGAAATGAAACATATAATCTTGCTTGTTAAAATGCAACCCTTTTATCTTAATTTTTTAATTTTTTTTCCAAAGCCTTTTTCAAAAGGCACCAAACGCGGCTTGAGCCGCACAATCCACCGGGAAAATCTTGACCTCTGATTTTGAATCCCCAAATCCCCCAATCCCTCAAATCCCCAAATTACATCCCAATACTTAAAACTTGTGCGAAGTGGACACCGCCTCCAGGCTGTCTTTGGCCGCCTTGTCCACTTTAGCGGCCAGCCGGGCATGAGCATCTTTTGCCGGGGATGGTTTGCTGCTCAAAACCACGGGCGTGCCCTTTTCAGCAGCATCGATGCTGGCCGGGTCAAGGGGAATAGAGCCAAGAAAATCAATTCCGTACCTCGTCGCCAGCGCCCTGCCTCCTCCGGCCTTGAACAGGGCGATGTCTTTGCTGCAGTGTGGGCAGACCATGCCGCTCATGTTTTCCACCAGGCCCAGGATATTGGCTTTGGCGTACTGCAGAAAGTTGACCGCCTTGCGCACATCCGCCAGGGACACTTCCTGGGGCGTGGTGACCACAATGCACAGGGCGTCGGGAATGGTCTTGAGAACCGTCATGGGCTCATCGCCGGTTCCCGGAGGCGAGTCAACCACCAGGTAGTCCAGATCTCCCCACCGCACATTGGAGATAAACTGCCTGATAGCGGACGTCTTCATGGGGCCCTTCCAGAGTATGGCCTGGTCTGGGTCCTTCAGAAGAGATTCCATGGACATCACCGATAGACGCTCATTGTATCTTTTGGGCTCTATAAGGCTTTGATTGCCCACCTCAAGAAGTCCGGTGATTCCAAGGAGGCGGGGCACGCTTGGACCATGAATATCCACATCAAGAAGCCCGGTCCTGTTGCCTTCAGCGGCCAGTGCAGCTGCCAGATTGACCGCTACAGAACTCTTGCCCACCCCGCCTTTGCCGCTCATAATAAAAATCTTGTACCTGATCCTGGAAAGAACGGAACTTAAGAGCTCTTCCTGTGATCTGCTCTGGCGGGAATCTGCACTGTGCCCGGCCTCGCCCGGGTTACAACCTTGTCTGCCCTCCTGGATCATATCCGCCGACTCCTGAAATTATGCATTTTTCTGCAACATCCTTATTTCCCGCCTACCAGCCGAACTTGCCCACCAGGTCTACAAAGGCCACACTGCCCATATTTTCCCTTTTTATTTCCCCCCTGTCTTTAATAACACGCAGCAACTGCTGGTGCCTCTTGCTTTCACCCACCGGTATGACCAGTATTCCGGGATCATCAAGCTGTTCCATCAAAGGGGCGGGCACCTCAGGCCCTCCTGCGGTCACCAGGATACGGTCGAAAGGGGCCTGTTCGGGCCATCCTGCTGTCCCGTCATCCAGCTTGGTTTTCACATATAAATATTTCAGCTGGTTGAAACGCTGTCTGGCTGCCTGATAAAGGGCCTTGATCCTTTCCACAGTATAGACATCTGCTCCCATCTCCGCAAGGACTGCAGCCTGGTAGCCCGATCCGGTGCCGATTTCCAGCACCTTCATTCCCGGCTTCACCTCGAGCATGGCGCTCATCATGGCCACCACGTAGGGCTGGGATATAGTCTGCCCATGGCCGATGGGCAGGGGATGGTCCGCATATGCCTGCGCCTGCAGGGCCTCGTCCACAAACATATGCCTGGGAACCCTGCGCATGGCCCGCAGCACTTCTTCATCCTTGATTCCACGGGCCTCTATCTGTTCCCGGACCATCTTTTCCCGGACTCTTTTAGGATCAACGCTCAATTTCTACACCACCGGACAGCAGTTTAATCGTAACCATTCAGGGGGCAGAGACCGGCCAGGGGGACAGTCCCCGCGACACTTTTACTGCCAATATGAAAAGTACAGACGCAAAATTTTGTGAAGCTTCATAATCATAACTTAGCGGGGGCAGTCCCCTGGCCTTGTGCCATCAGCCACCAACGAGGTCCCCCTGAATGGTTACGATTAATCAGTTTCGCACTACCTGCAACCAGAAAACCGCGGGAACCAGGTCTGTCTTCATAAAAAGTTTTTCAACCTCTGTCCATTTATAATTTCTGGATACCTGGCAGGCAGATGCGTGTCCCCTGAAACAACCGCCTGAAACAACTGATTCATACGGTTCAAGAGGACTGTCCCAGGCCCGAGAGATTGTTTGACTATCGCACGGGGCAAAGGTAATGATATTTCCGGGAAAAGGCAAAGTGACCTCGAGGATAAACGGCTGCAAAATAAAGAGTCAAGGCAGGAATTTATGCTTACTGTAAAGGATCTCATGACCCGGGACATTTTTACTCTGCAGGCAACGGACAACCTGGCCCTGGCCAGGTCTCTCATGGACCTGGCGCGCATCAGGCATATACCCATTGTGGATCATGACATGTGTTTTACAGGTCTGATCACCCACCGTGATATACTTTCAGCCACTGTTTCCAAACTGGCAGGAGTGGACTCTCAGACCCAGGAAGAGCTGGATATGGGTATTCCGGTTCAGGAAATCATGAACACCAGGGTCAAGACCATTCACCCCGATGACAACCTCAGGGATGCCGCAAGCTTGCTCCTGGAGCACAAGTACGGCTGCCTGCCGGTGGTGATGGATGATAAACTGGTGGGTATCCTCACTGAGGCAGACTTCCTGAGCCTGACCATAAGCCTCATGGACGCCCTGGGCGAGGATCATGAGCTGCCCTGAAATCAGCCCGGGCATGCCGGGAAAGGATCAGGCCAGCCTGGCCGCAATGCCGGCTACATGCCCGCCCTGAAACATGGCTGCGTCCAGTTCGTTTTGACTGGGCATCCGCGAACCATCGCTGTCTGCGATAGTAGATGCTCCGTAAGGTGATCCGCCGGTGACTTCCTGAGTGCCCATCTGCCCCTGGAAGGTATACGGCAGTCCAACCACAACCATGCCGTGATGCAGAAGGGTAGTGTGAAAACTGAGCAGGGTGGACTCCTGCCCGCCATGCTGAGTGGCGCTGCTGGTGAAAACACTTCCAGCCTTGCCCACCAGAGCACCCCTGGCCCACAGACTCCCGGTACCGTCCAGAAACTGGCGCATCTGCCCGCACATATTTCCAAATCGAGTGGGCGTCCCGAATATGATGCCCTGGGCTTCTTCCAGCTCCTCCACCGTACATACCGGTATATCCTGCATCTCTTTTGCGGCTTCGAGGGCTCCCATTTTTTCCAGGATGTCGCTGCTCAAGGTTTCAGGCACCCTTCTAAGATCAACCCGGGCTCCGGCAACCCTGGATGCCCCCTGGGCCGCGGCCCGGGCCATAGCCAGAACATGGCCGTACATGGAATAAAAAACAACTTTTATAATCATTTCTTTTCACCTTTTTTAAATCCCAGGGATGCGAGTATCTTTTCCCATACGCCCGGGTTGTGCCTTGGCTGCTGCAGATAATTAAGCCCCATCCATACGCCGTGAGAAGCCGCCATCTGAAAATCTTTTCTGGCTGCAAATTCCTTGCCCTGCTTCAGCAGCACCACTCCGCGATTGTGATAGGCTTCGCCGAAATCTGGCTTTAGATTGACTGCTGTGCTGAAATCGTTCAGGGATTCCTGCATCCTGTATTCGTCCATGTTGGCAAGACCCCGGTCATTGTGCAGTTCGGCCCGCTCCGGGTCTTTTTCAATGGCTGCTGTCAAAAACTCTATGGCCTGCTGCGGCGCAACGTAGCTTACCCCGTTCCACAATTTGTCAGCTTTGTTTCTCCAGTCGTTTGCAGACATTTTCCCTCCGCTTTCCTCTTGTATACTTTTATCCTCGCCTATCTTGTTCATCTTCTCAACCTTGTCCAGAAGTTCCTTTTTTTCGCCTTCAAGGCCTTTGTTATGCTGCTCCAGGCGCGAAATCTTTTCCTGCAGCTCCACTGCATTCTCTTTCAGGGACTGCACTTCCTCGGTCAGTTTGCCTTTTTCTCCGGCCTCCTGCTCCAATCTCTTTTCTTTTTCCTGCAGCTTCTCTTCCAGTTCTTTTTGGATCCGGGCGTTACTGTCAACCTCTGACTTGAGTTCCAGCAACTGCTGATCCTTGTCTTTTATTTCCTGATCCAGGATTTCATCTCTGGCTTTGAGCTTTTCTTCCAGTTCTTTCCGGGCCTGGGCATTACTGTCAACCTCAGACTTAAGCTCCTGTATCTGCTGATCCTTGTCCTTTATTGCCTGCTCCAGGTCTTTATCTCTGGCTCTTAGTTTCTCTTCCAGCTCTTCCCGGGCCTGAATGTTTCTGTCCAGTTCTGCCTTCAGCTCCTTTTCCCTGTTCTGGTGCTGGGACAAAAGCATGACTTTGCTGGACAGATCGTCTTCCAGTCCTTCCTTCTGAGAGCGGAGCTGTTCCAGCTCATTGTCTTTTTCCTTCTTGTCCTGCAAGGCCTGGTCAAGCCGGGCCTGGATATAAAAGTAGTCCCGCTCCAGACGCTCCATCTCCTGCACAAGATTCTGCATGCGCTCCATGATCTGGGCTTTGGTTTCCTTAGAGCCGGGCATTTTTTTGGGATCATACCCTTCTGCCAAAGCCTCGTCCTGAGAATCTTCGCTTTGATCCTGCCGGGACTTTTTTTCTTCCTGTTCTTCTTTGCTTAAAGGAACACTCTCTCCCTGGGAGATGCCGATCTCTCTTTTCAGACTGCTTTCCACCTGGTCACTCAAGAGACTTTTCAGTGCCTGTCCGCTTTCATTCTGAAACCTTTTTTTCTTACTCTGTCTGTTCTGCTTGCTTTGCTTCTGCTTGGCCATAACACTTCCTTGGAGTAGGTTGATCCTGTCTTTTATTTTTATCTGACTGTGGCAAAAGCCCTGGCTTTAATGCTTTTGCATCTGATCCAGCCTGGCCACCATTTCCCGGGCAAAGGCCATATAATCCAGGCATCCTGCTGACCTTGGCTCCATATCACACACGCACCTGTTGCTCAGATTGGCCTTGTTGATGGCTGTATTCCTCCGGACAACACTTTTGAAAAGCAGGTCCTGAAAATATTGCTCAATGGCTTCGCGTACGGTTTTGCCTGCTGTAGTCCGCCCGTCGAACATGGTAATCAGGGCACCCAGCAGTCGGATGCCGGAGTTGCTGTCCTCCCGGATGGCCTCCATGGCCTGCATGAGATGTCCCACGCCCTGCAGGGCATATACTGATTCACCTTCTATGGGAAGTATGTAATAGTCGGAAGCGGCAATGGCGTTGGTTATAAGGGCTCCTTCTATCTGCGGGGGGCAGTCCACAAGGATATAATCGTGTTTGCGGCCCGTTTCTGCAAGCTCTGCAAGCCTGTTTTTCAGGCCGAAAATGCGCTTGGCGGAGTTGGCAGGCAGCCCTGCCACAAGGGAGTAGGTATTCAGGTTGGCCGGGATGAGGTCAACATTGTAAGGGGTGTGCACCAGGCACTTTTCAGTGGCAAGATCCCGGTCAGCCAGAAGGTTGCCCACGGAATATTCGTGTTCAAATGGATTGCTGCGGCTCAGGGTCAAGGTGGAGTTGCCCTGCGGGTCGAGGTCGACAACCAGCACTTTGTATCCCTGCAGAACAAGGATATGGGCCGTATTGACCACGCTGGTGGTCTTTCCTACGCCCCCTTTGTAGTTGGAAAAGGAAATCACCCTGCTCATAGATTATTAACCGGCACGTAAGGGCAGGCCTGCTGAACAAACCCGGCTACAGAATTTTTAAAAGTAAATTAGTCCATACATAAGCGCAACCTGCCTGTTTAGTCAATGCCTGACAGGGTGGAAACATAGGAAATATAGCTGCAAAAAGCAAAAACGCGCAGGACTGGAAACACTTCCTTTTTGCAGATGCCTCTTGACACTGACTGTAAAATCGGAAAAAAATCCAGCATGCTGAAACAGCTTCCTGGTATTCTCAACCTGCTGCTGATATTTGTCCTGCTTTGCGCCTGCGCGCCGAGGGAACCTGCACCGGATCATCCTCCACCGAAAAAAAAGCTGGACAGTATGCAGTACAGCATCCAGGCCGGAGCGTTTTCTGTTCTGGACAATGCTGTATCCCTTATGGAAAACCTGAAGCAGCAGGGTCTGGAAGCCTATTACTTTAAGGACGAAGACGGTCTGTATAAAGTCCGTGTGGGCAATTTTTCAGACTTCCAGCAGGCAGGACAAAAGGCCCAGGACCTCAGGAGACAGGGTGTATTGCAGGAATACTTTGTTGTGGATCCACAAAGCTATCCTTCAGCCCGGGCAGTTGAAAAAGGCACCGACTACGTCCGCAGCCGGCTGGTGGAGACAGCCCGGGAGTTCATCGGTGTGCCTTACAAGTGGGGAGGGTCGTCCCCGGATTCCGGGTTTGACTGCAGCGGACTGACCATGGTGGTTTACCGCCACAACGGCCTGGATCTTCCCAGGGTGGCAGCCAGGCAGTACCAGGCAGGCACCCCTGTACCCCGGGACTCCCTGCAAAAGGGAGACCTGATATTCTTCGACACCCGGGACAAGGGCAAGGTGACCCATGTTGGCATCTATATCGGTAACGGCCGATTCATTCACGCCCCTTCCAGCGGGCGCGACGTCACCAGGGCCAGCCTTTCTTCTCCCTATTTCCGCAACCGTTACCTGGGAGCCAGGTCTTATCTATAGAGCAACTGACTGCCCTCTTTAGGCTTACTCCTGAAACCCTGCCTGCCCCCTTAAGCAACGCTGAAAGCGTTCCTGTGGAGCAGGGTTTAAGTGGGGTCATAAAAAACAAGAAATAGTTATCAGTTAATAGTTAATTGCTGAAGAACAAAAGCCAAAATTAACTGACTTACCCCATTAACAATTAACAAATAACAGATAACTGGGATGCGGGCAAAGCCTGCCTTAGTGTAATAAAAGGCAATACATTTTCATGTCCCCTCACAATCTTCATCATCCATTTTCAGGCTCCCATGCCCCGTGCAGCCCTGCCGCCCACAGCCTTTCCAGCCTTCCTGACCATCCGGAAATAGCCGCGGCCTTAGATGTAATACGCATCATGAAAACTCTGGGCTTCACTGCTCTCATGGTTGGCGGAGCAGTCCGGGACATTCTCCTTGAACGCCCGGTCAGGGACGTGGACCTGGCCTCGGATATGCCTTTAGAGAGCCTGCGTAAACATTTCAGGGCCTTTGAGACAGGCAGGAGCCGCCTTTTTCATACCCTGTGCATAGTCCATCAGGGGCAGCATCTGGAAACCACTCTTTTCAGAACAAAACATTCTCTGCCCGCTGAAAGACCAGACCAGGAAGATACAAAGCACAGCCTGTTTTTACAGGACGCCCGGCACCGGGATTTCACCATAAACGCCATGGCCCTGGATGAACAGCTGGACCTGCTGGATCCCTTCCACGGCAAAAAGGATCTGGACCGGGGACTGATCCGGGCGGTGGAAAATCCCCGGGAACGTATAACCGAAGACCCCCTGCGCATGCTCAGGGCGGCTCGCCTTGCCTGTGAACTGGATTTTGAAATAGAGGAGAAAACAGCTCTGAGCATATCCGGGTTGGCCCGGGATATATCCGACGTGGCCCCGGAAAGGCTGGGGCGGGAAATACTGAAAATGGCCTCCCTGAGCGGACCGCGGTTCGCAAGAGGCATCAGGCTCCTGGACCGGCTGGGGCTGCTGCCGGTCGTGCTGCCCGAGGTTGACGCCCTCAAGGGACTCTACCATGACCCCAGGCATCATCCGGAAGGTGATGTATTCATACACACACTAAGAGCCATCCAGTGCAATGACCTTGCTCATGACTCCCTGAATATGGCTTTGCTGGCCCATGACCTGGGCAAGACGGACATTGCCGCCCGGCACCCCGGCACGGGCTTCTACCGCGGTCATGACCGCGCCGCGGAATATATAATCCGGCAAATGGGCCAAAGGCTGAGGCTTCCAGGGAGGATAACCAGGGCCATGCAGGCAGTGGCTGCTAACCACATGCGCATGCATGGTCTTGATGAAATGCGGCCATCGAAAATCCTGGAGATGGTTGAGCACCCCCACTGGGCCCTTCTGGCCAGGGCCTCCGTCTGCGATCATGCAGCCCGGGGGAAAGAGCACGGGAAGTTACAGCAGAAAAAAATTGCGCTTGCCCTGAAAAAAATCAGGCCCTTGCTGAATGAAGCCACCGGGAAAACCAGGCCGGTTATAACCGGCAACCAGGTCATGCAGGCCGCCGGGATCCCCCCGGGGCCCATGGTGGGAAGGATTATCCGGGAAACCACAGCCTGGGCCAGGGACAACGGTATACAGGATCAAAACCTGATACTTGATTACGCCAGAAATCTGGCCCAGGAACTACAAAAGGAAAACACCCGCTCCTGAAAGACTCAAACCCAACACCCCAGAATCCCTGAATCCCCAAATCCCCTAATCCCCAAATCCCCAAATCCCTAAATCCCTGAATCCCTAAATCCCTGAATCCCCAAATCCCCAAATACCTAAATCCCTGAATCCCTGAATCTCAGTAAAAGTAAATCGTCACCTTTTCCTGGAACGTACCATGGCCATAACTAACCTGAGACTCAGGAAAACAGCGATGATGTAGCCCACTACCCCGAGAGCGGGATAACCCCACAGCCTGGGTCCCGTGTCCGCCATTATGATCATGCCAGAGCCCAGAAACAGGGCCCCGGTGACAATACCCACCACCAGCCGGTTGACCACTCTTTCCAGTGTGGACTGCAGTCCCTCCAGGTTCTGGTGCTGAAAGCGTATGGCCAGTTCCCCCCGGTCCAGCTTGCTGATGATATCCATGGTCTGACGCGGCAGCTCATACTGAAATCTCATCAGGTATCTGATATTTTTCTGCAGGCCCTTCAAAAGATTGGATGGACTGAACCGGTTTTTGCTCATCCTGCGGACCATGGGCTCTGCTTCCTTGATAACGTCTAAATCCGGGTAGAGCATCCTGGCTGTCCCCTCGGCAGTAACCAGGGCCTTGATCATTATGGACAGATCCGTGGTCAGTATCCTGCCGTGATTTCTAAGCAAAGTGGTCAGCTCCATGAGCAGCTGGCCCAGGTTTACCTCTTTTAAAGGCAGCCGGGTGAAATGGCTGACCACCTCCAGGACCTCGTTTTGAAGCATGCCCCGGTTTACATTTTCCCGGCCGGTGGTAAAGGAAATAAGTATTTCCGTTACCTCCTCGACGTCATTGTCCACCACCGCGCCTATGAGGTCTATGAGCTCGTAGCGCACCTTGTTGGTAAGACGGCCCACCATGCCCCAGTCCAGGAGAATCATATTCTCATCCTCGTCTATGAGGATATTTCCCGGATGGGGATCGGCATGGAAAAAACCCTGCTCCAGGACCTGGCGGATGGAGAAATTAAGCCCCCTCTTGGCCAGGCTGGCCCTGTTCTTGAGTTCACTGACCCTGACGTCTTTCATCTTGCTGCCACGGGACAGCTCCATGGTTATGACCAGTTCTCCGCAAAGTTCGGGATACACTTCCGGTATCAGAATCTTTTCCTCGGGCAGGGTGTGTGTGCGTACCACCTGCATGTTGCGCATTTCCTGGGCGAAATTGAGTTCCTGAAGCATGAGCTTCCTGATACGCTGTACCAGTTGAGGAAGGTTGTATACCTTGAAGGACTCCATACGCCCGTCCAGGCGGATGGCTATCCTTTCCAGTATGTCCATATCGCTTTTGATGGTTTCAGCGATATCCGGACGCTGAATTTTCAGGGCTACTTCCTGGTTGCTGCCCTTGAGCCACGCCTTGTGCACCTGGGCCAGTGAAGCTGCTGCAATGGGGGTCTCCTCGATTTCGGAAAATATATCTTCCAGGGGCTGAGCAAAATTATCCTGCAGGACTTTTCTAATCTCGGAAAACTCTTCAGCCGGCACGTCATCCTGCAGTTTGCGCAACTCCTCCAGAAGTTCCCTGGGTAGCAGGTCAGCACGCTGGGAAAGAATCTGGCCGCATTTTATAAAGGTCGGCCCCAGTTCTTCCAGCACCATGCGCATACGCTCCCACCTGGTAAGATGCATGGTATGCACCCTGATCTTTTCCAGGTATTTGCGTCCAGGAACATCTAAGCGGTCCACCACGTCGTCAAACCCGTATTTGACCAGGGTGGTTACTATTTCCCGGAAGCGCCCCAGGTGGGCTATAGCTCGTATATCCATTCAGTTTACCCCATATTAAGGATGCACCTGCAAAAAGTGTAGACTGCCTTTTTGCAGGTGCGTCTTGAAGGGAACAGGATTTTATATGGTCCAGCCTCTGCCCGGCATTTCCCGTTAAAAAACTGCCCAGGCAGCAAAAACAGGGCTATTCCTTCTTTTCCGCCTGCATTTTCAGGCTTTCCAGCGCGGACACCCTGTCTTCCAGGCTGGATACTCTGGCCTCCAGGTCCTGAACTTCTTCGCGTCCAGCCAGTTCCAGCCTTTCACGTCCAGTCTTGACCGTGTTCAACAGCCACTCCTGGACTTCCGACTGCTGATTTTCGCTCTTCTGAATAAATTCCCGGACCAGACTCTCTCCTTCCTCGGCGGAAATCTTTCCCTTTTCCACCATCTGGTTGACCTTCTTTTCCAGTTCTTCTGCTGTCACCACCACCAGCCCAAGACCGGTAAGAACCCCTTTTTTAAATACATCCAGCATAATTTTTTCTCCTTTTTTTGCTAAATTTCCGGGCATTCCGACAGAGACTTTTCGATCTCGTCGTCGGAAAAGGCCTGATCCTTGAGTTCACCCTTGAGATAAGCATCATAGGATCCCAGGTCCAGCAACCCATGGCCGGAATAAAGAAAAACTACCACCTGGCCTGGATCAGCCTCTTTTGCCGCATCAATGGCGGCTTTGATGGCATGCGCCGTTTCCGGGGCGGGCAAAAACCCTTCAGTCTGCATAAACAGCCTGGCTGCGTCAAAAACTTCGTTTTGAAAATATGCCCTGGCCTCCAGAAGCCCCAGCTTGGCCGCGTGGGACACTATGGGCGCCTCACCGTGGTATCTTAAGCCCCCGGAGTGAATGGGCGGCGGGAAATACCCATGCCCCAGGGTATACATCTTGATAAGCGGAGTCTGCCTGGCCATGTCCCCGTAATCATAAGCAAATCTGCCCTTGGTCAGAGTGGGGCAGGCCTGCGGCTCCACGGCCATGAACCGGATCTTTTGACCCTCGAGCTTTTCCGGCATGTACGGCAGGACCAGACCACCAAAGTTGCTGCCCCCTCCAACGCAGCCAATGAGTACATCCGGGGTTTCGCCTGCAATCTCAAGCTGTTTCTTGACTTCCAGCCCGGTTATGGTCTGATGATGGATAACATGGTTCAAAACACTGCCCAGGGCGTACTTGGTGTCATTATTCTGTGCCGCATCTTCCACGGCCTCGGAAATGGCCAGCCCCAGGCTGCCCCCGGAATTGGGATCCTGTTCCAATACTTTACGGCCCACACTTGTATGCCTGGAGGGCGAAGGGAAAACTTCACCCCCGTAGGCCCGGATAATTATCCCACGGTAGGGCTTCTGGTCATAGCTGCAGCGGACCATGTACACAGTGCATTTCATGTCCAGCATTTTGCAGGCAAATGAAAGGGCCGTGCCCCACTGGCCGGCACCTGTCTCTGTGGCCAGACGGCGCACCCCTTCCATCTTATTGTAGTATGCCTGGGCCACTGCGGTGTTGGGCTTGTGCGAGCCCGCCGGGGACACGGATTCATCCTTGTAGTAGATCCTGGCTTTGCTCCCTATGGCCTGCTCCAGCCGCCTGGCCCTTACCAGAGGTGAAGGCCTGTAAAGTCTGTATATCTCCTGAATAGGCTCAGGTATGTCAATCCAGCGCTCCCCGGACATCTCCTGCTCGATAAGAGACATGGGAAATATCGCCGAGAGCTTTTCCGGTGCTATGGGCTTTTTGGTCTCCGGATCCAGAGGCGGGGCCATGGGTTCTGGAAGATCCGGCATAACATTGTACCAGCTGGTGGGCATATCCTTTTCTTCAAGTAAAATCTTGGTCTGCTGCATGCTGCTTTCTCCTTGTAGGTGAACTGGAATTCGTGCTTAGTCCTGGACATCTACTATAGCCCGGGATCTTTTTCAAGCAGGGGCTTCCGGCTTGATCTCCTTGCATTTCGGCACAGGTTTGCATAAGCAGTTGGATGTAGCATGGACAATCCCCGGCCGGATATTTTGAAAACCGGAAAAAACCTTTTTTTGCTTGTAACTGTTCACCATGATAATTGGTTTTGAGCTTTCATCTCTGCACTTTTATTTTCGACTTGGAACTCACAGGACTCTGAACATATGAAGTGGATAAGGTGTGTATTTCGCATTGCAGCTTCCCTGGCCCTGGCAGCCTGCTATGCCCTGGCCTCCTGCACCGTGGCCATACTGGTGCGCGATTTCAATCAGAGGCTGCACTGGTATTCCAGGAACACAGGCTTTTTCAGCCCACTGCTCCTGAAAATCATGGGAGTCAGGGTGAACATTGTGGATCATACCGGGGGCCAGGGCATCAGACCCGGTACCCTTTTGGTCTGCAACCATCTTTCCTACAAGGATATTTTTATCCTGTCCTCATTAAGGCCTATGTTGTTTATATCTTCAGTGGAGCTTTCCAGGACCTTTTTTCTGGGGCGCATGGCCAGGTTCGGCGGCACAGTATTCGTGGAGAGACGCAGTCCAGCAGGGCTTCGCCGGGAAATAAGGCAGATCTCGGATCTTTTGAGGCAGGACTTTGTTCTGACCCTCTTTCCCGAAGCCGGGACCTCCGACGGAGAGGGGCTTTTTCCCTTCAAGCCGGCCCTTTTTCAGTCCGCCATACAGGCCGGCACCAGGGTTCAGCCGGTATGTATCCGCTACTGCGCCCTGGACGGAAGGCCGGTCAATTCCGCCCGGCGCAGGCGAGTGGTCTGGCACCGCACACTTTTTATCACCCACATATTAAAACTCTTCACCCACTCCCGGGTCCAGGCCGATGTGGAGATCTTCAGCCCCATAAACGCAGCTGATAAATCCCGCAAAGATATCATGCAGCAGTCCTTCAGACTCATCCAGGACTGCTACCGGCAGGAACTGGAAAGATACTGATTTCGTAACTATTCAGCACCCTTGAACGAAAAGCCAGGGGCCGGGGGTTCGGCAAACTGGGCGTAAACTGTCTGAGCGACGTAGGAAGCGTTAATCAAAACCGTTAAACACTCAACTTGATTCAAAGCATAACATAAATTGAAGCTTTTCTGGTTGAAAAACTTGAAGAGGTTTTGATTTACGCTTCCTTGGAGCGAGTTTTTACGTCCTGTTTGCCGAATTTCCGGACCACTGGGAGTCATATCATTAAGGTGAACAGTTACCTGATTTCAACCGAAAATCAGGCCCGGCGCAGGAGCAGGTGCTCTGTGACAAGCTCATTGCCGGTGGTCAAAACCACCTGCTGACCTGAATGCGCGGTTTGCAGCTCTTCCTGGTTTATTCCCTCCAGGAGGTAATCTCCCTGCCGCAGTCCTGGCCTTTCAAGCCCCGGCAGCACCAGCTCCAGGTCCATGTCCCGGGACCACCTGGACTTGACCTGTACTAACCACCTCTGCCCTCCCAGCTTCTTTTCCACGCTGGCCAGGATCTTTTTACGCCCTGATTCCAGGGCAGGTTTGCTGAAGATTTTGTTTGCAGGCAGGAAGAACCCGGACCCCAGGGGCCTGCTGCTTACGCTGGCCAGCTCTTCAAGGTACAGCCCGGGCCTGAAATCACCACGGGCAAGATCGTCCAGGGCTGTCCTGTATACGTCTGTAGTCACCCCCAGGTAGGACACACTCTTCATACGCCCCTCGATCTTTATAGAAGAAATCCCCTGACGCCGAAGCCATCCCAGAAACCTGACCAGGCAAAGATCCTGGGAACTGAAAATCCTGGAATAGCCTTCCTCCTCCCAGACCTGCCAGGTGATCTCCCCGGGTCTTGTCCTTTCCTCCAGGGCCAGGGCCCTGGCCCTGTAGTCAAAACGGCAGGGATGGGTGCAAAGACCCTGATTGGCGGATCTTTTATTCAGATGAGCACTGAGCAGACAATGTCCGGACAGGGCCATGCACATGGCCCCGTGCACAAACATTTCCAGCTGCGGCAGGCCGGTCTGGCGGGACATCTCCCGGATATCCGTCAGGGAAAGCTCCCTGGCCAGGTTGACCCTGTCCACTCCATGCTCTTTCCAGAATCGCGCCGAGGGGGCATTGTATGTTCCGGCCTGGGTGCTCAGGTGCAAAGGGATATGAGGGGCATGCTCCCGGGCCATGGAAATAACCCCGGGGTCGGCTGCAATTATCCCGTCCGGCTTTATTTCGGCCAGAAGTTCGAGGTATTTGCGGACTTTTTGCAGGTGTTTCTGAGGCAGGATGGCGTTGAGGCAGAAATATACCCTGGCCTTTGATCTGCGGGCCAGGTCCAGGGCCTGGGGCAGGCTTTCAAAGTCAAATCCAGCGGCTTTGCTGCGCAGGTTCAGATGTGTTCCGCCCAGGTAGACCGCGTCAGCACCGTAGAAAAGAACTGTCTGCAGACGCTTCAGGTCACCGGCCGGACATAAAAGTTCCGGGAGGATTGCGGGATCTTTCACCGGGGACTCCTGTGGCCTTATGACCGGGTCCTAAACCCAGAGCCCGTTCTCAAGTCTTTTCTCCTTCAGGGCCTTTAGAAGAGCATAGGAAAGATTGAGATTGCCCCGGCCGGAACCAAGTCCTATTTCCGGTTTGACTGAACCGTGAAAATCCGAGCCTCCTGTGGGCAGCAGGTCAAGCTCACGGCACAGAGAGGCATAAATCTCTGTCTGTTCAATGGTATGTTCGGAATAAAACACCTCCACTCCGTCCAGACCCAGATCCTTGAGGCGTACAAGCTCCCGGCGCAAGGCATCAGTATCCAGCTGCAAGGAGAAAGGATGGGCCAGGATCACCAGGGCGTTTTCATCCTTTAAAACCGATATGGCCTTTTCCGGGTCGAATTTCTCTTTGGGCACGTAGGCTTTACCTGTAGACCCCAGGTAGCGGTCAAAACACTCCTGAACCGAGGTCACCACGCCTTTATCCATGAGAACACGCGAAATATGCGGCCTGCCTACCGAGGCATCTCCGGCCAGGGTCTGCACCTCGGCATAGCTTATATCTATCCCCAGCTTCTGCAGTTTTTCAATGATGACCTCGTTTCGCATGTTCCTTTTGTCCCGCAGTTCCTGCATGGCCTTGTTCAGGGCCGGGGCATCGGACCTGAGCCACAGCCCCAGGATATGCATGAGCCCTGGATATTCAACGCTCAGTTCACAACCGGGGACCACCTCCAGGCCCAGGTCATTCCCGGCCTGCAGTGCCTGCATAAGTCCTTTGGTGGTATCATGGTCAGTAAGGGCCAGGGCTTTAAGGCCTATGTTCCTGGCGTGGCTCACAAGCTCATACGGGGTCATGGTCCCGTCAGAAGCCGTGGAGTGTGTGTGCAGGTCAATTTCGGACATGTTTACTGGCAATTAAGCTATAGAGAAAGCAGGGGCTGCGGCAGGCACATATGCGGGTTATTTGAAACGGTAGGTGATGCGGCCGCGGGTAAGATCGTACGGGGACAGTTCTACCTTGACCCTGTCTCCGGGCAGAATACGGATGTAAAATTTGCGCATCTTTCCGGAAATATGTCCCAGGACCTCATGCCCGTTGTCCAGCTTTATCCTGAACATGGCATTGGGCAGGGCCTCTTCCACTACGCCCTCGACTTCTATGGATTCCTCTTTGGCCATACTTTCTCCTTTCGTGCATTAATCTTTCCTAATTACGGCCATCTACAGCACATGTCAAGATTTTTCGTCAGCAACACTTCCGCCCTGTCCCGCGCCTCACATCCCCCTAAATCATGACAGGCAATCATATTACAGATAACTACCATTTCAGCTCAGTCATTTAAGTACGTTGATGTCACACAAGGTTGTCAGTTTATGAGTGCAGCACGGACCACTCCCCTCCTTGGTTAAGGAGGGGCCGGGGGTGGTTCGTTCTGATTAACCACTTCCTTATCCAGATTCCCGCAGGTTCGGCTATGTCGCTGTCACGAAAACTTGTCATTTTATGCCTGCGGCACGGACCACTCCCCTCCTTGGTTAAGGAGGGGCCGGGGGTGGTTCGTTCTGATTAACCACTTCCTTATCCAGATTCCCGCAGGTTCGGCTATGTCGCTGTCACGAAAACTTGTCATTTTATGCCTGCGGCACGGACCACTCCCCTCCTTGGTTAAGGAGGGGCCGGGGGTGGTTCGTTCTGATTAACCACTTCCTTATCCAGATTCCCGCAGGTTCGGCTATGTCGCTGTCACGAAAACCTGTCATTTTATGCCTGCGGCACGGACCACTCCCCTCCTTGGTTAAGGAGGGGCCGGGGGTGGTTCGTTCTGATTAACCACTTCCTTATCCAGATTCCCGCAGGTTCGGCTATGTCGCTGTCACGAAAACCTGTCATTTTATGCCTGCGGCACGGACCACTCCCCTCCTTGGTTAAGGAGGGGCCGGGGGTGGTTCGTTCTGATTAACCACTTCCTTATCCAGATTCCCGCAGGTTCGGCTATGTCGCTGTCACGAAAACCTGTCATTTTATGCCTGCGGCACGGACCACTCCCCTCCTTGGTTAAGGAGGGGCCGGGGGTGGTTCGTTCTGATTAACCACTTCCTTATCCAGATTCCCGCAGGTTCGGCTATGTCGCTGTCACGAAAACCTGTCATTTTATGCCTGCGGCACGGACCACTCCCCTCCTTGGTTAAGGAGGGGCCGGGGGTGGTTCGTTACAAATGATCATTTCCCTTCAGTCTCTCGCAGGCTCTTTTCAGGGCCCGCCAGGTTGAGAAGCTTATAACACAAATCACATTTTCTGATAAATTTGCCTTGCCTTGCCAATCATTTCGCAATAATATAACTTTAACCTGAACAGTGTACCAGTTAAATTCAGGCAGACCATGCAGCAGACAACCTCTAACCTCAAAGACCAGAAAAACCATGAACATAAGCCGGATTCAAAACAAAACCCCGCGCCTGAGCCGCAGGCACTTTCTCTATCTGGCCGGCATAGGATCTTTGTCCCTGGCAACCGGCTGCGCCACTCATCCGGTTACCGGACAGCGCCAGTTCATGCTCATGAGCGAAAGCCAGGAGATAGAACTGGACAAAGAGAATTCTCCGCACCAGATTTCAGCCGACTACGGGGTGGTTCAGGACAAAAATCTTCAGGACTACGTTTCCGGGGTGGGCCGGGACATGGCATCCAGAAGCCACAGGCCGGACATGCCCTACTCCTTCAACACGCTGAACGCCACCTACATCAATGCCTACGCTTTTCCCGGAGGTACCATCGGGGTCAGCAGGGGGATCCTGCTGGAACTCCAGGACGAGGCGGAACTGGCTTCTCTCATCGGTCATGAACTTGGGCATGTCAATGCCAGACATACCGCCCAGCGAATGACCAGGGGCATGCTGGCCCAGGTGGTCTTTACCGGGGCCGCAGCGGCAGCAGGCCCACAATGGGAAAACGTAGTGGCCGGACTGGGCGGCATCGGAACAGGGGCACTTCTGGCCAGCTACAGCCGCAACCAGGAAAGAGAGGCCGACGAGCTGGGCCTGGAATACATGGCCCGGGCGGACTACAATCCGGAAGGATTTGTAGGACTTATGGAAATGCTCAAGGACATGTCCGGAGAAGACAGAGGCTCTCTGGAAATGCTTTTTTCCACTCATCCCATGAGCAGCGAGCGTTATCAGACCGCGGTCAACCGTGTGCGCACGGACTACCAAAAAAACAGCAAACCCCTGTATCGTGAGCGCTACATGGACAATACGGCCCGGCTTAGACAGATTAAACAAGCCGTTCAGGACATGCAGGAAGGCGACGACCTCATGCGGGCCAAAAAACCCGGGGAAGCCGGGGAAAAGTATTCATCCGCTCTGCAGGCGGCTCCGGAAGACTACGTGGCCAACCTGAAAATGTCCAAGTACCTTTTGTCCAGGGACAACAATTCCCAGGCCCGCAAATATGCCTCGGAAGCCAGGGAGATCTACCCTGAAGAACCCCAGGCCATGCATATCCTGGGTATGGCCTGGCTCAGGCAGGAGAAATTCGAGCAGTCCCTGGCCGAGTTCAGTAGATATCAGGAGCGTCTGCCTGGTAATCCCAACACCCTGTTTTTTCAGGGTTACAGCTATGAAGGCATGGGCCGCAGGAATCAGGCGGCGGAAAAATACTATGCCTTTCTGCAGCAGGTAAATCAGGGGGATAAAGCCCAGCACGCCTACAACAGGCTCAAGGAATGGGGCTACATTTAGTCAACCTTAAACCGGAGAGAGCCATGCCCGCCATTAAACAAAAAATCCACTTTCTGCTTATCCTTTTTCTCTGTCTGAACCTTTCCGGGTGCCTCTTCGCCCTGGGAGGAGCCGCCGGCGGGGGAGCAGCCATCTACTACAAAGGCTGGCTACGGGAAAAAGTGGCCAGAGACATGTACACCGTGCATGAAGCCACTCTCAAGGCCATGGAAGTCAAAAACATAAGCCTGGAGGAAGAAACTGAATACACCGACAGATTCAGAATTCAGGGCAAATACATGGACGGAACCAATGTCTGGATCACTGTCAAGCACCTGACCGCAAACAGCTCCCAGATAAATATCCGGGTGGGCGTCCTGGGAGACGAATCCCGCTCCCGCGCCCTGTGGGATGAAGCCCGGCGGCACATGTAGTTTTTGCGGATACTGTATTTGAAGACGTGATACCCATGAGCACTATTGAACAGCGCACCGAGGAACGACTGCCCCTGGAGATGGCCATTCTGCCTTTTCTGGGTTCCAGGGAAGAGGACTATCAGCCTTTTCAGTATATTATCCAGGATTTCAGTCAGAACGGCGTACGCATCGCCATCCCTTCCTGGCTTCAGAGCCGGGAAAAACTGTACCGGGGAGACAGGGTAAACCTGCATCTGCCGTACAAGTTCCAGGGACAGAGCAGAAACCAGGGCAGCGTGGCCTGGGAGACCTGGGAAGACCAGGCCGCAGCCCAGGTCTGTGGTGTGGCCCTGGACAAAAGCTTTCCCGAAACATATCCGGTGTTCATCTCTCTGGAGACCAGGGAACTGGTCATCGGGCTGGAAAATTTTGAGGATGAAGCCAGTCTCTTGCTTCTGGTCTTAAAAGACATCGCCATGCTCAAAAGAGGCATGCTCATTTACCTGGAACACCTGGCCACTTACTTCACCAGGGTCTCCGAATTCTCCAGGGAGGAATACGCCCTTTTTCGACGCATGATCATAAACGACATCAAAACCGGCATGCAGAAAAACCACGACTACCTGAGCAGCCTTTACTCAAAGGCCCTGTCCCTGCACAGCCGGAACCAGGACATCATGGAAATTCTGGACATTGACGAGTTGCGCCAGAGCGTACAGTCGGAAATCTATGTGGACCTTTTCAGTTCGGTACTTAGCATCGAAACCATAAACATGTACCTCATGGCCCTGAAAACCCTGGAGAAAAAAAGCTACAACAACTACAACACCTTAGTCATGCTCTACCTGAACAGCCTCTAAGGCTGCCTGCGCTGAAAGTCAGGCAGGGGCGAAAACAGCTTCCTGCGCACTTCCCCCGGGTACCTGCATTCTTCACCGGCTGCAAGCCTCCAGTCTTCCTCCTTGTCCACCTGGAACCATATTATCCCGTCCAGGCCCCACCTGGAGGCGGTCTCAAAGGCATTTTGCACCCATACATCCCTGTCTCCACCCTCTGCCGGAGAGGCTGTCTCAAATACAAACAGAGGCTTTTCCGGGCTTATGGACGTAAGTTCAGAATATATGTGCTCAAATATCTCCTCAAAGCTTCGCCAGCTGCTCTGCCAGCCATGCTCTTCCATGGTCCGGGTATAGGCCCAGTTGTAGCCGTCCATACCCAGGACATCCACATAGTCATCCCCTGGATAATAATTCCTGGCCTTGTTCCAGTGGGCCCCCTGCTCAGGAGAAGGCACTGAACCGGCATTTGGACAGAAGGCGAAAAGAGCGTTTCCAGCATCTTCATCTCTGAACCGCTTCACTACGTATTGAAACATCTCCTGGTAGCGTTCCGGACTTTCAGGGCCGTATTCTTCCCTGCTTCCTCCCCAGTGATAGCGATCCAGATTCATCTCATGGGCAAAGCGGATGATCACCGGATATTCCAGATCCTTTATGCGGGAGGCAAAGCCCTGGATATAGTCGTCGTATCTTCCCTGCAGGATATCACCGGCCGCAATCATGTGCTCCTGTCCATGACTGTCGTAATACATGGGTTCCCAGGTGACCACTGCCATGGCCCCGAAGCTGTGCACCGCCTCCAGTGTCTTGCCGGGGAAATTCATCTCTTCAGGGTCCTGCGGCCATTGCAGAAAGAAATTGACCATGCTCACCGGCAGACCGGTCTTGTTTTCCTTGTCTTGAAACACTTGCGGCTGTTCAGGCAGGCCCTCTACAGCCAGGCCGAAATAAAGCTGCCTCTTATGCTCTTTTTCAGACTGTTGCCCGTTGTTTACTTCCCTGCAGCCATAAAACCCGGCAGACAGGAACATGGCGAACACCACTACCGCTAAAAGCTTTTTACTTGTTCTCAACACTTTCCTCCAGGCCTTCCTCCAAAGGATGATTAAAGTACACCGCCGCTGAAAGAATAAGAAAATGATACAGGCACCAGAAGCTGGTTACAGACAGGGCCATAATCAGTTCACGTTCGTAATATATTCTCATCCCCGCCCAGATAATGGCCACGAAACACAAAGCTGCAAGTCCCACCTGGGGCCACAGGGCATGCATGGGCAATGACAGGCTCTGCCCCTTGGGCGTAGTCTTAAATGTGCCCCGGTAACCCAGGACAGCCAGCAAAGAGGCCTTCATGTACACCGGAAAGCAGATGGCCTGCAGCAGAACTCCGCTGACGATCTCTGAAGCCTTGTAGTGCCTCTGGCGCAGGGACCATATAAACATAGTAAATGTCATGAGAATATAGGGCACGTAAAACATGAAGTACAGTTCCGGACGGGCAAAATAGGTAGGAATATTGAACAGGATAAACAGGATAGGTGAAATAACCAGGACAAACAGGACCCAGCCTACGAAATAGTGTGTCCCGGAAAGCATGTACTCCCACCACTTGTATATGGGAAGCTCGCTGGGATTTTTCCAGAGCCTGGACAGGATGGTTCTGAAAAGGCCTACCGTGCCCAAAGCCCAGCGGAACTGCTGCTTGAAATACCCTCCCAGGTCCTCCGGGCCGTCTCCAAAGGCGCTGACCTTGTTCAGATATGCCGATTTCCAGCCCCGCAGGTGAAACTTAAGGGAGGTGGCAAAGTCCTCAGTGACCGAGGATTCATCAAAGCCGCCCACGTCCCTTAAGGCCTCGCGTCTGAAAATGACATTGGTCCCGCAGCAGAACATGGCGTCCTGCTGGCTTTTGCCCTCGCAGATGTATTCGTAAAAAACAGCCTGCTGCAGGCCGGCCCCCCTGGACACCCGGTTGTGCTCAAAATTGCTGTAGTACTGCGGTGTCTGAATAAAGGCCACTGCTGGATTGGCCTCCATCCTGGAAACTAAGGCCTCAACGAAATCAGGCAGGGGTTTTTGATCCGCATCAAAGACGATTATGTATTTCTCATCTCCAGGTTTTATGGTCTCCCCCTGGACATAGGAAACAAATTCGAAGCCCTCAGGCGGATTTTTGTCCAGAAAATCATTGAAGTCGTTGATCATACCCGCCTTGGCTCCCCTCCACCTGCGCCGGAAAAGATTTACCCCGATCCTGCGGCACAGATCGTCGATCTCAAGCCTGTATTTTTCCGCCTCCCCCGGCTTCCAGTCCGGCAGGTCATAGCGGGTGTCGTCCAGAAAGTAGATCTTTTTATTGGGGTAAGTTAGATTGTAAAAGCTGATCAATGTATCCTCCACCACATGCAGAGGCTCGCGGTAAGAGGAAACAATTATGGCCACTGGTGGATAATCTATCAGGCTGGCCTGAACAAGGTGGTTTTCCGACCCTGTTTTTCCCTCTGAATTGATCACTCTGAACAGGTTCAGGAAATATCCGAAACCGTGGGTCAGGATAAAGGCCTGGGCCAGAAGAAGAAGCAGCCCGAAAAACTTTTCATACCAGGCATAATCGGCAATTATAAAGGTAAAGGTCCTGGCCATGAGGTATAAAATGATAAACATCAGGGTCAGGACTATCCCGCCCAGAAGCAGGTTGTTTTTAAAGGCTGTCTTGTTCTGGCTCATGATGATCCCGGTATTTCGGCGCTAAGCCGGGGTTTAAAACCTGTAGAAAAGGCCCAGGTCCAGCGAGGCCGCATCCCACTCCCTGGAATTGTGCCACATGGCCTGGGTGTTGATGCCCAGCCCGTTTTCAAACTCACGGCTCCATGTTCCCCGGACCTCAACGGAATGATTTTTGTCCTTTTCCGTGCCCAGGCTAAGCTCAAGCTGGTAAAAATGATCCCTGGCCCCGCAGAAGAAGTCTCTGGCCAGGTCATGGGTAAACTCAAAAGTAACAGAACTGCCCCAGTGATCTTCCGGAGTCCAGTAGGGGTGTTTGAAATCCGCCTGAATATTGCAACCCTGCCCATTGGAGCAACCCTGGTATGTCCTGGAGGTGTCCCTGTACTCCCCGGACAGAATGGTCCTGAAGCGCCTGGGGTGGTCGGTAAAGGAGTAGCCTGCACTTACCCCGTACACGACCCCGTGGTTGTCGTCGCTGTAGTCCAGGTATCCGGCACTGAGGCCCAGTTCCAGCCTTCGCAGGGGATAAATATCCAGACCGGCCTCCCAGTTCTCGGTGTATACCCCCTGGGCCAGGGCTATGGCATTGGCCACAGTCTCCCTTTTTTCGTAGCCCAGGGTCAGCCGGGCATAATCGTCCAGGTTGAACATCATGTCCAGATGCCCCAGAAAAAGATCATCCAGGTCGATGCTTTCCCTTTCCATCTTAGAGCCCCGGGTCTGAAGATCATTCGCGTAAGACTTATAGGTCAACCCTCCGGCCAGGGTAAAATGAGGTCCGGTTACCATCTCCCCGGTCAGGCTGACTCCCGAGGCCTGGACTGTTCCGGCGTGTTTTTGGGGCGACTCGAAATACCTGTGCCCGGTTACTCTAAAGCTGTGCCTTGATCTTAAAGGTACATCCAGGCCCATATCCAGCCTGTGCCTGTCCATGCGGGCCAGCTCCCCCCTGCCCCTTTCGCTCCAGAAACTGTAATTGCCCGAAAAACCTGGCCTGGAACGCTTTTTTCGCCTCTCAAGAGCCCTGGAGGCCTGTCCGTGCAGGGGATCTATTGCCAGCAGTTCCTGGTAAGCTTTTTCTTCCTCGTCCCCCAGGCCAAGGACGCAGCAGGCCTGGGCCAGGTCAAACCGGGCCTCCTGGTTGCCCGGTTCATGCTCCACCAGTTTCTGCAGATGCCGCCTGGCCGGGGCAAAGCGCTCATTCCACAAAAGCTTCTTGGACTGGCGCTCCAGTTCCGCCTGTTTCTGAATCACGTACCTGTAGCCCAGGCTGCGTCTTAGCTCATCCATCTCCCGGCGGCTCTCCCGGCCGAGATCCCGGCCGTGCCGTCCGAACCAGTCGAAAAAGCCTTCAAAACCGGCATAGACAGAGCCTGCGCTTACTTCCCGCTCTAAGCCGGCTATTGCCTGCTCCAGGATTTGTCTCTGTGATGTGTCCAGATCCTGCAGTCTCTGTAAAAGCATCTCATCCACAGCAGGAGTGCTTATAAGCTGGTAATACCTGTCCCCTGTGTCAGCTTTTTTGCCCCAGTAAGCAGTGCGCGCCGCCTCCCGGATCACGACATGATTGTCCTGGTTTTTTGTGTAAAGCTGATCATAGGCCTCAAGGCTTTCTGCATATTGTCTGGACCAGGCCAGCACCCTGGCCCGGGTCAGCAGCAGTTTGTAGCTTTCCGGAAATTCCTCCAGCATCATGTCCAGGATCTCCAGGCTGGCAGAGTATCTGCCCTTGGACCCGTAAACTTCGGCCAGTCCTGCTCCGGCTTCAAAAAATCCAGGATCGTGAGCAAGTGCGCTGTCATAGACTTCCGCAGCCAGCTCAAACTCCCCCTGCCCGGCCAGTGCCTGGGCCAGGTGCGTTAGCACTGCCGGATCGGTTTCCTCCTTTAGCACCTTCTCCACATGCTCCTGCAGCGGTTTCCCCCTGGTCTGAGACAGCAGAATAAAGGGCTCTGGGTTGTTTTCATCCAGGGCTGCCGCCTTCTCAAGGAAATAAACCGCCTTGTCCGGATTGCCCCTTTTCATCTCCACCCGGGCCAGTCCGGGCAGGGCCTGAACCTTGAGATTCTCATGCCCGGAGGCTTTTTCAAAGAGCTTCTGGGCATCTTCCAGGCGGCCCTTTTGCAGGTAGGCCCTGGCCCCGGGCAGAAGAATATCTTCTCTACCTGCGTACCAGTCCTGAAAATCATCAGCCGCTTGCGCAGCCGCTGCAAAATCCTTCTGCAGCAGAGCGACATTCACTGCCTCGCTCCAGGCCTCAAAATAGACTGCCGGACTTTTCTCCGGTCCCTGGTGGACTATCCTCTGCAGATGCTTGCGGGCCTGTTCAAACCTTTGCTGGGCAACCAGGTTTCTGGCCAGCCTGAGGTTCAGCTCCGGATCATGCTTTTTATCCGCCAGCTCCTCCCGGATTATCTCTTCCCCGGAATAATAATCCCCCCACAGCAGCAAACGCTCAGAATAGACAAGCCTGATCCGCCTCTTTTCTTCCCCTTTCAGCCTGTCCAGGGTCTTGGTGTATATTTCCCGGCACATCCTGTACCTGCCTAAGGAAGCCAGGACATCGGCAACCTGGATGAATCTGTCCGCATCAAATTCTTGAGAACGTACAAACTCTTCAGTTAGTGACACGGCTTTGCTGCGGTTGCCCAGGGCTGCTTCCAGCCGGATACGGTAAAGGGCCATAAGGGAACCGTCGGGATGAGTGGACTCAATTCTTTCCAGAACCTGCCCTGCCTTAGACAGGTGCTCTTCTTTACCGCTTTGCAGCAAGAGCTCCAGGAGCATTTCTCCGGCCTCTTCATGGGATATCCTTGCATCCCCGGGAACCACTTTAGAAGATCCCAGTGACTCGGCCGGCTTGGCCCCGACAAGGCCCAGCAGCAAAATGACAAAGACGGCAAGCGCCAGCCATCTGTCAAATATACATTGTCCTGTGGCTTGAAAGACCTGTTTTTCTCCTGTTCCCCTTCCTTGCCGCCCGTCTTTCAGGCGAAAGGGAAGGATCAGGGGAGGGTTCCAGGCGGCACCCGGCAAGCGCTCAGGCATCAGCTGGATCTTCATCCCCTGGCTACCGGGATTCAAGGGTCTTCTCCATCTGCTCTATTGCCTCATCATACCGCTCCGCCCACATGAGTACCTGGGCGTAATGCCGCCTGACCTGGTTGTCCCCGGGCCTGGATTCCAGAACCCGCTCATACTCCTGGATGGAAGCCTCGTAATCACCCTTCCAGCTGAGCACCCGGGCCAGCTTGAACCGCGCCTCGTCCTGCCCGGGGTTGTCCTGCAGGTAATCCCGGTAAATGTCTGCCGCCCGGTCATACTGTTCCAGCATGGCATAAATCTCACCCAGCTCCAGGCGGGCTTCCCCGGTTATCTTGTCTTCTGGAACAGAGGCAAACATTTCCCGGGCTTTGTCAATCTCATCCGTCCAGTAGTAGACTCTGGCCAGTTCCAGCCTGGCCTGGACAAGATCAGGCTTTTCATCCAGCACCCTGTGGTACTGGTCTATGGCTTCATCGTAGCGCTGCACGTAGCTAAGCAGCCTGGCCAGCTCCAGCCTGGCCTGCCAGTCCTCTATCTCATCCTTGAACTCAGGTGACACCCTCTCCTGCTGCATGAGAAAATCGCCCGGGGAATCCTCTGCCTGCACAGAACCTGCAAAAAAGAACACAGCTGCACTGAAAATAAATAAAATAAATATCTTCATCATTCTTCTCCCAGAATCCGGTAATAAATATTGATGGCTTCCTCAAACCGTCCCTGGCTGGTGAGTATCTGCGCCCTCAAAAAAAGGGCGTATTCCCAGTCTGACCTGAGTTCCAGGGCCTGGTCCACTAATTCCAGGGCCTGCCCGGAATCGTTTATGGACCAGTAGGCCCGGGCCAGCTTGAGTAAAACCCTGGCATCATCAGGATATCTCTGACGCAAGACTTCAAAAGCATCCCTGGCCTGGTCCGGTCTGCCTGTTGCAAGGCTGGAATCACCCAGGCGGTCTAAGAGCATGTAGCTGATCTTACCCTTTTCCAGAGCCCGGCTGTAATAAGCGGCGGCCTGTTCATAATCTCCCTGTGCAAAGGACTGCTGACCCTTACGCCACAACACCTCTTCCTGGTTGAAGTGCATATAGGCCCAGGGTGTTACAAGCATCAAAAAAAGCAGCATAAGGGCAAAGCCTGTATACTGCTTGGTTTTTGCGGAAAACAAGTCAAGGTTCATGCCTTACCCTGAAATAGCCGGCCCTAAACTTTATGAATTTTCATCTTTTCTCAATGCCTCTACCGCGCTTTGCTCATCCGGATGAATCTCAAAGACCCCCCTGTCCAGCCTGGTTATGGAAAACAGTTTGCCAACGTTGGGTCTTACACCGAAAAACACCAGCCTGCCTCGGTTCTTCATGGTCTTCACAGTGGAAAGCAGAGCCGAAAGACCGGAGCTGTCCATAAATTCAACTTCAGATAAATCCAGGGCTACTTTCTCTTTGCCCTGCAGAATATAATCTACCATCCAGCCCTTGAAGCTCGAGGAGTTTTCTGCATCAATTCGTTCTACCATTGGCCTTATAACCAAAATATCATTAATATTTCTGGACTCAAAAAACATTCAGGCCATCCTGTTGCTGCTGTCATTCAGTTTAATCTTATTTACCCTTACTCTGAACATATATCCCGGTCAAGTCATCCTCGAAGCCTACCACGCCTTTTGAGGCGGCTGAGACCCTGCCTGCAAGATCCTGCACCTGGAAATCATCCCTGGACAAAAGCCCGAAGCAGAGTTCCCTGAAGGCCTCGTACCCGAAAATATCCTTTCCGTTCACCCGGCACTCGTAAAACCCATCGGTATACATGAAAAGCTCCCAGTCCCGGCCGCATTCAAGAAATCGACTCTTGTACTTTTCCTGGTGAAAACCAAGCAGGGCCGCAGTGGGCTCAATCTCATGCAGACTTTGACCATCGCGCAGAAATGCCGGACAGTGCCCGGCGTTTATATATTCCAGCCTGTTCTTCAGGGGATCAATATCCACGGCCATGAGGGTTACAAAGTCGCCCATATCTCCCACTGTCTGCATGAGCTGACTGTTGAGGGCCTCAAGAAGGTGCGGCAGGGGGAGGACAGCCTCATCAAAATGAAAAACTGTGCGGACCATGGACATAAGAAAAGCCGCCCTGGCCCCGTGCCCGGAAACATCGGCTATGACGCACCGAAGGCCGTCATGGCCCAAGGGCAGATAGTCAAAATAATCACCACCGGCCAGACCAGAGGGCTGATAAAATCCGCGTGCGTAAAGACCTTGAGAGTGGTATTCCGTGGAGGGCAGAATGCTTGTCTGCAGGTCGCTCATGGCCTGCAGTTCTTTGGACAGTCTGCTGTGGGCCTCTTGAGCCGAGCGCTTGGCCTGCAAAAGCTCCAGGTGATTTTTGACCCTGGCCTTGATTATGGGAAAATGAAAAGGCTTGGTAATGTAGTCCACAGCCCCCAGGGAAAGGCCGTAAGCTTCATCTTCAACATCGGATCTGCCGGTTACGAATATCACCGGGATACCTGCCGTGCCCGGATCGGCCTTGATCCTTCTGCACACTTCATACCCGTCAATACCCGGCATCATGATATCCAGAAGTATCAGGTCCGGAGGATCGTCTCCAAAGATTATCTGCAGGGCTTTGTCTCCGTGCAGGGCTGTCTGGACCCTGTAGTCATCCTTTAGAATGGAGCTAAGGATACGGATGTTCAGCGGAGAATCATCCACCACAAGTATTTTGTATTTTTTTTGCATCATGTACTGCATGCCAGACCAGGTCTCATCCTTTCTAATCTCGATTTAAACCTGATCGTGCAAAGGGTCAAGCAGATAAGACATGGCAAAGTTTATGATAACTGCCTGTCATCACTGAACTCATAAGTTCCTTCACTCCAGGCAATAAGGTGAGCAACCTTTGAGCATACATCAATGCAAGCTTGGTCGAATCGACCATATAAAAAAATTCATATTTTCTACCAATACGAATGCACACTACTATATATTATAAGAACAAACTGTTATAGACTGATTATTAAAGTTCAACCATATTTTTAAAAAGATTATCGGACGGGCATTCCAGTCATTGTATTATAATGACATAATAAAATATAATCAGAAAAACAATATTTTGTAGAGTACTGTCCCATGTTATACTTAAACTGTAAAACTGTTTATTATAAACAAAGATTAAAAATGAATAAACAACAGATATACTTTTTATTTTAATTTTACATTAGATGCTGACTCTTTTTTTAAAATCCAGACATTTTTTTAAAAAATTCTCTTGACTGATTTAAACTTATTCATTATACATAAACTCAACAAGGCACAAATTATAAAAATTAACAAGTGCAGGCTGTTTAAAATTTGGTTTAAGCCGGATTGTCCTTTAAGGATAGTTCGGCTTTTGTGTTTAAATTATAGCACAGGAAAAGGTGAGCAAAATGCATGTATTTAAATCTTTTTTCAACTCAATAATAAATTTCCGCTGTAAAATATCTTCATGGCTTTCATGCCTTGGAATGCAGTATCCTGATGAAAGCACAAGCAGAAGACATAAGTTTTGACTTTGGATAAACATGTCTATTTTCTTTCTGTATGGAAACAAATAAAAACAAAAAATTGAGTAGTGGCATCTGACATCCAGTACAACATGCATGTTAAATTACCATGACAGTCTTTACCGGCACCTTGCCTGCAATTTCCTGTTGCTATGCTTTACAATGCACAAAAAGATAACCATTTGTTTTTATTTGATTTTTAAGCAGAAGTCTACGCCTGCAAAATTTTGTCTTCCTGCAGGCGAGCAACATACAGGTGAAAAAGGAGGAATGACCTATGCTGCTGACAACCGTGTGTAAGGAATGCAAAAAAGAGTATTCGTATGACCCCCGTTTTGACGCTCTTGCCTACACCCAGGGCAGATGCAGAGAATGCGCAGACAGGAAAGGCATACGCAGAGTTGATCTGACAAGAAAATTCTCCGAGCGCGGCCGGGGTCACAAGCTTTAGACTTTCCGGCAGCTTCCAGCCCGAAAAGATTGACACGCTGACAGGGCCTTGAATATTGCAGCTCAAAGCTGCAGGCAGTACGGGAGAGCCATTCAGGGGGCGTAACCATTCAAGGGGTCCTCGGTGCTGATTACTGGCACAAGGCCCGGGGACTGTCCCGCCAGAGGCGTGAATCCGGCACCCCCCCCTGAATGGTTCCGATAAGGCGGCAGGGACAGGGAATCCTCTCCCTGCCGCAAATCAGTTTGGGATGGAGACCGGCTGTTACATGGCGTTTTTAAACAGCTGTATAATATCCTCAACCGTTCCAACACGGGGGTTGGTGCCTGCGTTGCCGTCCTGCATGGCCTGTCTGGCCATGGGCTCGATATCTGACTCCTTCACACCCAGTTCCGACAGTCCCTGAGGTATTCCCACGTCTCTGGAAAGACGCTGGATGGCGTCAATGGCCTTTTCAGCAGCCTCTATCTGTCCCAGTCCACAGGTATTTTCGCCAAGGGCTGCAGCAATCTCCGCAAATTTCTCCGGATTGACCATGAGGTTGTACCTTTCCACATGGGGCAACAAAACAGCATTGGCGATGCCGTGGGGCAGATCCAGCAGGCCGCCCAGCTGATGGGCCATGGCATGCACGTAGCCCAGCCCGGCATTGTTAAAGGCCATGCCCGCCTGCAATGAGGCATAGGCCATACCTTCCCTGGCCTGCATGTCCTGTCCGTTGGCTACGGCCCGGCGCAGATACTTGCCAATGAGCTTTATGGAGTGCAGGGCCAGGGCATCGGCGTTTTCGTTGGGATCCTTGGTCACATAACACTCTACAGCATGGGTCAGAGCGTCCATTCCTGTGGCTGCGGTCAGTGCCGGCGGCTTGCCCACCATCAGATCCGGATCGTTGATGGACACCTTGGGCAGGTTCCTCCAGCTGACAATAACGAATTTGACCTTCTTTGCCGTGTTGGTGATTACGCAGTGCCTGGTCACCTCGCTGCCGGTGCCGGCAGTGGTATTCACAGACAGAACTGGAGGCAGTTCATTGTTCAGGGTTTCAATACCGGCATAGTTGTCGAACAGATCCCCTTCATGGGTTGCGGCGATGCCGATTCCCTTGCCGCAGTCATGGGTGCTGCCTCCCCCGACGGTGACGATCATGTCGCAGGACTCGGAGTTGTACACCTTGAGCCCGTCTGCGATATTGGTATCCTTGGGGTTGGGCTCGAACCCGTCAAATACAGCAAACTTGATGCCGAAGCTCTCAAGAGAGGCCTTGACTGTATCCACCGGTCCCCCGGCAATCTTGACCAGGTCCGGATCACACACCATCAGGGCTTTGGTTCCGAACATTTTCGCCCTGGAACCGATTTCACTTACAGTACCCCTGCCGATAAAATTCACTGCGGGACACAAAAAGTCTGCCATTTTACTCCCCCTTGGTTTTAGTTTTCCAAAACAGGATTGAGCTTTTCAATCCGGGCCTTTCTTTTTTTGGCCAATTTCTGGAATGTACTGAACACATCTGAAACAGGCCTGATTTTTTCCGCGGCATCCGTGTAAAACTGCTGAGCCCGCTCTTCCATCCGCTGCAGAAGCTGCATTATTTCCGGCCTGCTGATACCTTCTGCATCGGGCTGAGACAGTTGATAACTCTTTTCTTCCAGACCCTGGACAGGTTCCAGGATCATCTCGGAGATATTTTCCTGTCTTGCCCTGGCCAGGTTTTTGGCATTTTTGAGGTTTTCTTTTGCCAGGGCCTGCAGCAGCTCGGAACAATCCTGCATGTCCGGATTGTTCATGGCCTGCTGTATAAATCCGCCGTCCTGCTTTTCCATTGCAATGGCATAGTCCAGGACACCTCCGAAGTTTTTCAGGGACATTTTTAAACTCCTGTTGAAATACGCATAACACCTTGACTCAGGGTTTGTACGCGTGTTTTGCCATGACCTGATTCTTGCGGCCTGCTTAGAACCAGCGGCTGATTACCACCTTGGCATCAGTAAAGAACTGGAATACATCCTGGCCCTGGCCTTTGTGGGTCCCGAACATGGAATCGCCTGCGCCGCCGAAAGGAAAAAAGCTCATGGGGGCGGCTATACCGACATTGACGCCCACCATGCTGGGCTTGACTTTATACTTGAATTCCCTTGCAGCCCCACCGCTGGAGGTGTATATGCAGGCGGCATTGGCCAGACCTGTACTGTTGGCGTAATCAATGGTCTCCTGCAGGGACCCGGCCCGCAGAACCGACACCACCGGCCCGAAGATCTCCTCCCTGGCAATGGTCATGTCCTTGCTCACGTTATCGAAAATGGTCGGGCCGACATAAAACCCTTCGGGGTTCTCCACTGCCGGGTTTCTGCCGTCCAGGACCAGCTCCGCCCCTTCTGATATTCCCTTTTCAATATACCCAAGCACCCTTTCCTTGTGGGCCGCTGATACCAGGGGGCCCATCTGGGTACCCGAATCAAGGCCGTCCCCCACCTTCAGGTTGCGGGCCTGCTCCACAAACTTTTCCAGGAATTCATCGGCTATGTCTCCCACAGGGGCCAGAACCGCACCAGAGAGGCACCTCTGTCCAGCACATCCGAAAAACGAGGTGATGATGGAGGGCATGGCCTTGTCTATATTGGTGTCAGGCATCACAGTGATTACATTCTTGGCCCCGCCCAGGGACTGCACTCTTTTGCCGGTTTCTCCGCAACGCTTGTAAATGTATCTGGCCGTGGGTGTGGAGCCCACAAAGGAAATCCCCTGGATGTCCGGGTGGTCCAGCATGGCGTTGACCACTTCTTTAGATCCGTTCACCATGTTCACCACCCCTTCAGGCAGATCGATTTCCTCCATGAGCTCAAAAATCAGTCCCTGGGTCATGGGCACCTGCTCCGAAGGCTTGAGAACAAAGGTGTTGCCGGTGACCAGGGCGTAAGGCATGAACCACCATGGGACCATGGCTGGAAAATTAAATGGCGGGATGCACCCGAATACCCCCACGGGCTGGCGCTCGCTGCTGCAGTCAATGCCCCGGGCGATGTCTTCCAGGGTGGACCCCATGGCAAGGCTTGTCACACCGGTGCTGTGCTCTACATTTTCAATCATGCGGCGGACCTCGCCCCGGGATTCATCCAGGGTCTTGCCCATTTCCCGGACCAGGGTCTTTGAAATGTCTTCAAAGTTTTCCTCAAACACCTCTTTCAGGGCAAACATATACCTGGCCCTTTTGATGGGAGGCACGGTGCGCCATTCCTGAAACGCTTCCCTGGCGGCCTGCACAGCCCTGTCCACCTCGGAAGCAGTGCTGTATGGCACCTGGGCCAGCTTCTCTCCTGTGGCTGGGTTCCATACTGTTCCAGTTTCAGTGGTGCCGGACTGCTCCCATTCACCATTGATGTAATTTTTCAAAAGCGGCAAACTCATAATCAAATCCTCCAATATTTTTTATCTGTTGTTTTAAACATGCTGTCACAAAGACTTGTCATTTTATGCCTGCGGCACGGACTGCTCCCCTCCTTGGTTAAGGAGGGGCCGGGGGTGGTTCGTTCTGATTAACCACTTCCTTATCCAGATTCCCGCAGGTTCGGCTATGTCGTTGTCACAAAAACTTGTCATTATATGCCTGCAGCACGGACTGCTCCCCTCCTTGGTTAAGGAGGGGCCGGGGGTGGTTCGTTCTAAATAACCACTTCCTTATCCAGATTCCCGCAGGTTCGGCTATGTCGTTGTCACAAAAACTTGTCATTATATGCCTGCAGCACGGACTGCTCCCCTCCTTGGTTAAGGAGGGGCCGGGGGTGGTTCGTTCTAAATAACCACTTCCTTATCCAGTTTCCCGCAGGTTCGGCTATGTCGCTGTCACAAAAAATTGTCATTTTATGCCTGCAGCACGGACCACTCCCCTCCTTGGTTAAGGAGGGGCCGGGGGTGGTTCGTTCTGATTAACCACTTCCTTATCCAGATTCCCGCAGGTTCGGCTATGTCGTTGTCACAAAAACTTGTCATTATATGCCTGCAGCACGGACTGCTCCCCTCCTTGGTTAAGGAGGGGCCGGGGGTGGTTCGTTCTAAATAACCACTTCCTTATCCAGTTTCCCGCAGGTTCGGCTATGTCGCTGTCACAAAAAATTGTCATTTTATGCCTGCAGCACGGACCACTCCCCTCCTTGGTTAAGGAGGGGCCGGGGGTGGTTCGTTCTAAATAACCACTTCCTTATCCAGATTCCCGCTACCTTCCGCTAAAGCACCTGATAATAGAGCTCCACAATCTCATCTCTGGTTGCCTTCCTGGGGTTGTTTCCCGGACTGCCGCTGGCCAGTGCGTCATCAGTCATCTTGTGCACCAGAGGATCAAGTTTCTCCCGGGTCACCCCGAGCTGACTCAGGGAGGGGATTTTCAGCTGTTCTATCAGCTCCTTGGTCCTGTCTGCACAAAGCCTGGCCGCCTGGTGCACAGGAAGGCCTGCTACAGGCTGGTCCATGGCCTCAGCGATCGCGGCGTAACGCTGGGGAGCACCCAGCAGTGAAAAATCTGTAATCACACCCAGCAGGGCGGCATTGGAAACGCCGTGAGCTATGTGGAAATTGGCCCCGATGGGCCTGGACATGCCGTGCACCAGGGCTACTGAAGAATTGGTAAAGGCCATGCCGGCCTGCAGAGAGCCCAGTTGAGTCTGGCTCCTGGCCTCCAGATCGTCCGGATTGGCCCAGGCCCTGGGCAGATATGTATTGATGAGCCTCACTGCGGACAGGGCCAGCATATCGCTCATGGGCTGGGATTTGACAGAAACATAGGCTTCAATGGCGTGGGTCAGGGCGTCCAGGCCGGTGCTGGCGGTAATGTGCCTGGGGCATTTCAGGGTAAGCAGGGGATCTATGACCGCCACCCGGGGCATCAGCCAGGGGCTGATGAGCAGCATTTTTACATCAGTGCGGGCATCTGTGATAATGGTTACCATGGTGGCTTCACTTCCGCTTCCAGCGGTAGTGGGGATGGCCATGACCGGCAGACCGGGGCCGGGAATCTTGTCTATCCCGGCATAATCCAATATCCGGCCCTCATTCACGGCCTCAATGGCAATGGCCTTGGCTGCATCAATGGGGCTGCCGCCTCCGCAGGCCACGAGAAAATCGCACCCGTGCCGGCGCAAAAGCTCCAGGCCCTTTTCTACATGCTCCAGGGTGGGCTCGTCGTCCACCTCGTCAAAGACCACAACCTGCAATCCGGCTTCATTCAGAGAATCAAGGGCCGGGGCAATGACATTCATTTCTTTAAGGGTACTGTCCGTGACCAGCAAAACCCGGGTGGCTCCACTGCGCAGGGCCTCTGGTCCTGCCTTGGCGGAAAAACCGCTTCCACAATGAATCGTCGGGGGTGACCTGAAGGTACAGTTTTTCATAACTTATCTCCTGAGCTTGCAGAAAATGGTTGTGCAGCATCCCTCACTGCCCGGTGAAGTGCTGACAGGACTATATGGTTACTTTTTTAGAGTGCACCATCATGACCGGGACTCCATGATGCCCAGCATTTCTTTTTCCACATCGCATACATGGTCATACATGGCCTGAGCAGCCTTCTCCGCGTCCCTGGCCACCAAGGCGTCCAGAATGCGCTGATGAGCATCTACTACGTGCTGGGAAAAATCCGGGCCGGGCTTGACCTCCACCTTGACCTCTGCAAGGAGCTTGTTCACAAAATCCAGGATCATTACCAGGACCGGATTACCGGATACCCTGGCCAGATGTACGTGAAAATCTATTTCGTGCTCCCCGCCGATGATGTTCTCGCCCCGCTCCAGAGTCCGGGAACAGGCATCGTTTAAGGACTGCAGGTATTCCAGGTCCTTGTCGCTGAGCTTTTCCACCAGCTTGGAGGCCAGATAGGGCTCTATGAGCTTTCGCACCTCGGAAAGCTCTTTTATGGACACATTCTGGAAATGAAGAAAATGGCTGATTGCATCCCTGGTAAAATCCATGCCCACTTCCTTGACCACCGGCCCGCCTCCCGAGCCTTTTTTGATTTCCAGAAGTCCCATTGTTTCCAGGGAGGATAAAGCCTCCCTCAAGGTGAACCGGCTGACCCCGAACTCGGACATGAGTTTTTGTTCCGACGGCAGCCGATCACCGGGCTTGAGTCGCCCCATAAGAATGTTGCTTCGAATCTGGTTGATTATAAAAACTGAACGTTTTTCGTTGGTTACATGCTGAAACATAGTTAATTTAATAATTTTTTCCGGTTGATGTTTAAGGCGGCTATGACCGCAATCCATTTTTCCTCACGCAAAGACGCGATGATCGCAAAGGAAGAACTCTATCTTTTCTCTGTGCCTGGCAATGTTCAACCGGGCCTGCTCCTCAGTAAAGGAAGGGAGCTAAATATCGAACCACCCCCAACCCCTCCTTAGCCAAGGAGGGGAGCAGATCGAGGCGTGGCAACACTCTGACGCATGCATCTGTATAAATACTCCGTCTGGATCGTGACTAAACTTCCACACCCCAAGTAAATCCAGGCCACGGTACAGCTCCCCTGCTTGGCCTGGGTAGTGCTGGGAAGGAAGGGAGCTAAATATCGAACCTCCCCCAACCCCTCCTTAGCCAAGGAGGGGAGCAGATCGAGGCGTGGCAACACTCTGACGCAGGCATCTGTATAAATACTCCGTCTGGATCGTGACTAAACTTCCACCCCCCAAATAAATCCAGGCCACGGTGCAGCTCCCCCTCCCTTAGGAAGAAAGTATGGGTGTATGGGAGTATCCATGTGTGGGTGTAAAGATATCTTGACCCCCATACTCCCATACGCCCTTACTCCCATACTTCTTAAGGCCGGGGGTGGTTGTAACCGACCTTTCATTATTAGCTCCCCTCCTTAGCCAAGGAGGGGAGCAGATCGAGGCGTGGCAACACTCTGACGCATGCATCTGTATAAACACTCCGTCTGGATCGTGACTAAACTTCCACCCCACAAATAAATCCAGGCCACGGTACAGCTCCCCTCCTTAGCCAAGGAGGGGCCGGGGGTGGTTGTATGAGATCCCTACCTTATAAACATTCCAGAAACCCACCACACAAGTAAATCCAGGCCACAGTGCTGCTCCCCTCCTTAGCCAAGGAGGGGTCGGGGGTGGTTGTATGAAATCCCTACCTTATAAACATTCCAGAAACCCACCACACAAGTAAATCCAGGCCACGGTGCAGCTCCCCTCCCTTAGGAAGAAAGTATGGGTGTATGGGAGTATCCATGTGTGGGTATAAAGATATCTTGACTCCCATACTTTCATACTCCCTTACGCCCTTACGCCCTTACTCCCTTACTCCCATACTCCCATACTTCTTAAGGCCAGGGGTGGTTGTATGAGATCCCTTCCTTAAACAATCGATGTGGAAGCAAGGCTGCCTGTTTATAAAATGGATGTCAACAAATATTATAATATTTATATTTTAAAATATATAATCTTTACAAAGGCGCTTTCACTGGTATATTCATCCAGACTCGGATATACGTAATTTCAGCCCATCCGGCTCACTGGGATATCCAGCCCAGGCTGCGTAACTCTTCAGGGGGGAGATATGCCAATTTGCCTGTCTACCATGTGGGCAATGCCTTGCTGGGGATTTTTTATTCTTCAAAACCGTGTGTGCGGAGCACCTGCCTGCCCGCTAAAATTCCGCAGGACAGCAAAGCGCATTTTAGTCGGGTGTGAAGCCTGAAGGCTTCCCGTGCCAGAGAAGATTTTTTTGGCACGGGCAACTTCGTTGCACACGGGCGGCCCTGCCGCTCACGGCTGGGGAGTACGCCTCAGCCCTATTCCCGGTGGCGATTGCTGGCACCCCTTGAATGGTTACCAGGCTGCCCGTGCCAGAAAAAGGCAACGTACAGGTTATGGGTGAGATGACAACTGGTAACCGACAATACTTTACTAAAAGGAACACCGTACATGATCAGAGCTGAAATATTATCCACCGGGGACGAAATCATGAGCGGCTCACTGGTGGATACCAATGCTGCCTGGATTACCCGGCAGCTGCTGCAGTCAGGACTTGAGGTCGGCCGCATCTCCTGTGCGGGTGATGATCTCAGGGAACTGCAAAGTCTTATCCAGGAGATTGCCCAGAGGGCGGATATTGCAGTTATCACCGGGGGACTTGGCCCTACCCCCGATGACATCACCGCCGAGGCCGCAGCAAGGGCCTGCGGCGTGGAGCTGGAGCAAAACAGGCAGGCCCTGCAAAGCATAGAAGACTATTTTGCCAGGCTGCAGCGGCCCATGCCTGAATCCAATCTCAAACAGGCCCTCATTCCGGCTGGAAGTGTTTGTCTGCCCAACCCGGCCGGCACTGCCCCGGGATTTCGCCTCAATATACACAACTGCTGCCTTTTTGCCCTGCCCGGAGTACCTTCAGAAATGAAACAGATGTTTGATCTGTCTGTAACCCCCTGGATTAAAAAACACCTGGCTCAACAGCTGCAGCCCATGTCCATCCGGGTGATCTCCTGCTTCGGCATATCAGAATCTAAAACAGCACAGGCCCTGCAGGGATTTTCGTCCTCCTTTCCGGATATTCATCTGGGATTTCGCTTCAAGTTTCCTGCGATTCAGGCAAGGCTTTACTGCAGACAGCCTGCAGGCCGGACTTATGGTCAGCATATGGAAGATGCGGTCAACTGGGTCAAGCACAGACTTGGAGACAGGGTCTTTTCCAGCCGGGACAGCACACTCCAGGAGGAGACCATGCAGCTTCTGGCGGACCAGAATAAGACCCTGGCCATACTGGAAGGCTGCAGCGGAGGGATGCTGGCCCACCTTGCAACCGGCACTGAAGCCGGCAGCAAGGCCCTTTTACTGGCCAGGGTGGTCCATGAAGATTTTCAGGGATTTTCCCGCACACATGTCGATCCGCTGCACAGCGCCAGGGAACTGGCCAGTGAAATCATGACGGATGCAGAGTCCGACTTTGGGCTGGTAAATTTTGCAGCAAAAGAAGCAGACCAGACCAGGGTCTTTATGGGCCTGGCAGGCAGACATAGAACCCTGGCCAGGGAATTTACCCGCGGCTACCCGGACCGCCAGGCCAGTATCACCGCCCTTTCCTGGGCCTGCCTGAACCTCCTGCGCCTGGAGCTGTTGGAGGTAATACCCGGCAACCACTCCAGCAATTCAGCCTCAGGGGAGCCGGCCACCTGAGTCAATTGCACTGACTTGATAAGTGACGCCTTTTCCTATAGTAGATTTAAGTCATCTTCCAACCTCTCCAGAGCAGTGAAAGCTTTATGAATAAAGAAAAAAACAAGTTGTCGACCAACAAAGAGCATATCATTGAATTTCTGCTGGAGGGCAAACCCGGCCCACCCAAAGCTCAGGCAGGCTGGGGACTGGACCATGAGGGCTCCCCCTTTATCCTGCCTTCCATCGGTGGAATCACATTGAACGTGCAGGTGGGGGACAGCGCTTTCGGCTGGGCCGGAGACCACGTGGAACCAGGGGTGAGCTGTACCGGCAATACCCACAAGCCTGCAGAGCATCCCAATAACTCCTTGCAGTTGTTTTCCTGCATAGGCAACAGGGCCACGGTAATTTCCGGAGAAGCAAAGGGATCCCCTGGTTTTGTCATGGGCAAGCACGGCGGATCAGAACATCTGATACTGGACTTTTCCCGGGAAATTAAAGAAAAGCTTTCCTACGAGGATACCATCCGCATCCATGCCAGAGGACAGGGCCTGCAACTTACCGACTACCCGGAAATTGCCCTGCAAAACCTCGACCCGGATCTGCTGGAGCTCATGGATATTGAAATAAACGACAAAAGCGGGATCAAAGTGCCGGTTACCGCCATAGTCCCGGCTGTCTGTGTCGGATCGGGCACGGGAGCGGCACATACGGCAAAAGGCGACTGTGACATCATCACCAGCGACCGGGATTCAGTGGATAAGTATGCTCTGGACAGTCTGCGCTTCGGCGACTTTGTGGCCCTGATGGATCAGGACCACAGATTCGGACGCACCTACCGTCAGGGATGGCTGGCCATTGGAGTCATATCCCACAGCGATTGCAGGCGGGCAGGTCATGGACCAGGAGTTACAACCGTTATGACTGCTGAAAGCTCACTGATTGAACCCGTGATATCCAGAAAGGCCAATGTCGGAGTTTTGCTGGACATTGGAACCCGGACCTGAGGCCGTCCCCTTCTCCCTGCTGCAGGCGCTTCAAACCGGTGTCAGACAAAAAAAGGGCTTTTAAACTATACTGACATCTGATAAAAAAATATTTTAAGCCGCAACAGTAAAAATTTGCGGCCAACGCACTGATGGCAGAAAACACCTACAGGAGAAGGGCATGAGCAACAATAAGAGCGTGGAAGAAATCCTCACCCCTGAAGTACTCCAGCAAATATTTCCACCCAGCAGGGCTGATGATTTTTTTGAGGCCCTGTACGGTGATCCCGGGGAGGGCACTTTCGACATCCAGCTGATGCTGGCTGGCAACGCCGGGGATCGGCTGGATATGGAATTCAGGCTCAAGCAGAGATCTGGAAAGTGCATGGCATGCAACCTGACCTATGGGCTTCCCCAGGTTTTCAGCAGACATCCTGTAATCGACCTCCCGGGCCTGATGAAAGAGATCAACGCCCTCTTGCCCCAGGGCATGCAGGCCACTGACTGGAAGCTGGGCAGCACCAGAGAAGTAAGTTCCGAACTGCACATAATCCCCTGGAGCCTTTATTTAAGTGGTGAGAATAAAGGATAACTGTTGAGCGCTCAGAAATCACATGATGCAGACAATAAGCTCCCCCGGAGGTTTTCACAGCAGCATCTTGCTGGCCGTAAGCCTTTTTCTTCTTTCTGGCCTTATTTCCTGCAGCCAGGACGGCCAGGATGCACTTAGTGCTGAGATAGCACACCAGTGGTCGGGACACTATGCAGAAATAAAAATCCCGGCTGCCATGGCCGGAGACAGGGAAAACTGGCAGGAAGTCTGGAGTCTGCTCCGGGAATCCAGGCCGGAATGGCCTGAAAAGACCGGGGCTTTCGCCGTCTTTTACGCAGGTCAGCGCCCCACGGGCGGATATCGGATGGAAGTGGAAATAACCCACCAGGACAGTGATGTCATCAGGTTGCAGTGCAGCCTTCATCCCCCGGATGGACCGGCTACCACCGCTTTGACCTTTCCCTGGAAAGTAGTCGCCCTCAGCGGGGTGGAAGGCAGGGAGGTGCAGGTCCGGCACTGCGGATCACCGCTTGCAGAGCCCCCGCTATGATAAGCCGCAACGCCTCTTTTTGCCTTTGATGTTATCAGTTGCATGAAGAAGAAAGATGTTAGCCGCTGATCTCGCCCCAGTGAAATAATAAGAGATTTCACGGGGTAAACTGATCTACGCTGATTAAAATCATTTTGATACAATATAGAATAAGCCGGGATTAGATTTTTTCAACCTCTTGCAGGGGAAAAACATGAAAAAAAGCCTGCACTCCACAGGGCACAGCGCCCATACCCAAGATGAGCCCTCCCAGGAAACCCTGCGCAAGTATCAGGCGATAGTTTCCACGGTCAAAGAACCCATGTCTTTTGTGGACCGCAATTACGTTTACCAGGCAGTAAATCAGGCATACTTAGACACTTTTGCCGGAAGCAGGAAAGAAATTGTCGGCCACACCGTAGAAAGCCTTCTCGGCGCTCATGTGTTTGACAACATCGTCAAGCCCAGACTGGACCGCTGTCTTGAAGGAAAAGAGGAGCACTATGAGTCATGGTTCGATACTCCGGCTGGCATTCAGGAGTGCCTTTCAGTCTTTTTCCACCCCTGCCTGGACGAAAATGGACAAATCCAGGGCGTCATCGTCCATGCACGCAACATTACAGAGCAGAAACGTCTGGAAGAAGCCCTGCGCCGTTCTCAGCAGTATTACCGGGCTATATTCGAGACCACGGGCACGGCCCAGGTCATAATCGAAGAGGACACCACCATTTCCCTGGCCAACTCGAGGTTTGAAGGACTAAGCGGCTATTGCAGGCAGGATATTGAAGGCAGAAAATCCTGGACCGAATTCGTCCACCCCCAGGACCTGGAGCAGATGAGGCATTTTCATTTTTCCAGACGCAAGGATGACTATACCGCCCCGCGCCAGTACGAATTCCGCTTCATTGATGCACATGGACATGAGCATCACATCTATCTTTGCATAGATACCATTCCAGGCACTACCCAGAGCATTGCGTCCCTTATGGATATTACAGAGCGTAAGCAGGCCGAAAATGCCCTGCAGGAAAGCCGTGCTCAGCTGCAGGCCATTACAGACTCGGCCCAGGACGCCATTGTCCTGATGGGGCCTGAAGGTGAAATTGCCTACTGGAACCCCATGGCTGAATCAATTTTCGGATATACCGCGGAAGAAATCGTGGGCAAGGACCTGCACAATATCCTGGCCCCGGCAAGATACCATGAGCAACACCTGAAAGCCTTCCAGCATTTTCAGCAGACCGGCAGGGGAGATGCCATAGGCAAAACAATTGAATTATCCGCCCTTGACCGGGATGGCAGAGAATTCCCCATTTCCCTTTCCCTGTCCGCTGTATCTTTGCAGAACAGGTGGCACGCGGTGGGTATCGTCCGCGACATTACAAGGCAGAAAGACGCCGAGGAGAAAATCGTAAAGGCCAGGGACGAAGCTGAAGCAGCCAACAGGGCCAAGTCTGAATTTCTGGCCAACATGAGCCACGAGATTCGCACTCCCATAAACGGCATCATGGGAATGATGCAGCTTCTGGAAGCCACCAGCCTGGACGTGGAGCAGGCGCAGTATGTGCAGATGGGGCTCACGTCCGCCCGCAGGCTGACCAGGCTTCTCTCGGATATCCTTGATCTGTCCCGGATTGAGGCCGGTCAGATGGAGATCAGGCAGGAAGAATTTGATGTCAGAAAACTCTGCTTTTCAGTGACAGAGCTTTTCATGGTCACCTGTCGGGAAAAGAATATTGCCCTGGAATACAGCCTGGATCCGCAACTGCCTGAAATCCTTCTGGGAGACGAGACCAGGCTGCAGCAGATTCTGTTCAACCTGGTGGGCAATGCCCTTAAATTCACCGAGCAGGGCCGGGTACAGGTGAACTGGCATCTGATGAAACGTCGGGAAAGAGATATCCAGGTGCTTCTTACCGTATCCGATACTGGCATAGGCATGACTCCCCACAGGGCCGGGGATCTTTTCAAGCCCTTTGTCCAGGCCGAGAACGCCTACACCCGCAAATACCAGGGAGCAGGCCTTGGCCTGTCCATAGTCAAAAGGCTTGTGGAACTCATGCACGGAGAGGTAACCGTAGAGAGCATGCCGGATGCAGGCAGCACTTTCAATATTCTTTTGCCCCTTAAGGTGCCTGAGCAGCCTGAAAAGGAACAACAACTGGATGCTTCTGAATCAGCCCCGGATAATCAAGGGCTTCGAGTTCTCCTGGTTGAAGATGACCCATCCAACCAGCTGCCCATGAAGCGCCTGCTGCAGAAGTCCGGACACCAGGTAAGCCTGGCCGGGAACGGTCAAAAGGCCCTGGATATGCTTGCCCACCAGGATTTCGACTGTATTCTCATGGATATTCAGATGCCGGGCATGGACGGGATGGAGGCCACAAGGCGTATCCGCGCCGCAGGGGACAGGAGACAGGAATCAGAGATCAGAGATCAGAGGTCAGAAGTCAGGGAGCACAAATCAGAGGTCAGTGGTCTGGGATCAAAGGAAGGAGAGCCCATCCCTGAATCCCTCAATTCCCAGATCCCTGAATCCCAGAATTCTTCAATCCCAGAATCCCTCAATTCCCCAATCCCTGAATCCCCGAATTCCCAGATCCCAATAATAGCTTTAACCGCTTACGCCATGGATGGTGACCGGGAGCGGTTTCTCGAGGCAGGCATGAATGACTGCCTGGCCAAGCCGGTACAGAAAGACGACCTGGAGCGGATGCTCAGGAAACATTGCTCATAACGCCTCCTGAACTGTTTTCTGTGCCGGTGGCTTTCAGGAACAGGGCTGCAGGACCAACCCTTTACATGCTGCTGGTTTTCTTCCATCTTCCGGCCGGCATCGGCAACCCGGCAAGTCACTGACCCGGCGCAGCTGTTTCATCTGTCCATGCCGGACAAGGGTCAGCATAAACCAGTTTTTCACCAGCCACAGGAGTACACCATGAAGAGTTCAGCTGTATTGATCAACAAAGATGACAATGTGGCCACTGCCACAAAGGACCTGGACGTCGGGGAAAAGGTATTGGTCCAGGACGATGATTCAACATTTGAGATTCAAGTCAAAGAACCGGTTACCTTCGGGCACAAGTTCGCCCTTTCCGACATAAGCCAGGGCGGACAAATCATCAAGTACGGGGAAGTAATCGGGGTGGCCACCAGAGACATATCCAGGTTCGGACATGTCCACGTGCACAATGTAGACAGCATCCGCGGAACTTTTACAGACAGAAAGGAAGGTTAGCTATGAATATCTGGGGATACATGCGTCCAGACGGTCAGGTGGGAATCAGAAACATGGTGGCGGTCATCCCTACAGTGGTCTGTGCCTCGGAAACCGCCAAACATATCGCCGAGAGGACCCGGAACACCATTTATCTTCCCAACCAGCACGGGTGCTGCCAGCTTGGCAATGACATGCAGCTTACCACCCAGACCCTTATAAATCTCGGCAAAAATCCAAATATCGCCGCTGTCCTGGTGGTGGGCCTGGGCTGCGAAGGCGTTCCCATTAAAAAGGTCGCTGATGAAATCGCTGCCGGTTCCCGAAAAAGGGTTGAGCACCTGATCATCCAGGAGCAGGGCGGCACCCTCAAGACCGAAGAAAAGGGTCTGCGCCTGGTCAGGGACATGATCCAAGAGACCCAGTCCCAGCACCGGGAACAGACAGACCTGTCCAGAATAATCCTGGCCCTGGAATGCGGAGGCTCGGACGCCACTTCCGGGCTGGTGTCCAATCCCGTGACCGGATATGTATCGGACAAGCTCATCAGCCTGGGAGGGACCACCATTTTTTCCGAAACCACCGAGATCATCGGTGCTGAGCACATTTTTTCCCGGCGCGCCAAATCAGATGAGGTAAAGAAAAAACTCCTTGATACCGTGGCCGGCTGTGAGCAGAAAGCCCGGGACCTGGGCTTTGACATGCGCGGCGGCCAGCCCACCCCGGGAAATATTCAAGGCGGGCTGACCACCATTGAGGAAAAGTCCCTGGGCTGCATATACAAGGGAGGCAAAAAGCAGCCTTTAAATGGAGTCCTGAATTACGCACAGATACCCCGGGAAAAAGGCCTGCATTTCATGGACACGCCTGGACAGGACATAGAGTCCATTACCGGCATGATAGCCGGCGGAGCCCAGGTGGTCATCTTCACCACCGGCAGGGGCACCCCTACAGGCTCACCCATTGCCCCTGTCATCAAGATAACCGGCAATAAAACAACCTATGAAAACATGAAGGACAACATAGAATTTGATGCCAGCCCGGTGATCGACGGCCGGGAATCCATCGCCCAGGCCGGTGAAAGGCTTTTTCAGGAACTTATAGAGGTCATAAACGGCAAACAGACCAAGGCCGAAGCCCTGGGACACAGGGAATTCGGAATGTACAAGCTGCACAGCACCTTCTAATTCCAGAATGCACAGGAGCAGACAAGAAGTTGCCCGTGCCAGAAAAAATTCCTGAGCACGGGAAGCCTTCAGGCGTACACCCGGCTAAAATGCGCTTTGCTGACCTGCGAAATTCTATCGGGCAGGCGGGTGCTCCGCACATACGGTTGTGAAGAATAAAGATCCACAGCAAGGCATGCCCCGCCCATATCTTTAAACGCAGCCTTAAGGTATTCGTTAGAGTTTCTTCAGGCTATGTGTGCCCGGATAGCATGCCGACCTCCGCAAGTTCTCTATCCAGCTTGTCCTGGACATCTTTCAGTTCTGTGTCGATGCTGATTATCCGCTCTTTTATCTGTTCCAGGTCCGGCCTGGAAGTTCGGGTGTCTTTTCTGTACCTGCCGGGATAGAGATTATATTTGTTTCCATGGATTTTTGTGGTTGTAACAAGCATTGACCCCTTATACCCATCCTGTCTTTTCTGGAGGATGTCCATCAGGTAATCGGGGTCGAGCTTAAAGCTGCTGTTGTCTACGAACAAAACATTTTCATCCTGCTTGTCCATTTTAAGCACCAGAACGGCCATGTCGAACGTAAGACTGGGGATATAACTCCTGGGAATTGTTATGACCGCATCCACATAGTTCACGGAGACTATGTGTGCTCTTATCAGGTGAGAACTTTCAATGCTCAGAAACCTGGCCGGCAGCAGGATGGCCCCTCTGCCTGCACTGGGCTTCATTGCATGCAGGGTATGCGCCATGTGGGCAAGCTCCAGGGTAAAGCGCCTGCCAACCAGAGTCTCCGGAAAACGGCCAAAGGGATCTTTTCTAAGCCTGGCTGCAATCCGTGAAGAAACAGAGCCCATTTGGGGCAGGCTGATTACACAGTCAAACTTTTTTAGATTTTTGTCTTCCTCGATAAAATCCGGTTCGAGTAGAAGATTCTTTGCAGGTACTTTTGAATGATCACACCCGAACAGGGCCAGGTGAACCCTGGCTGACAGGGCATTGGTAATAATGCTGTCCTGGGCATACACATAGTTTGCCGGTTCATTTGCAACGCAGTTGAGCAGGGCTGTACCAACCCCGCATCCGGCAAAAAACACCCTGTCTTTATCCTGGATATTTAACACCCTGGACATGAACAGGCTTAAATCCACTGGTAATGAAGCAACCCTGGCCGGATCGCCATACTCGGCAATGATCTTTTGAAAGGCCCGGCAGTAATCACTCCTGGTATCCTGTCCAGAAGCATCGAAAAGATCCTCTATGCTGTAACCTTTCAGATTAAAGGCCCGGCAGTAATCACTCCGGGCATCCTGTCCAGAAGCATCGAAAAGATCCTTTAGGCTGTAACCGTTCAGAAACTTGATTATTCTTTCCCAGACCTCTGCATCAGCTTCCTGGTAAGGTGCATGCTGTAAAACAAGATTGAAAAGTTCCCTGTCTGAATCTGAAGGTCCGGGTCCAGCAGCAAAATCAGCCATGTATTTGTTGATGAGTTTTGCAGTGCTTTCTTTTTCCCGGGGTTCCCTCCTTTTTTCCTGCGGAAAGATGTTCTGATGGAGCCGGGTAAAGCCGGGATATTTCTTTTTCTCAGCCTGCAGTTTCCAGAGCAGCATGGTCTGGGTCTGAAGGAAGGTCAACGCTCCCAGTCGGCGACTCTCGTGCTCGGAGTATATATTGGAAAGCAGTTTATATATTTCGTCATACCTGCTCATTTCATACCTCCGCCAAGAATACCGTCTATCCCTACCTGTACCATCTCTTCCCTGTGCTTCAGTCTTTGACGCGTAAGACGTTCTTCCTTAAGCCACAAATACCAGATTCTGACAATCCTCTCCTGATCGTTTTGCTCTGGAAGAGGCACTTCTAAGTTTTCCAGGACAGATTTGGTTACAACCCTCTGGAAAGAACCCCCGGCCTCAGCCATGAAATATTTCTGGGCCCTGTCGGAATTCAGATACCAGTTCAGGTAATGAGGAAGGGTTTTATCGTCCTTGATCCTTAAGACCATAAAGCTTGGGGCAGCAGCAGTATTTTCCGGGACAGGGCTTTCCAGTACAACTGAATGGCTCTGTCCGGAACGACCGAAAAAAAGGATATCTCCAGGTTTGAGAAAGTAGCTTTCAATCTTTCTTCCCTTAAAGCGGATCCTGATCAACTCATCATGATTGACGCGCCTCCAGGCTGCTGTGTCCTTGGGGCGGATCACCCGCATGTTGCCCTGTGGATCTTCTTCCATCTTTTTCCTGGCCGGAAGACCTGCCGTGATCTTGGCTACTTCCTTAAGCTTTACCAATCTGGTCTGTTCTGTGTCGCTGGGCATTAATTTTCCATGAAGTCTTGCTGTTCAGCAGTTCAGGGGTCCGTATCCGCCCCGGGTACTGCCCCGGGGGTAAGCCTGCAGAAAGGTCAGAAGCGTGACCATCGGCATTATCCCATTGCCGGGAACAGCAGAATTTTTTAAAAGTGCAGTACAATATATTATTCCTTAAAGCGAGAAAATCATTGTTTATCCAATATCATTTTTTTCGGCCATTGTCAAGTACTTTTTGCATATTATCAGAGTCTGCACAAAAATTAAATTTCCTCTTGACTTTTTTGAAATTTATGGTATACTGCACAGGACATTTTAAAGGCAGTATTAATCTTATAATCAATCTTACCCATCTGGACAGTCAAAAGTTCTAGCGCAACACGCTGGAATTGTTATGTTTTTATAATACATAGCTGCCCAATTACATTTAACAGGTAACTGCATGAAATCACAAGTCTTTTTCTTCAACTATTAACAATTAACTGATAACTATTAACTCTCCAGTTACCCATAAGGAGGTGCACAAACAGAACCCGGCAAGAAAAACCATATGCCAAAAAAGTTGTTCATGGACCCCACCAAAAAACAAAAAGGAGGCAGAATGCATAACCTTCTCAGGGCGTGCCGCTCACTGCTGGAGGAATAAAGCCTCATGAAATTATTATTCTTTAAAACCGTGTGTGCGCAGCACCCGCCTGCCCGCTAAAATTCTGCAGGACAGCAAAGCGCATTTTAGTCGGGTGTGAAGCCTGAAGGCTTCCAGTGCCAGAGAAGATCTTTCCGGCTCGGGCAACTCTGTTGCACACCCCGGTGAAACCCGCTGCGCGGAGACAAAAGTCTGTTTCACGGGGCGAGCGGGCGGCTTTGCCGCTCACGGCCGGGGCAAACAGCCCCCACAGACTCCCTGCGGCCCCTTTTTTAAAGCACCCCCCGCTTTTAAAAAAGGGCTTGACAAAAGCTGTAATCTGCAGTACACATTATTTTGCTAAACGATAAACCAGAGATCACCTCCTGAGATGAACATCAATTGCCACTTGTAAAGATATAATAACTTTAAAAAAACATCAATCAAAAACAAATTTCTACTTGACAAAACGTGCAGTATTTAATATACTACTTCTTACACTTGGCAGGGGCATTTTTGAAAAGGGCTTGAATATCTTTAACGGGCAGGTGGTTCAGGCGTCTGCCGGCAAAAAGGAGGTCAGATGAAATACACACCAATGGTAATCCACAGCGAAGGCAGAAACGAAAGATCATACGATATCTTCTCCAGGCTTCTTAAGGACAGGATTATATTCATCGGGGTCCCGGTGGACGATCAGCTGGCCAACCTTGTCTGTGCTCAGCTGCTTTTTCTGGAATCGGAAAGCTCGGAAATGGAAATCAACCTGTACATCAATTCCCCGGGCGGTTCAGTCACTGCGGGGATGGCCATATATGACTCCATCCAGTACATTTCTGCCCCTGTAGCAACCCTGTGCATGGGTCAGGCCTCCAGCATGGGAGCTCTGCTGCTGGCCGCCGGACAGAAAGGAATGCGCTATGCCCTGCCCCACAGCCGGATACTTATCCATCAGCCCCTTGGAGGCTTTCAGGGACAGGCAGCTGACATCGACATTCATGCCCGGGAGATCATCAGGATCAAACAGGAAATAAACGCAATAATGGCCCATCACACTGGAAAAGACATGGCCACAGTGGAACACGACATGGACAGGGACTATTTCATGGGACCGGCAGAAGCAAAGGAATACGGAATCATCGATCATGTATTGACAACAAGGGCCGGGCTGGAAGGCCGACAGAGCCAGGACAAGGGGAGAAGTGCTAGAGCGGCAGCGGCATAAGTTAATATTATATTATATTTGATAACGTTTAAAATGTCAAGCAAAACCTGATATTATACGATTAAAACCTGGTTCAGGTTGACCGCCTGAACCAGACTGTTGCCGCCTCATGAGGCAGGGAGGACAGCATGTCAAGACTTTTTACAACGAGAAACACCGTCCTGGTGCTCTGCATTCTTTATGTAATTGTAATCCCCTTTTGCGGCAGCTGCTCCATCTGAATCTGCAACAGGCTGGGGTAAAAATTCAGGAGGCAACGCCTCCTGAACCCTTTATTCTTAAAAACCGTGTGTGCGCAGCACCAGTGTGAAGCCTGCAGGCTTCCCGTGCCAAACAAGATCTTTCTGGCACCCCAGTTGAATGCCCTGCGGGCTAGCTCATGAGCTATTCAACGGGGCAGGCTGGCAACTCCGTTGCACACAGGCGGCTCTGCCGCTCACGGCCGGAGAAGTAGCGCCTCTTGAACTCTTTATTCTTTAAAACCGTGCGTGCGGAGCACCCGTGTGAAGCCTTAAGGCTTCCAGTGCCAGAAAAGATTTTTTGGCACGGGCAACTCCGTTGCACACAGGCGGCTCTGCCGCTCACTAAAGGAACAGATTATGTCCCAAGAAGCAAAAATCCTTATCTGCGGAGACCCGCACGGCTATTTCGACTATGCAGCCAGAAGCGCCGAAGAACATGGTGCCCGGGCGGTGATCTTTGCAGGGGATCAGTGCCCGCCGAGGCCCCTGGAGGAGATTGTGGCCGAAAGCGGATTCACCTGCCCTGTATACTACATCCTGGGTAATCACGATTCAGACCGCGAAGAGTGGCTGGTAAACCACTTAGGCATGCAGGAGCAGAACCTGCACTGCAGGACAGTGGAAATAGCCGGCATCAAAGTCGCAGCACTTGGCGGGGTGTTCCGGGCCTCAGTATGGCACCCCCGGCAGGAAAAAGCCCCCAGGTTCTACTCCAGGCAGGCCTTCCTGGAACACGCAAGGCCCCAGACCAGGTTCAGGCACTGGCTGCCCCGCAAGCACTGGACCACCATATTTCCGGAGGATATGGACGCACTCAGACAGCAGGGCAACGCGGACATCCTATTGTGCCACGAGGCTCCAACCACTCACCGCCACGGGTTCGAGGAAATCGATCAGCTGGCTGCAGACCTTGGGGTAAAGATGATCATTCACGGCCACCACCACCGTTATTACCGGTCCGGACTGGAAAACGGCATACAGGTGACTGGCCTGGGCATTTCAGCAGATGGAGTATTTGCATTTTCCAGAGAGATTCTCGGTTGATCCATTCAGACATAGATTTTTTTTGTCAAAACAAGATTTGCAGTATATAATAATATGTTTTTTGATCATTTCGCAAAAATAAAAAAGATAATAAAAATAAAGACGATATACTTTCTGATGTACAGGCACTCAACCTCAAATTTCCTCTTGACAAAATCAGCAGTTTATTGTATATTGCATATACGTTCAAACCTGAAACCATACAAAGGAGAATTTTATGAGCCAGAAAAAACATGACTGCAGGATGGGTTTCGTAGCTCACAATAACGGCCAGGGCCAGAGCAAAAAGAAGGGCGCTGGAAACAAAGCGGTCGCAAATCATGTCGTGAGTTTTGACTCCGGCGACTCGGTGTCCATGGATGAGGCTGTACACAACCAGATAGTTTTCGGAAATACCGGCTGCGGCAAGACATCTTCAGTGATTCTGCCTTCTCTGTCGAATCTTATGGCAAAGAAGATGGGTGGCCTCGTATTCGACATAAAAAATAACTTTACCCACCATGTGCGCAAACTGGCCCACATTCACGGACGTCTCAAGGATGTTGTCGAGATAGGCTCCTTTGATTCCGCCTCTCCCGTCAATATTCTTGCAGGCCTTGGAGACAAGGAGATGGAAGAGACCCTGGACAGCATGATTGTAACCCAGTTCTCTGAAAGCAGAAACGCAGAGTGGATACATAAAGGAGCACGCATTACCAAACAGTGCGCCAGAGTACTTCGAGACCTGGACAGGGCGATGCCCGGAAAGGGCTTTGCCCCCAGCCTGGCCCTGCTGTCCATGATGCTCAATGATGAAGAACTGTCAGGGCATATCTGGGAGCTATGGAAGGAAAAGGTACAAGATACTGGGAACAGAAATGCAAAACTCAGTCAGGAGGTGGAGTCAGACAGATTCAACATTCTTATTTCAAAATCCATAAAGAACGACAAGAAAGATAAGGATATGGAACAACAGATTGCATGGAGACTGGCCGTACCAAGAAAGTTCCTGGACGGCTTCAGCGAGGGCAGCCTGGCGGACAATCTTTCCGCAGACAGGGGAGACCCCCTGGACCTGGAGGAGCTTATCTTCAAACAGAAAAAGATTGTGGTGCTCAGATTTTCACCCAGATACGGCAGCCCCGGCACCAGGCTGGCCAGGCTGGTAAAGGAGATGTTTTACAATACAGTTTACAGCCGCTTCGGCGAACAGGACAAAAAAGATACCCAGGAAAAGGTGTTCAACATAATGGATGAGTTTCAGGACATTATAAACCTTGATGAAAACTCCAGCATGGACGATTTCAGCTGGATCTCCAAGTCCAGGGAGTTCGGGGTGATCAATATCGCCGCCACCCAGACCATGTCCAGCCTGTACAGGTCAAAGGTGGAGTACAGAGTAAGAGCCATGCTGGCCAACTTCTCAACCAAGATCATCATGCAGACCGATGACCCGGCCACCCAGGAATGGGTCTCCAGGTGCTTCGCGACAAACCCCCTTTTAAGTGATCTTGGCCCGGCCGAGACAGCAGTCTTGAGGTTCAAGCTCCCGGAGCGCAGGTACGAAATGTATGTTGACTGCCTGCAAAAGGCCCATGACAGCTGCAAGGAAATGCTGGACAAGGCCCCTGCACCCCCGGCGGCAAAGGCATCGAAGAAAAAAGGCTTTAATGCGGATAAGCTCTACTCCAGAGTTACAAAGCATGTAATGGCGTACTAACCATCAGACAGGGCACAGGCGCGGATGTCCACGGACCGGGGTTATCCGCGACTGTGCCCTGCCAGACCCGGACACTGAACAAGAAAGGAGAAAGACACAATGCACAACAAAGTCAAAGAAGTACTGACTGTAAGGTATGCACACAGCGATGGCTGCGTGGCGGCCAAAATCAAGGAGTACCCGGGCTGTATGACCGAAGTCGACGACCTTGCCGACCTGGAGTGGAACCTGTATGACGCCCTGTCGTCACATACCGGCAGAACCATCCCTGAAGGCAGCATAACCTGGATATGGCAGGAAGTATCAGAAGACGACTGAAAAACCGGAAAGGAGGCAATATGAGCATTAAACCGGATTTAGGCATGAGAATGGTCAATGACGGAATTTCCAGAAACACGGTTCAGCATTTTTATGACTTTCGCCTGGACCACTTAAGCGTCCTTGGCAGGGGCAGGTATACAACCATAGCGGATACGCCCTACAAAGGCGAGATGCATGCCATGTCCCTTGATTTCAACCAGGAGCACCTGGAACAGATCCTGGACAGGGCACCTGCTGAAATTGCAAAGCAGGTGAAAGCCGAGCTGTCCAAAGACCCTCTTACTGCCAGAACCATTGAATTCAAGGGCGGGGTAACCATATCAGTACGCGCCGGCCTGGGCGAAATCCAGCAGTCGCTTTATGAGAACTTCGTCCCCCTCGTGGTGCAGGAAGTTCTGCAGCCTGACATGTAAATAAAAGCCAGCCCGGCCAAAACACATTTATTGCAGTCAACTAAAAGAAAGATCAACTGTTTCAGCATGTTGCTGATACACAAGTCTGTCATCTCATGAGTACGGCACGGTCTACTCCCCTCCTCCTTAGGTCAAGGAGAGGCGGGAAGTAGAATGAACAGTCAAAGACACCAGAGAATTCTACTCCCCTCCTTGGTTAAGGAGGGGTCGGGGGTGGTTCGTTCAAAATGATCACTACCTTAAATCTCAGGCGGTAACGGACACTTCGCCACGTGCGCCAGTGAAGCATCCCCTGAATGGTTAAGCACGGCCTGCTCCCCTCCTTGGTTAAGGAGGGGCCGGGGGTGGTTCGTTCAAAATGATCACCACCTTATAGCTCAAGCAGTAACAGACACTTCACCACGTGCGCCAGGTATCTGCCTGTAAAATGAAATGCACGCAGTGCCATACGAATCAGGAGTTCATCTGTATACGTGCCAAGATGCACCCGTGCCCAAAAAATTACATATACTTAAAATTTTGTTTTGACATCAGGATTCATCATTGTTAAGAACCCCGGAGCAAACACAACTATTATTTATTGAAATCTTGGGAAGCAAGGTTGCCTCTTCAGGGCAGCCTGATTCCGGTCAAGCCTCCCCACCCTTAACAGGATTGAGCCAGCATGAAAAAATGCCCTTCCTGCAGAAATCAGCTTGAAAACCGGCCTGCCGGTTCGGTTGACGATATTTCTGCACATCTCTTATCAAAGATAAAATGCAAACACAAAGGAAAGCAAAGGGCTACTCCGAAAACCACATGATCATCAACCGATGATTAGACCTTTCACTTTTGTGACAGGTGGAACCAGATCAACCAATCCCCTTGCCACATGAAAAAGGATAAACTGTTACAGCATTTTCTTGTTTTAATCTACAACCTGTTTCAAGGAGGAAGATCGATGCCAAAGGTTATTTTAAGCATGATAACACTATTTTTTGTGTTTATGTTGGCAGGCTGTTCAAGTGGACCTTCAGATAGCGAAGTAAAAAGTCTTTTAGAGGAAAAATATGAAGAGTATAATCAACAAGCTTCAATGATGCCTGATGCTCAAATAGAAGTCGATAGTATTGAAGTACACGAATGCAGTCAGTCAGAAAATCAGACAGGATATATCTGTACAGTAACAGTTGAAGGTTCTACTGGAGTTACCGGAACTGGCAGCGAAACCTCAGATGTAAGATTTATAGAATCTGACAGCGGTGATTGGCGCATTGTTAATTAGCTTACTAATAAAATTTTTATGGTTCAAGGGGCAGACGCCGCATATGGTTCAGGTCCGTTGGTCCTGTTTGGCATTTTGCAGATGATTTTAGGGCCGGTACTGATCCGGGTGACGTGCGAGATGGTCGCTGTTTTGTTCTCCATTAACAGTTCACTGGAGAAGAAAGATGGTGAGAAGTCTGCCGATTAGCAAAAAAGGGGCAGGCTGGCGAGTCTGCCTTAAAAAAGGAGGCGATAGGCGCTCTCAATAAGAATACAAACCAACCATGAAATAATAAATATCAGTATCTCTTCTGTTTCTTCAAGAGTGTTTGGCTGTTTTTGAAATTTTTTCAATCTGGGAAAATTATAATGCGAAAAACGTCTTTCTGTTGTCTTGCCGGCCTGTTTACAGCCATCACCCAGCCCTCTTTTCTTGTCCTCCCCGGACACAAGCCAACCTGCCCTGTCCATTGACGACTGCGTGAGTATGTAAGTTTATCTATATAAATTACTTGTCAGGGAGCTCATTATGAAACCAGCACATTTTCTCGTCTATCTACTGTTTGCCTTTTTATTGGCCGGTTGCGCTGCTGGATATAAGGCGCCGGGGCCGGGGCAGCTCCTTCCTGATTATGATCCGAAACTTTTTGGATACGAAATCCATGAACAATGGATGATGGAAGATGGCAGAGAGGTTATCCTTGCCGAAAATACATTTCTTTTCGCCTCAGATGAGTACGTTCTGAGAATAGGTCGAGCACGTGACAGAGGCCTGCTCGAATTGAAATTAAATGAAATCCACCGGGCAAAAATGTACAAACTGGACGACTTTTATGTTTATGAGGGGATCGGCAGGCATAGTGAAGATTGTCGATGGGTTGTAGAGATAGTACGCATCCGCGAAAATAGAGCACATCGAAATATTGTTGAGATAGGAGAAGACAGGAGGAAGCTTATCACCCGTAACGATGACGGTGACAGGCTTATCCTGGCTGTTATGGCCAGAGATCTGGACGACAGTGAATTCTGGGGGATTGAGCAACGCCGAGTGCGGAACCTTGCCCCCAATAGAATGGACTGGGAACACCTTGAATACTTCCAGGTGCAAGCTGCCAGGGCCTTCCAGGAGGCTGACAAAGGTAAGCATGAGCAGCAAGCACGCCAGGCTGTTGAAATGCAAAGAGTGGAAGGTATGGCTCCGGAGGGGACGGTGGAAGAGCCTGAAGATGATGGCAGAGTGATAATAGACCTGGGGGATTAAGTATAGTGTCCAGAACAGACAAAGCTCCAGCCATGCCTACGAGGGATCTTCTTGTTATACTGGGTCTAACCTCAGTTTACCTGGTCGTTGAACTGGCTTTCAACGCCAGTCTGCTGGATGTCATGGGCACCAGTGTGTCTTCGACAGAGCTGGATCGTATCGAACATGTCGGGAGAATTCTGTGCGGCATTGCGGTTTTTTTATTTGTTTACGGCACTCTGCTTCTACCGACCATGAATAAAAAGCGGATCGGTGGTTTTGTCGGGAAGGTTATTGTCTTTGCTTCTTTTGGTCCCCTGATAATATGGGGGGCTTACGTCGGCCAGGAACGCCTGGTGGAGAGTATCGTTAAAAATTCCGACCCAGAATGGCGAAAGCAGGCGGTTCATCTAAGAGTAGTACAATCATCGCTGCTGGAAGACCGGGCTGAACTTAGCGGTATTGAGCTGTCCAGAGAGGACCTGGGGACACCAGAGGGCAAATCTTTCATAGCCCTCCTTCCCTTTTATGGTTCAGGTCTGTCCAGAACGGACATTTTAAGCAGCGAGAATATAGACGCCCTGTTGAGACAGAGGGTTCGCGAAGAGATGGGCACAAGAAATGAGTTTCTGGATGAGGTGCGACCCAAGATAGGGGATCTGGAAAACGCTTATAACGAGTACGCTGACGCATCCGAAAGATATTATGAGAGCCTGGCCCCGGGTATGGCCGATAAAAGAGCCCAGGAGAAATGGGAGGAATATGTGAGGAGGCTGGAGAGTGAGACGGGCAGGAAGCCGAACAATGTTCCTAGACGGGCAGAGAGCCACGTGAGAGAAAAGGTACAGGGAATGGGAGTTCCTGTATCCAACTCCTGGAAACCCTACGATAGAAACGGGTTTATTTCCGCATTCAAGAGAAATTATGACTCAGTGGTAAAAAACCGGTTCGATAGCGAAGTTAGGAGAAGGGTGGGCGGCAGCGTTAACCCAGGGCTTTCCTGGGATGAGTTCATCCGTGAGCCGGCTGTAGTAAGTTATATGAGGTCCAGAAGCGACATAATCAAGCAGTATGGTTTTCCGGACAAGCTGACTAACGAGGGTTTTCTGCAGCAATATTACGAGCCTGTTAAACGAAAAAAGATGGAGGAGTATGGCAGCTTGCTCAGAGCCGAAGCAGAGTTTTTTGCAGACGGAAAAAAGTATGCTCAAGAGGGCAGAAAGGCCTTGTATGCCGTGGTCGTCCCACCGCTTGCCCTTTTCTTTTCAGTGACTGGAGCCCTGCTCCACGTCGTTAAAACTGCAAATTTTGCTTTCCGGCTGGTACGCATCCACACCTTGATCCGCTGGGCTGTCTGGATATGTGTCCTGGGTGGGACTCTTGCCTTCGTCAATACACAGTCTCTACCGAACAAAGTTACAGAGTCAGAGCTTTTCGAAACATTGGACAAAAGCTTAGCCTCAAAATATGGTCGGACAACTGCGTCGGCCATGAAATGGACCGTTGAGTTTCAACCTTATTTCTACCCCCGGAATAAAGCGATAGAATCCAGGCTTAACCTGATCAGGCACTAATTCTGTCCAGCAGCCTGATATGTAAATAAAACCCAGCTCGGACCCTGCTTAACCAGGCAGAGGCCGGGAGTGCTTCAATTGAAATGATCACTGCCTTAAGGCTCAAGCATTAACGGGCACTTTACCATGTGTGCCAGACATGTAAGCATTCAGGGGACGTCGTAACCGGCTTGAGAACAGTTCCAAGGCATAGTCCCAGGAACCACCACTGAGCCCCCCTGAATGCTTACGGAAAAGATACTGGTTTTGATAAGGGATAAAAGGCATATAACGTTAGCCCGGCAGGCCGTTTATCAAACTGTTTTTTCAGGACGGGCACTTGTTCATGCGTTGGCTCAATCCTGTTAGGGGGTTGGGGGCGGGGAGCAGGAACCATTCAAAGGGTCCCGCAAACGGCCTGTTGACAGTCCCCAGGTATGCAGTTGCGTCTTTACAGTCAACTTTAAGGAGGACTTATGAAAATTTTTTTGAGTTATGGTCATGATAAAAACACACCTTTGGTTGAAAAAATCAAAGCTGACCTTGAAAATCGAGGGCATGATGTCTGGATAGACACCTCAGAGATAAAATTTGGCGATGACTGGAGATGCAGTATTACTGATGGAATTTTGGAAAGTGACTGGATGCTGTCTTTTCTGTCTCAACACTCCACTCGTGATCCTGGAGTTTGCCTTGATGAGCTTGGTATAGCTCTCGGATCAAAAGGTGGGATAGTCAAGACAGTCCTGGTAGAGAAGGAAAAGGATGTAAAGCCTCCTGTTAGCGTTAGTCATGTCCAATGGCTGGATATGAGCAATTGGGAAGAAATCAAGGATCGTGATCCAAAGGATTTTGAACAATGGTATAAAGGCAAACTGGATGAGATAGTCAGAGTAGTTGAGAGTGAGTCCAATCAACGATTTGCAGGAGAAATTGAAGAACTTCAGCAAAAATTAAAGCCGGTTTTATCAGATGCTCGGATATGGGGACTGTTGAAGGATGGTTTTGTTGGCCGAGAGTGGCTGTTTAAAATGCTTGAGGATTGGCGTATAAATAATCAGGGCCAGCAGATCTTCTGGATTACCGGTGAGCCTGGAATTGGAAAAAGCGCCTTGTCAGCCTGGATGTCACACTACGGCAAGGTACATGTTGTAGCTGCTCAATTTGTTGAACATAATAAGCCCAATAAAAAAGATCCTGCTAAGGTGGTTCAGAGTATTGCATATCAATTAGCTACCAGACTGGATGACTACCGAAAATTTTTGGTTCAGCTTCCTGTTCTTGATGAACTGGATAGTCAAAACGCCTTTGAACTTTTTGAAAACCTTTTAGTTAATCCTTTGCATTATGCCATATCAGGAAATCGGGAACCCTGCATCATCCTTATAGATGCTCTTGATGAAGCTGTTTCTCAAGGTCAAAACAATCTGGTTGAGTTCTTATCAGAGCAGGCCCAAAGACTGCCGGACTGGATACGGTTGGTGGTCACCAGCAGACCTGAACCGTCAATAATACGCAGGTTTTCCCATATTGAACAAGTAAAGATCGAAGCAGATGACAATCATAATATTAATGACCTTAGAAAATTTCTCAGGGTTTGGGCTGAAAATAACAAAAAAAATATACAGATGAAAGAACAAGAGGACAAAATCATTGCTGCTTCAGAAGGCAATTTTCTTTATTTGCGGGAATTTTGTCGCGGTGTTGACCACGAATGGATCGATTTTGCAAGTTCAGATTCATATCCTCAGGGAATGACTGGTCTTTATACTCAATACTTTACACGCCAGTTTCCTAAAATTGAAGAGTTTGAAAAAAAGTATTTGCCAGTAATTGAACTAGTTCTGGCATCTTCTCAGCCTTTGCCAGAATACTACGCCAGTGAGATACTTGGTTTGAAAGGTCGAGATAAAATGGAGGTATTGGAGCCTTTAGGCAGCCTATTTCCAAGGCATAATGACTCGATCGCCCCATTTCATAAATCCTTGAAGGAATGGATATGCGATGACAAACGTGCTGGATACTATTATGTGCCGATTGAAGATGGGCAATACAAGCTTTGCAAATACCTTTGGAAAGAGGTATTGAGGTATGAAGGTGAGTCAATTATTCCTGAAGATTATGTTATAAGAGAACTGCCAGTACAGATTAAGAATCTAAGTAAAAACAAAAATTCGCTTCCAAATATTATCGATGAAAGTTTTAAATATGAAGAAAAAAGAAGATTAATAGTCCATATAGGAAACAAGCTTGTAGAAAGTGGCAGATGGCTTGAAGCTGAACAATGGAATGATATCAATTTAGATTTGCATAAATTGATGCTTGGCCACGACCATCCAGGTACAATTTATGCGAGGCGTAAGCTGGCGGCTATTTTCAGGAAACTGGGTAGGTATGAAAAAGCCAGAGAAACGCTGGAAAAGGTACTTGAGGATAGTACCAGGATATTAGGACACGACCATCCAGATACTCTCACTGCCATGGCCCTCCTGGCGAGTACCTTGGGAGACCTAGGAAAGCATGAAAAAGCCAAAGAAATGCAGGAAAAGGTGCTTGAAAATAGAACCAGGATATTAGACCACGACCATCGAGATACTATCACTGCCATGGGCAACCTGGCGGGCACCTTGGTAGACTTAGGAGAGTTGGAAAAAGCTAGAGAAATATATGAAAAAGTGCTTGAGGATAGTACCAGGATATTAAGCCATGAACATCCATACACTATCACTGCCAGGAACGACCTGGCAGGCACTTTGGGAAAATTAGGAGAGCATATAAAAGCCAGAGAAATGCAGGAAAAGGTGATTGAGGATTATACCAGGATATTAGGCCATGAACATCCATTTACAATCACTGCCAGGAACAACCTGGCGACTTCTTTGAGAGAACTAGGAGAGTATGAAAAAGCCAGAGAAATGCAGGAAAGGGTGGTTGAATGTTTTACCAAAAAGTTAGGCCATGAACATCCAGATACTATCACTGCCAGGAACAACCTAGCAAATACTTTGGGAGGACTGGGCAAGTATGAAGAAGCCAGAGAAATACAGGAAAAGGTGATTGAAGGGTTTACCAAAATATTAGGCCATGAACATCCAGATACTATTTCTGCTATGAACAACTTGGCGGGCACCTTGAGCAATCTAGGAGAGCATGAAAAAGCTAGAGAAATACAAGAAAATTTGTTTTATAATAAAAGTTGAGATGGCTCAAATTTGTTTTGCACAATGCTATGATTAAAATACGTACATTCTAAAACTCTTTTTTTGCATATAAACATTACAGATTATAAAATATGCATACCATAAAGATAAATTATTTAAAAAATGAAGTCATTGGTTGTTAATTTATTTATTGAACTTTTGCGGTCAAGAAGAAACGCAGTATTCTAATCGTCTCAAGAAATTTTGCTCTGAATTTAAAGTACCAACATTTCTAAAAAGATGTGGGATACGTAAAGCCAAAGGGTATTTGGCTACAAAATAGAAGGTGGGGTCTCACAAAGATTGAAGGCGTAGATGGTCGTTATTGCTGCTTATATCCGAAAAGTGGGCAGAAAAAGGTGGAAGTACTGTCAAAGATCACAATCATGGTAATTGGCAACTCAGAAAGTTGAGTTATTAAACAATTTTAAACCGGCATAATTAAGACATATTCAGTCTTGCGCTCGCATTGGAATTAAAACTCAAGTCAGAACTTTCACCATCAAAAGGGATGTCGCCTTTTTTCCAAGAGGAAATGTCAGATCAAGTCGAAACTATCACTCTTGAATCATCAGCCATTCCTCAAGAGAATTTTCCCATCCCTCCTGTGAGGCTTCAAGGGGCATCTCCTTAGAATTATGGCCTGGCATTAAAAAGCGACTTCCTCTTTCTTGAACAAGAGGAAACCATAGTACTGGCTTGCTTGCTGTAAGGGTCATTTCAACAACATGGGCCGTTCCACCTGGACCTCGAGCTGGTTCACCGTCCCATAGTGCAATCATCAAATCGCACATATCGACAATCTTTCGGCCAACAGCTTGATATCCTTGGATTCCACTTCTTGGGTAATCAAGCTCAATTACACTGGATGCCTCAGACAGCAACTTTGCATATTCATCCAGGGACGTCTGATCCTGGAAATCCTTTTTATATTCATTGCGATTAAAGGGTAGGACACAGCATAGATTTAGTTTGTTTTTCAGTGCCTCTCTGGCAAAAATACGATCTGCCCCCTCTGCTAAGGCTGATACCATGCATATCTGGGGATTATCCTGGGTATGAACAGCATTGAAACAGCTAGTTGAGAGCTTCTTGAGTACGATATCCAGAATCTGGCTTATAAATATTGAGAATTTACTCTCGATATTTGGATTAAGCCTGTGGGCTCTATGTCCTGTTACTCCGATGGAAATAAGAGGTGATCCGGGTAGTTTGTATTTGCTGATCACGATATTTTAGTTTGTGCTCAAGAGTTATTGCTGGCGGACTAATTTGAATTGGTTCGTTTCTATATACATTTTGACTATATGTGGCAGAGCTTTAATTATCGCAACATCTTTATCGTGTTCTGCCTCATCCAGTTTTTCATATTTTACGATAGTATTATTGATCTGCATAGGTTTATCTTTTTTTTCGTCGAACAACCAGTCATCAATCAGTCTTTCCATGCAGAATCTTTTATGTTCATTTTTTTTGAGATTTTCCATATTCTCATCAATCGCTTTTTCAAGCTCAATGATTTTCACTTCACTACTTGGTAATGTACTGGCGTTTGAACAAGGCTCCAGAGAGAATCCAATCTCCCGAAGCTTGACAAAAATATGATCACCTGAATGTCGGCTGGAGTATTGCTGAAAGTCAGTAAGCTTGATCCATTCTTCATTCTTCAACTCTTTATATTTTTTAGAAAGTTCGATTTCAGAAATCTCTGAGTCTTTCTTATTGTTAATAACACCGTAAGCAGCATGTATCATCATTCCGATGTTGTCTGATATCTCTCCAGGGTATTTCTCTTGTCTTCCAAGCATATCTTTCATAATTTGATAAAAATGGATTTTAGTATATGTTTCCCAGCTATGATATTTTATTAAAATTGTGTTATTATTCAGTTCAGGTAAACAGCAAACAACGTCAGCGTTTTGCCTAAGAACCTGTAAACATTGACTAATTCTATAGCTTGCATCTACACAACTGTAGTCATTGTCTCCAGTTACATATATTCGTGAAAAAGGGATATCTTCTCTCTCGCTCAATGCCCTTCTAATAATTCCTGGTGACGTTGAATTAGTATCATAATGGTAGAAAAGTATGTCTGCAATTGGAGAACGTCCTCCGTAAGCTGCATCAGCCTGGTCAAAGTTGAGTACTGGATGTCTTGCAATAAACTTTTGGAACTGTGATTCATCATTGTCAAATAAGCTAATTAATAAAGGAGCATCCTCAAAAAAAACACAATGCCGCACGAGCTGAAGAACTGTTTCTTTTGCGAAATCTCCAAGTCCAACGATTCCTATGTGGACTTTTTTGTGGACTTTTTTCTTATATTTCTGGGAACTGATTGTGATTGGCGGGTACTCAATCAGCAATTTTCGAGCTGCTAATGATTTTGCGCTAAACCAGATTATACCGCCGTCTTTTTCTCGATACTCTTGAAAATTAGGAATATGGCCAGCTATCCTTCGTAATGATTTGTCCTCAATATCAACAATTAATCTTGGTCGTTCTCTTTGTTTTTCTGGTATGAGACTTATAACCTTGGACGTTATGTCTAAATCAAGGTTATCGTCCCCTGTAAATATATAAATAGTATCGACCTTATTCAGCTTTAGCCGCTTAAGAGTATTGATATCCCTTGCATCACCATGCAACAATATAGAATTGGGCCTTTCTCTGATTGATATAGCATATTTTTTATCAATGTTGATGTCCATGGCTATTATTGGTGTATCTTCATCCAAGCTTTGTATTATTCCAAAAGCCATCCTACCAGCACCTAAAAAAACATTTTTTCTTGGACTGATAGAATGTCTAAAGTAACATATCTGCTGACCTGCAATTTTAAACAAGACTGCTATAATAGAAAAGGCTGCAAACAAAGGCAAAGCAAATCTTGAAATTTGCAGTGGTATATTCATATCAAGCCTAGCTTCATGAAGGTCAGCGTTCATAACGATCATCTGTAGTGCCTTATAAGCTGCATCAAGAAAAACTATATCATTTCTCATAAGACCTAATAAAGCTAAAATATAAAACAAAATAAATAATATTAAGGCAAAACATGCATGACGTAAGTCAACAAATTGCCCGATTTTCTTGTTAAGATTAATCTTTTTATCTTCCATACCTTTGAAAGCTCCAATAATAATTTACATATTTTGTAACAACGGATAAATCTATATATAATTGCAGTTCTTTATGAACGCTATGGGCATTAATCGTGTACCTTCTGCTGAAGCCTGCAGGCAGAACTTTCAAGAGCTGGCTTTGAACAAGGACCTGCAGACTATCCTGACCGCGCTTTCCATCAAGCTCTGGAAAAAGTCCGGAGCAAAAAATGAATACATCGAGAAAGACCAAATGCAGTGGGCGGGAGAGTGGGTTCACAAGCAAAAACCTTGGATGGTTTGTCAAACCGCATTCGGCAAGGGACAGCTTTTTCTTTAAAAATAAAGGTATTAAGTCACTCGAGAGCCTACTACTAATGAATTATTTTTATGTCAAACTAATTTTTTACATATTCATATAAATACAAATATCAGGTTAAACGGTTCTTCGGGCTATCAAAAAACTGGAGGGCAATCATGGCACAAAAAAGTGATAAATATAAATAAGGGTTACATGGTCTGAAGAGGATAATGAATATGTTGGACTATGTGCTGAATTTCCGAGCTCGAACTGGTTAGCGGATACGCCTGAGAAAGCTTTAAAGGGTATCAGGAAGACGGTGGCAGAGGTTATGTCTGATATGGGTGAAAACAGCGGAAAGATTCCTGAATCGATAGCGTGCAGGCGGTATAGTGGAAAGTTTATGGTGAGGATTCCGCCTTATGTCCACAGAAAGTCAGCTGTTCAGGCTGCCGAAGCCGGTATCAGCCCGAATCGTATTGCCAGCTCAAAGCTGAGTCAATAGAACCGGCACCACCGGGCTTTGACTTGCTCCGGATTGACTGAGAAGTTTAAGTTGGATACAGATATTTAGACTTACTCCTGAAGCCCTGTCATAAAAAACAATAACCACGCGCTTCGCGTGGCAGGCCTTAGACAGGATTAACAGGATGGTTAGGATAATCAGCCACCGGCCTGATGCCGCTGACTGAATTTACCATCCAGCACTCACTTTCTTCCGACATTCATGAGTGCCGCAAAAAAGTGAGTGCTGGAGTGATTACCTTTTGGCCTGGCTTCCGGCCAGGGCAAAAATGTTTTTCTCTTAATCAATCTCTTAATCTATGCCTGCCACGCGTCTTTGGCGTGGTTAATCCATGCCTGCCACGCGCTGCGCGTGGTCAAAAAACTCTTTTATTTCTTGGATTGCGGGCATGGCCCGCTTTAGAGACTCTATTCTTGAATCTGTTCAGGCAAAAGTCCTTGACCTTGCAAAAGCAAAAATGAATGGAACAGACAGGCCATGATGGATAAGAACCTGGAGACCCAGTTGTTTCCATTCTGGAAATAACTGCCGCTGACGGCAAGCGATACTGCCTGGTTGCAGACAGGCTCTCCCCACCTCTCCGGCAATCGCCTCACCGAATACCTTTGCAGGCCTGCAAGGCTGTTTTGCCTTGACAGGCACCCCCTGGTGTAATACTTTGTCTTACAAATTAACAGAATTTTGTTAACAGGAGGGCCAGCCATTAAATCAAAGGGACAGGTTCATATTTACAAACGACATCATCTCTGCTAAAAATATCTCCTACTCAGCAAGCATAAGACTTTCAGGAGGTTTACCATGCCGAGAATAGCCAGGTTTATTCGAGACAAACAGCCCACTATCTACCACATAGTTTCCAGAACAGCTTTGCAGGGCCTGCCCATCAAGGACAAAGACAATGACTTCCTGCTGGGACTGATCAAAAAGCTCAGTGCATTTTACTTTGTGGATGTGCTTGGGTTCGCACTTTTAGGAAATCATTTTCATCTGGTAATCCGCATATATCCTGAGTCTGATCCGACTGATGATGAGATCAGGGAAAGGCTGCAGAAATATTATGGTGATGGGCTTAAGGTTACGGGATTGCTTATTTCAGACTACCGCAAACGACTGACCGATCTGGGCGCTTATGTAAAGGATATCAAGCAGGGGTTTACCAGGTATTTCAACAAGAAGTATGGCCGCAGGGGTTTCTTCTGGGGGGATAGATTCAAGTCCATGATTGTTCAGGACGGGCTGAGCTTGGTTAACCTTCTGGCTTATGTGGACCTTAATCCTATTCGTGCTGGCATTGTGAAAAAGCCGGAGGACTACCGCTGGTGTTCTCTTGGCTACCATACTCAGACCGGGAATAAAGACGGCCTGCTGTCCATTGATTTTGGAATGAAGGAATGGAATGAGTTTGATCCATCAGAGATAGTCCGCAAATACAGGCAATTCGTATACGAAACAGGTGCTGTGGATGCCGGGAAAGGCAAGGTCATGGACAAAAAGATCGTGGAGAAGGCCAGGAAGAAGGGCTATAAAGTCAGCCGAGCAGAACGGTTTCGCTACCGTTGCAGATATTTTACTGATTCAGGCATTATCGGCGGCAAAGACTTTGTCCAGGAGGTCTTTGACCAGGTCAAGCACCTGCTTAAGTCAAAAGATGAGCGGAAATTTACTCCGGTTAAAGGGGTAGATGGGGTTTTTTCTATGAAGCGGCTTATGGAGGTTGTAGAGTAAAGCCTTTTGCCTGCCTCCTTGAGAGATGCTATTCTCGATCATTCAGCAAAAGCGTATTGAGCAGATTAAGCTCAGTACTGGCCATGAAGTACCGATCATCAAATATTATATCCAGCCTTGCCGGATCAGGGCTGCCAAGGGATATGGCAAATGGAAATGTTTCATATTCCGCAATTATGGGGATATAATGCCCGGCATGAGGCATGGTCCTGGAAAGGGCCTCTTTCCATTCTTCGGGATATTTTAAATTTACAGCTCTTTCCGAACCATCAATAACGGTCCTGCAGAACTGGGGATAGTTCAGGGGGAGGCTTAGCCAGACATGGCGTGAATAGATATTCTTCTGACTTGAATAGGTCAGTCGTATGCTTTCGTTCTGCCTGGCAATCAGCCTGTAAATATCCCAGGCATGTCGTCTGAGATCTGTATTAATCCGATTATTACTGCCGATGTGTTTAAGCTGGCCAGCAAAGCTTTTTTCTTTTCTGGTATAATCTGCTGAAAAAGTTTCAAACCTCTGGCTTTCCATGAATTTGCCGTCATCTTTTGACCAACTTTCAAGCCAGAAAGGCCCGATACAATAAATATTATCAGGCAGAACCGGGATACTGTCAGAGCTGCCTGGTATAAGCTTTCCCGTACTTGATTTTGCCTGCCTGATGAACTCTTTGATCTCCTGCATATCTGAAAAGCTTTTCTGCTCATTTAGAGGATTGTTCAGCTGAAAGTCATACCCTCCAAACAATTCAACAGCGTTTTTTACTGCTGCTGCCACCACCTTTTTTTCCTCTGTAAGGGTTTTTTCACGCAGCTTGAACGTGGTTCCTTCAGTAATGAAATCATGGACGGTCTTACTCATGCTGGTTGAAAGCTCAGAAAGACCGATCAACCCCACAGGAACTATTGCAAAGCGTTTGCGTGACATACCGGCATCACCGGTAATTCTGGTATGGATTGTACCCCGGAGCATTATAATCAGGGTCAGGAGATCGCTGCTTCGGCGAAGCCAGAGCCTGATGTCAGTCTTCATATCTTCTATGGGCAGAAAATCGTCAATAAGCATGACCAGCTCTCTTGGAACTTCATCGCAATTAATAACTTTTCCGGTTTCAGAATCAGTGCGGTGCCCTCTTCCCCTGTAGATCAGCTGCGCCAATTCCATCAGGCTGGACTCGATATTAAAACGCGGTATGGCGGCAATAATTCTCGTAGCCAGAGGAAAGGAAACTCCACGGGCTCCTGATGAGGTCATCAGAAAGACCCTTACTTTATCCCGGTTTTCCGGCTTTATTATTTGTTCTCTTTTGCTGGGCTCAACACTGGAGTCAATAATAGCCACTTCCCAAGGCTTGAACTCCAGCTGGTCTGAAATTTCAGCCGAGCGTTCCTCAAGAAGGCTGTCTCTGATTCTGGTGAGGAAGTCTTTGTGCTGAGCAAAAAAAATGGTCTGTCCTGCCCCTTTTCTCACAGATGCCATGATTTCATTTTTTGCACTGTTCAGCAGCAAATCTTCCGCCTGATCCCGTATTCTTTCCCGAATTGACATGGGGGTTCCATCCGGTCTTTCTCCAGGCTGGATATAGTGCAGCTTGCAGAGATACCTGACGGAAAGCTCGGTTGCAGGATAACTGTTGGTCATTATGTGCAGAACCTGCCTTGTTCTTCCCCCGATTTTAAAGGATGAAACTGCAGGTTTGAATGGATAAGATCCCGTGGATGGAGAGATGAGTACCTTTTCCGGAGCTCTGCTTTCGTTGGCCAGGTGACTTTCCATGATAAGCTCATTGCCCAGGCTGGCATCCGCAATAATAAGGTGTACTGTGAAAGGTGATCCTTCGGTGTCTCCGGCAAAAGGATCAATAAAATGCCTTTCCAGCCACTTTGTTATGGTATGAACAAAAAGAGATCCAGATCCATCCCCGGCCACCTCATCCAGCATGACCAGAATATTTGGAAATCTTTCGGCCATTTTGAAGCGTTCAGCTTTTCCAGGAACACTTTTTGGGTTGTCGTTGACAAAGATTTTGGAAAGGCTGTCTATGGTTGAGCCTTTGACAGTCTGTTTGTAGCTTTGCAGGGCTGCGGTCATTACAATTCTGTTTATTCCGGGGTTTTCCCGGGCCAGCGATCCAGCGCTGGTAGCAATTGTCCTTAATACTCCTGGAACCGGTTTTTCCTGGACCATGTCGGTTCGCTCATCCAGGCTGGTTTTTCTGTTGCGGGAAGCCCCTGAGTAAGATTCAATATAGTCTTCCATTTCCGGTCCGGCCATCCATATAGTTGAGCTGCCCGGAATAGTAAAATCATCTACACCTCTTACTATGGCAACACTGTTGATACGTGATTCTCCACCATCAACCTGGTAATAATGGGCGTATGCAGAAGCAGCATTGCTTATCAGTTTGGCATTTGTTGAAATGGTCAGAATGTCCTGCCCAGCGCTGCTGAACTTGGCATTGACATCCTTGTTGATGACCACTCTTGGGCTAAGGTACAGAAAAAGGTAGCCCTGCCGATCTGAGTCTGTAAGAAAGTTTTTGACTGCTGTGGTTTTTCCAATGCCTGGGTTTCCCTCTAAGGCCAGCACATTAACCTGGCCTTTTTTACCAGCCTTAAGCCCGGATACTACAGCTGCAGCATGCAGGTCTCTAAGCGTACTTTTACCTTTTGTGCTTAAACCGGAAAATTCTGTGCCAATTATCTCCCTGGCATTTTTTCCCGTCCTCTCGATAAAATAAGAATCTGTCTTTTCATCGCTGCCAATAAGATCTTCAACCTCTTGTGAATGAACAATTGTGCTGGGCAGATAAAACCTGTCCAGCTTTTCCTGAAAATCATAGCAGATACTCTGGCCGGGGATGGGGAGCTCGTTTAAGTTTTTGCACTGCTTTTTGAAATCCGCCGGCAGTGAAGCAAGAAGCTGATTAAAGGCCATTTTGATTTCTTTATTCAATGCTTGGTCAGACTGCTGCTGCGTGGAAAACTTATCTATTGATGTCTTTCGGTAGGTCTTGCCCAGCTGCTTCATCAGCATAGTTCGGGAATCATGAGTTTCACCAAGGTATTCTGCGGACAAAGATTCAATGCCTGCTGATGTTACAGCCATAACTTTGGTGTTGACTGGTCCTTTAAAGATATTCTGACTTTTCAACAATGTGAGGGTGGTGTCAACATAAGATGCTCCCTGGCACAACTTGTAAAAAGGTTTGTCCTTGCTGGTAAATGCTGCCAGGTGGCTTGAAAGTGTGGGTGAAAGGTCAAACTTACCTTGGCTGAGCTCGGCAGTTACCCTGGAAAAAACTCCTCTTTTGTCCATCATGCCAACATAGCGGCTAAGCTCTTCAAGATGATCGTTTTCTCTAGAATAATCATAGGTTGCCTGGGGACAGAAGTAAGAAAATTCAAGTACAAGAAGATTGTGGGTTATGCTGCCTTTTTTGTTTACTGTGACCATAAGCGTAAAGTCTGACCTGGCAGGACCTCCTTTCCATGCGAGAATTCCGGGATTATCAGTCAGGTCGAGATTGAAGCATTTCAGAAAATTTACTCCAACCTGCTGAAAAGAATCGTTATGTTCAGTAAGGCTATCTCTGTTTTTTCCAGGAAGGGCCAGGGGACACCAGATGGCGTCAAGGGTCAACTTGTCTTTTTTACGCACTTTCAGGCTGGATTTGAGCGTATTCAGCCATTGTCTTATGCATGACCATCCCAAACCATAGCCATTGATAAACATATGGGCCAATGCCTGTTCAGTATGTTCCTGCAAGGTCTGATCTATAATGCCGAGCTCCTGGAGCAGAGAGTTTTTAATGCTGGAGATCCTGCAGTTCTGCCAGTCTGACAGTTCCTGATGAGACAGGGAAAGAAGCTCTTCTTTGATTAAAAATGCCAGCACTCCTCTTTTGACGGCTATCTCAAACGCCTGACCCCATAATGAAGAAGTATCTGTGATTGACTGGTTCATTTCAATGATCCGTTAGGCGGTGCTTCTCAAAACAGATGTCACTCTGGACAATACCGCGGGAAAAGATATGATTACGTTAGGTTTGCCAGGTCCTTTGATGGCATGCATCTCGCCCAGCCCACCTATGCTTTGGGGGTTTATCCAGTCATACGGGTAAAGCTTGGGCTGGATACTTTTGTTGGACACAGGCTTTTCAGCGTGCAGATAGTGCAGGCCCCTCAAGGCTGTGATGATAGCTGGCCGCATTATTGATGACCTATCTGAGTCAATAATGGTAGCCCTTGCTTTTTCAGCCCATTCAACACTGGAAACACGCGAGTCAAACTCCAAGTAATAAGTACAGAATCCTGACTGAGGGCGTTCTTGTTCTGTTGCCACCACAAACAAAGTGGCAAAGGTATAAAAAGGTATTATTTCCCTGCCTGAGCTGATTTTATTCCTTGCCTGAAAACTGCTGTGATCACTTGCCCTCTGGACTTCAAAGGCTTCAGGATGTTTGCTTTGTCCTGAAATACGTATTGCCGGAAAAAAATCTCTACGAAAAAGATATAAGGTCAGTTCAGGAAATCTTTGGGCAGCTCTTTCAATAAAATCAGGCTTGGAATGAGGAGCATGGCGTTCAGCGGTTCTGCCGATTCGCCAGGTTCCATGGTGATGCCAAAGCAAAATAATATTTTTGCAGCCAACTCTCTCTAATCTGGATATTTCCTCAAAAACATATTTTGGATTATCAAACTCACTTTCTCCCAGTATATTTAAACGCGAAGGTCCTTCTTCCAGTATCATGGCTTGAAAGGGATCTGTCTGAAGAAAGGCTGTATAACTCTTGGAACTCATCAAAAACAATGAGTTACTTGTATCGCCGAATTGGTTGCATGGTCTGGTTGCATAGTTGAGTATTCCTATAGGCTCGAAATTGCTTACCTGTGCATTGCCTGCATCTGTTTTCATGACCAGGGGAAATCCGGACAAAATGGCAGAACTTGCTCCTGTATTGCTGTATTTACTTATTTTATCCAGCACCAGGCCCTGCATGAAAACGCTTGATTCGTGGCCAAGTGTAAGTTCAAGGGCCTTAAAAACAGCATAGATGGCTTCGCTGCCTGAGGGAGGTTTATCAGTGCCGCCTTTACCCTCTTTTTGCAGCCTGAGCATAAAAATTTTGGGCATTTCTTTGTGCTGGCCAGCAGAATTGATTGCAAGCTTTTCCCGAACCACCCACAGGGTAATCTGCATGAGTACGGCAAATAAAGTGACCAGAGCAGATCTCAACTGCATCTGTGCTTCTGATGGGTTTTCGCTCTTCAAAGAAAAAACTTCATCATCGACCTGGATAATGATCCCTCCAGTGTCACACCACTTAGGTACCCCTGCATCCATAACTGGAGTACCTGATAAGCCTCCGTCTGTAGGAGTGTGAGGGATTATTGAAACAGGCAGTATTGGCCCTTCAGGCTTTCTTTGAGCGGAAATGGAATAAGTCTTGGGATCATCCTGAACAAGAAGCAATTCGTTAAGTCTAGTTTTAATTTTAATGGAAAACAGCAATCCAGCAACAGTCGATGGCTTGGTGGTAATTTCAATATTTTTCAGCCAGGTTATCTTTTCATTTTCATTGTAGTCGGCAGGCTTGACAAAAAAATCTGTTGCCTCGCCTTCTGATGTGGCAAGTCTCTCCCAATCCACTACATCTTCCTGAACACAAATGTATAGATCTTCAATCTGACGTTCGGCCGATTTCAGTACCTGTCCGGACTTTTGCTGCAGTATTTTGATCAGGGCATTTGTGATTGATGAGTATGTACCTTCTTCTTCTAAGTCATTAAGTCTTTTAATTAACCTTTCAACTGGATCTATTTTAACATCACTTTGATTTAGAAATGATTTACATTTGAGAATAACATCATCAATTTTTAGAAAGTTCTGGGGAGATGGAAAAACCAGAGATAGGTATAATAACTCCATTATATTGTGTTTATGGTTTGCATTGTAAGTATTTTTAGAAAAATAAAGTTCATCTTTGATGCTGTCTATACGGGCAAGTATGGCTTTTTTCCCGGCCTCCGGGTTGATCCCGTTAACACGAAATCTATACCCTACCTCCCTTAGGAGATGGTTGCCATCTGATGATCTCGATTCAAAAAAATGAGATGAGGGGTGCGGCCATATGGGGAGGCATTTATAAAACAAGGCATTTCTTAACTTGTCAGATAGGTTGACTGTCCTGTCAAAAAGATTGATGCGGACAGAATTGCCAAGCTCAAACAATAATGTATCTTCTGTGTTCAAATATTTATTTTTTAATTCAAGGGCGTTATCAATATATCTGACCAGCAGGGCTGAGTCTCTATCTTTATTGCCCTTAGCGTGATCCCTGATTTCTTTCATTATTGCAAAGCTGACTTCCAGCCTGACCCTGGCTAGAACCTCATCTTCAAGAAAATTGTAAAACTTTTCTGTTTGACTCCCGGACCGCGCAGCTTCCTGATCAATATTGTTAATGATATCCTCGATTTCATCTTCCTCTGTCTCCATAATCTCAAGCTTTCTTCTAGCAGCAGTTTTGAAGTCATCCAACCATCCTGAAGCCTGCTTTTCTTCAATGCCGGTAATGACCCGAGCCACTTTTTTTGCATGACCGCTTTGCTTATGCTTTACTGGATCTGCAAAGGAAAGCTTGTTGAAAATCATGTTCATTTTTTCTGCGTCAAGCTTGTGTGATTTTAGGCTGCTGTTTATCTGAGCTACATAATCCTGAGCATTTTTAAAATATAAATCCTGCACATTGAGATTATTATCTTTCAGGCAGGATTCAATGAGCTTTTCTATTTTTCCCTTCAAGCCAAGTACAGATTTTGTTAAATCCTGCGCTTTGTCTGAATATATCTCCCCTCCAACAATGGTATCAATGGATTTCAGAGATAAATCAACATCTCTTATTAATCCTGAATTTTCAGAAGGTGTAAACTCCTGCGCAAAGTTTTTCCCTTTATCAATGCCTGACAGAATATTAACAGTGTTCATTATTAGGCTTGACGGCTGCTGCTTGCCTGAGTTGTTTTTTCTGGTCTTGCAGGAGAAGAAATTTTCAGCCTTGCTGTCAGATGTCAAATTGCCAAAATAGTCAAGTACCTTCGAAAGATAGTCAATTACACTGACCAGATCAATGGAAGGATTCTTTTTTCGGATAGATACGCTCGCCCCGGTCTTTGTAAAATTATCCATTTTTTCATCCTTTTAAAATAAAGGTATTGGTTTTTTGCACTATGGAGACAAAGATCATGAATGAATTTTAAAGAAAAGGTTGGGTTGACAATGAAAGGTGATGATGTCTTTTTTGTTTCTGCAAATGGTAAGCATATATTTTTTTGAGCAGAAAAATCTATACAAGTCAAGTTCAGAATATTGAAAATCCTGGTCAAAATTCAAAAGGACATATACTTATTTAATCACAGACTGGGAACAAAGATCCCAGTTAACCCCGCTTTGTGGGTCATTTAGTGAATTTCCGGGTATATGCGGCTTGTTATCCATAGATTTTTGCATAAAGGAATGGAATGAATTCAATCCATCAGTTCATACCGACAGGTTGATTGACTATTTGTCAAGCTGAAGCCTAAACTGGGTAAAAATCCTACTACCCTGACGGCCAGCCTCCCTAAACATCAAGAAGAAGCAAATCGTTTGGGTTGGGTGCAGATGTCATCGCTTCTCAGCTTAAACAGCCCAGACACATTATTTGGCAGGCTCAGCACCCAGCCATGTGCGGCGAAGCCGCCTGCTCGTCACATCCCTGGCGGACTGCAACAGATCTTTTGTCTGATATGAGTGAGAACAACGAAAAGATTCCTGAACCGATTGTATCTGATGACGAAGAGGCCGGCAGCGTGGAGGTCACTCCAAACATAACGGCGGAGCTTAATAACAGAGGCGAGCTCATCGGTATTGAGATTCTGGGAGCAAGCACCTTCATTAGACTTACTCCTGAAACCCTGTCATAAAAAACAATAACCACGCGCTTCGCGTGGCAGGCCTTTGAACCGCAAAGCCGCTAAGTACGCAAAGTTATAGACGCGAAGCAGGTCTATTGTCCAAAACCGGGACACGGTTTTGGACAAGGCTGCCTTTTCATTTGCCGCAAGCCCGGCAAATGAAAAAAACCTTCCTGCCTTCCTTTGCGACCTTTGCGTCTTGAGTGACCACGCCAGGGCGTGGGAACGGGCGGTTAAGGAGTCTTTATTTCTTGGGTTGCGGGCATGGCCCGCTTTAGAGACTCTATTCTTGAATCTGTTCATGCAAAAGTCCTTGACCTTGCAAAAGCAAAAATGAATGGAACAGACAGGCCATGATGGATAAGAACCTGGAGACCCAGTTGTTTCCATTTTGGAAATAACTGCCGCTGACGGCAAGCGATACTGCCTGGTTGCAGACAGGCTCTCCCCTCCTCTCCGGCAATCGCCTCACCGAATACCTTTGCAGGCCTGCAAGGCTGTTTTGCCTTGACAGGCACCCCCTGGTGTAATACTTTGTCTTACAAATTAACAGAATTTTGGTAACAGGAGGGCCAGCCATGACTACTCTTACTGTTCGCCTGCCGGAAAGCATGAAAAACGAGCTTGACCAGCTCAGCCGTGCAGAAAACAGGGCGGTCAGCGATATTGTCCGGGAATCGCTGAAACGTTATATCGCAGTGGAAAAATTTCGCTCTGTGCGCGGGAAGATTTTGCCTTTTGCCGAGGCACAAGGCCTGCTGACTGATGAGGATGTATTCAAGGCCCTGTCATGAGGGTTGTTCTTGATGCCAACGTCATTATCGCGGCTGCAGCCGCCCGCGGGGTTTGCGAGGCGGTTTTTGAGCTTTGCCTGGAGCAACATCAGCTCATCATCTGCGAAGGCCTGTTGCGGGAAATAGATGAAAAGCTGCGATTCAAAATCAATGTCCCTGCTCCTGTTGTTGCCGAGTACCTGCAATTGCTGCGCAATAATACAGAAACCGTGACACCTTCGGCAGTTGATCCGGAAAGCTGCCGCGATCCGGACGATCTGGTGATCCCTGGTCTGGTTTCACCAGGAAATGTGGAGGCAATTGTCACCGGCGACCAGGACCTGCTGGTGCCGGGCAGCTATGAGAAAGCGCGGATTATCTCCCCGCGTGAATTCTGGGAGCAGGAAAGGCGCGGCCGTTAGTCCCGGGGTAACGGGACATGCTCTGGCCGGGAGAGCGCGGCTTTCAACTGCACAGGCCTGGAACGTTCTCCCGGTCTGACCGCCCTGGCCAGGCAGCTATTCAGGCCTGCCGGTAATTGCAGCTGACTTTGAATCCTCTGATTTCATCCGCATGCACATGGATGAGTTCATGTACGCTTGAGCTATAGCTTAAGTTTATAATTTAGCACCAATGTCAGACTTAATGATGCAATCAAATGAGCCAGTCGAAAATCATAATCATTGCCGGGCCAAACGGTGCAGGTAAAACCACATTTGCCCAGGAGTTTCTTCCCGGTGAGGCAAATTGCCTCACGTTCATCAACTCCGACCTGATTGCCGCCGGGCTGGCCCCATTTAATCCTGAAAGGGCTGCATTTAAGGCCGGGAGGTTGATGCTTGAAGAAATTTTTGAAAATGTACGCAAATCCCGCAGTTTTTCTTTTGAAACAACTTTAAGCGGAAGTTCTTATTCAAGGCATATTCCTGAGTGGAGATCTGCCGGGTACAAGGTCAAGCTTTTTTATCTCAGGCTGGCAACACCTGAGCTGGCAATTGTCAGAGTAAGAAACAGGGTTATTATGGGTGGCCATGATGTTCCAGAACAATTATCCGCAGGAGATTTATCAGGGGCTGGGAAAATTTTGAGAATATATACAAGAAAATTGTAGATGAATGGGCCTTGTTTGATAATTCGGGAAACAGGCCGATAATCATAGATGAGGGATAACTTATGGAAATAACGCATGATAAGATGAAGCCCAAAAAAAAGAGGGACATGGACATGATAAACGCTGAAGCCGCTTTAATACGGGCAGCCAGGAGAGCCAGAGAGAGGGCCTGGTCCGCCGGCATTGGGGTTGTTTATCTCAAGGACGGCAGAATTGTTGAAGAAATGTCTGACGGTACCATTAAGTATTGTCAGTGATTGAAGGCACAGCGTACACACTTAGACACTTTTCCCTTGAACTGTAGTGGTTTTTCTGTTCAAATTCCGCAGGTTAGAACAATGGATACCTGGATAAGTTTTTTTGCGAAGGTAGTCCCGATGTCCCACACAAAGACCATGATTTACAGCTTGGAAATAACCCTCCCATTGAGAGAACCCAGGTTCGACATAAAACAGATTGACATATGCATACAAATGTACATATTGAGAAGCAGGCGTCATGTTTGAATGGGACGAATTAAAGGCTTTGGCAAACAAGACCAGACACGGGATTTCATTTGCCGGTACGTTCGCTGTTTTTGAAGACCCCAATGCTTTAACTGTTGAGGAATATCATCACCATGAGTAGAGATATGTTACTATGGGCATGGACGCCTTTGGCCGGGTGCTGATCGTGGTGTATGCATGGCGTGGAGACAGGATAAGGATTATTTCCGCACGAAAGGCAGTGCGTCAAGAGGTGAAAATTTATGAAGGACCAATATGATTTCAGTAAAGGGAAACGGGGAGCAGTTACACCTGCCTCCGGAAATAAGGTCAGGATAACCATTCGTCTTGACAGCGATATAGTAGACTGGTTCAGGTCGAGGGTAGAGGAAAAAGGCGGGGGCAACTACCAGACCATGTTGAATCAAGCCCTCAGATCATATATTGATCAACAGGGCCAGCCCCTTGAGGATGTTCTACGCCGTGTGCTCCGTGAGGAACTGAACTCTGCTCAATAGAGCCTTGATCTGGAGTCAGAATAATAATTCAGACTAATGCCTGGCCATTTTATAAGCAACCCTTTTTACTTAAAACTTAAACCTTGATCACTCAATCCTTTGCCTCAGCCCTCTTGTCCAGCCGCGCAGATTATGGCAGGTAATATTCAGGTTTTGAGATCAGGACGGTTTAGGTTTGCAGATCCCCATAGCCCATGGAGGCTGAAACAATTTTGTACAAAAATAATAATCATAGAAAAATGTCATGCTAAAAATAACAAAGCATATTGTTTATGATGAATATCATAATCCGGTGGCCATTCAGATCCCAATTCAGGAGTTTGAATACCTGGAAGAGATTATTGAAAACCATGGACTTGCCCGGTTGATGGAGGAAGCAGCGGATGAGGAAAAGCTTTCAGTCAATGAGGCCAAAGATTATTATCAATCCTTGAAGCAGCATGTGGAAAGTTGAATACAGGAAACGCTTTTTGAAAGAGCTTGCCGGGCTCCCTCTCCATGTTCAAGCCAGGGCTGAAAAGCTGGTCTTTGAAGAGCTTCATGCGGGAGAAAACCCTTTTGAACTTGAGTTGCTCGAACATATGAAAGGATACCCAGGCAAATATAAAATCCAAATTGGCCAGTACAGGATTGGAGTTTCACTGAAAAAAATGATAGACTCATTATCTGTGAACGAATTGCCCATGCAAGGATATTTATAAGCTGTTCCCTTAAAAATGCTTCAAAACTTTGATTGGATACACGCATCTTTTCCCCGGCCCCAGGCCGGATCTCTTTTCGCTGCCAGCCCACGGCCGACTACTGACCGCTGACCACTGACTACTGTCAACTGATTCAGGCTTGATCTGGGTTTGCTTTTCTGTTCAAATTCCGCAGGTTAATAAAACCGATTCCCGGATGAGGTTGGTTGAATTCTGGATACGTAAACTCGACTGCAAAAAGTCCTTGCTTGTCAGGCTTCTTCGCGTGACAGGAGTCAAAAGACAGGTGACAGGAATCCCCAGGAACCCCCTATCTTCGATAGGGAGCCATTCTGGCTGTTCCATCACGCCGCAGGCGTGACAAACAGTAAAAGCAAAGAGTATAGAATTGGTTTGATCCTTCCTGAATTCTTAATTGCCTGACTTTTTGCAAGCGCATCTTGGTAGCATATAAAAGTTTTTGAGAATCTTTTGCTGGTGCAGGCACTACCACTCATGACCCCTTGAATACCTACAGAACTTTAGACTCGCCATAGGAGGAAAACATGCAGATAACCCAAAGAAGCGAATATGAAAAACTCGTGCTTCAGGAGATAAAAGACCTCCCTGAATCTGAAATACAAAAAATTATTAAAATGATTCAGTTTTTAAAGAAGGAAGTCCTTCAGCATGATAAGCCGGAAGATGAGGATTACCTGGAATTCTGGGACAGTTTCGGCAGCTGGAAGGATGAACGGACAGCTGAAGAGATTATAAAGGATATCTATGAAACCCGCAGGTCTTCTTCCAGGGATATCAGTCTATGAGCAGATACATTTTGGACACGGACATCTGCATATACTGGCTGAAAGGAAGTGAGCAGCTTAAGAAAAAGATTCAGCAGGTTGGGCCTGAAAAGCTTGGGGTTGCAATATTTTCTCTGGCTGAACTCCTCTACGGCGCTTACCACTCGCAGCGTGTAGAGCAAAATATCATGGATATCCAAAGGTTCACATCTAAAATCAAAGTTTTCGGATTTGATGATGATGCAGCAAATTTTTTCGGCAAAATTAAGGCTGGGCTTCGCAAAAAAGGGCAGATCATTGAAGATCTGGATATTCTTATTGCTTCAACTGTCCTGAGTCATGGTGCTGTTCTGGTGACTAACAACACATCGCATTTTGCCAGAATAAATGGTTTGCGTCATGAAAACTGGCTTGAGCAGTAAGCACAGTGGAGGTTTACAGGTGAAGCAGGCAAAGAAACCGGGCAAATATCCGATATCCGATATCCGACGTCCGGTTACTGATTCAGGCTTGATCATTCTTGATTTTTCTGAAGTTCCAAAGGTTAGAACAACTGCTCCCTGGATGAGTTTTGTTCTGCGGAAACGGGCCGCAAAAACAGGCTCAACAGCCCTGCTGTTGCCGGGCAGGACGCTCGGCACGCTTTAAGCGAACAAACGAGGTTGATTCATGCCCATCCCTGACTTCCAGTGTTGCAGTTCCTTATCCATCCTGGCACGCTGATGTCCTGCGGGAGAGGGAAATAGAATATAAAGAAGGATCGTCCGGATTCACAGACTGGCCCGAAGCAAAAAAGAGAATCCGGAACCAATTGAAATGAATATCCGGATTCTTGAGAGCGGTAGCCTTGATTTGGAGTCAGAATAATAATTCAGACTAATGCCTGGCCATTTTATAAGCAACCCTTTTTACTTAAAACTTAAACCTTGATCACTCAATCCTTTGCCTCAGCCCTCTTGTCCAGCCGCGCAGATTATGGCAGGTAATATTCAGGTTTTGAGGTCTTTGAGGAAAACATAAACTAATTGTGAGGTTTTAATATGGGCGCCGTGATCAGAACTCTTGTTGACGACTTTCAGGGGCTTCCTCTGGAGGACCAGGAATATGTGGCTGAGTTAATACAAAAGCAGCTCATTGAGTCCCGAAGAGAATATCTTGCCAAAAGGGTATCCGAAGCAAAGGCAAACTATAGATCCGGCCAGTGTAAATCCGGTTCATTCAAGGAATTGATGGAGGATATTGAAAGTGATTGAATGGGTTGGGGGCATGGCCCGCGTTAGACAATGTGAGAGTTTAAACAGTATTCAAAGAGGTTAATGATGAGTATTCAATATATTGTCAATGAGTCAGGAGTCCCAACTGCTGTAGTTGTTTCCATAGAGGAATGGGAAATGCTCCTGGATAAAGTCCGAAAGATGGAACCTGAGAGGGACGACACTGAGTATTTATTGCAAAGCGAGACCATGAAAAAGCGACTTTTGGAGGCCAGAAGTCGCTCAGGCGGCAAAAGCTGGGAAGAGGTCCAGGATGCGCTTGGTATTTGACGACCACGCATTTGAGGATTTTTCCTGGTTTATTTCCAATGATCCAAAGCTGGCTAAAAAGACTATAGCCCTGATTCAGGATATAAAACGGACTCCGTTCAAGGGGATTGGCAAACCAGAGCCGCTGAAACATGAGTTGTCAGGTTGCTGGTCACGAAGGATTAATACGGAACATCGACTGGTATATCAAGTCACAGAAGAGGAAATCAGAATATTGGCTTGCCGGTATCACTATAAGTAAACCTGGACAGGTTCATTATCCGTCGGTGAACGGATTGCCTGCCGCAAGGATATTTATAAACTTCAACTGGTTCCTTAGAAATACTTCAAAGTTTTGACTGGACACACGCATCTTTTCCCGCCCTCAGCCCGGATAGCTTTTCGCTGCCTGCCGACGTCAGACCTCTGGTCTCCGACTTCCAACCTCTGCCCCTTAACCCTCGACCCATGCCTGCAGCCTGTTTTTCACATAAAACTTAACCACTTTTCCCTTGAACTGTATTGATTTTTCTGTTCAAATTCCGCAGATAAGAACAATGGATAACTTGAGTCTTGTTTTGAGACCAGACAGGTAATGAGGAGCAGCAAGATGACTGAGGCCGTTCCCCTGTAAATGAGAACAGGGCTTTCACAAGCATCAAATATGATTGGAGGTGCTATGAGTACAATAACAGCAGACATTCTTGAACTCAGCGTTGCTGAACGGCTTCAACTGGTGGAAGACATATGGGACAGCATTGCTGCAGTCCCGGAGGCTGTTCCACTCAACGAAGATCAGAAGAAGGAACTGGATCGCCGGCTGGAAGCGTATCACTTGGATCCTGAAGCCGGGTCTCCGTGGATTGAAGTCAGGGAGCGGCTTCGTACCCGGTCAGGATCATGAAGAAACCACTGATCGTCAGAGCGGAAGCTGAAGCTGATCTGGCAGAGGCATTTCAGTGGGGAAAAGCAGCCATCGAATTTACAAAACTTCCTGGTGGCCTGATGGGCCTGGAGTTGGCCTGGTGAGTTAACAGCCTGCAAAAAAGATTGACCATTTACAGACACTAGGGTTACTTCTATATTTATCAATATGTTGATCAGATGAGAGGATCGGTAGTGGAGCCGCTGGAAATTTTCTGGACCGAATATATGAAATATCGAGTTGAACTCCGTGGCTATGATTTTGCCATGGTTGAAGATATTCTGAGATACTCTCCTGAACGATACGTAGACTATGAATAAAACACGTCTGGCATATTTTGAAGAGGATGACGTACTTCATCTTGTTGTATCTGATGATGAAGAGGCCGGCAGCGTGGAGGTCAGTCCAAACATAACAACGGAGCTTAATAACAGAGGAGAACTTATCGGTATTGAGATTCTGGGAGCAAGTACCTTCATTAGAGACTCTGTTCTTGAATCTGTTCATGCAAAAATCCTTGATCTTGCCAAAGCAAAAACGGCCTGAATTCAGGGCCTGCAGTCCCTCGGGTTTTTCAACCAGTCCTTTCCGGACTGTCCTGTCCAGCATCCATTAAATAGTTTTCATCCGGAAAGGGTTCTTTTTCCCTTTGGCTGCGCCCGCCACGCGCCTCGCGTGGTCAAACTGACATCTGATATCTGATGTCTGGTTAAAGACGTCTGTCATCCGACCTCAGATTTCCGATGTCCGACTACTGACAACTGATTCAGGCTTGATCTGTATTGATTTTTCTGTTCAAATTCCACAGGTTAGAACAATGGAAACCTGGATGGATTTTGTTTTGAGACCAGGCAGGAAAGAGGAGCAGCAAGATGACTGATATCACTGTACCCATGGAGACAATTACCGGAAAGATCTTTATGCTGCGTGGAATGAAGGTCATGCTGGATCGCGATTTGGCAGAACTTTACGGAGTTGAGACCAGGATATTAAAACAAGCGGTAAGAAGAAACAGCGAAAGGTTTCCTGATGATTTCATGTTTGAACTGTCTCAGGAAGAGTTTAAAAATTGGAGGTCACAATTTGTGATCTCCAATTCGGATAAGATGGGACTACGGTATCCGCCTATGGCTTTTACAGAGCAGGGTGTTGCCATGCTTTCTTCAGTGCTTAACAGCAAACGGTCGATTCAAGTAAACATCCAGATCATGCGGGCCTTTACCCAGCTCAGGCAGATGCTGGCCTCGCATGAAGATTTGAGACAAAAAATCGAAGAAATGGAATCAAAATACGATGAACAGTTCCAGGTTGTGTTTCAGGCCATACAGGAGCTTTTGGATAAAGATCAACAGCCCGGAAAAAAGATTGGATTCCTCAAGGAAGATCAAACTGAATACGAAACAGACTAATATTCGCCTGTCCTTATTCTAGACTGCTTTCAAAATGATTTTAATCAGCGTAAATCAGTGAGATCAGCGGCTGAAAATCTTCTTTCTTCTTGCATCTGATAAGATTCAAACGGAAGACAAAGAATATCAGCCGCTGATTGCGCAGATCTTCGCAGATAAGAAAAGCGTTGCCAAAGAGTTGATAATAGAGAACATAAAGATCATCTTGATTGCAAATTGGAATTATGAGCACCCGATTCTACCATACCCACGCACAAGACTACTTCAACCAGACTATAGAGGTTGATCCTTCCTCGTTTCCCGCTCCCAGCCCGGTTATTTTTTCGCTGCCTGCCGACGTCAGACCTCTGATCTCCGACTTCCGACCTCTGCCCCCTTGCCCCTTAACCCTCGGCCCATGCCTGTTTCCTGCTTTTCACATAGAACTTAACCACTTAAAACTTAACCACTTTTCCCTTGATCATTCTTGAATTTTCTGTTCTAATTTCACAGGTTAGAACAATGGATAACCAGATGAGTTTTGTTCTGCGGAAACGGGCCTGCTGACCTGTAGAAAGCCCCCTTAATCACAAGGTTTTGCCCTGCATGACAAGCGACTACCTGCAAAAGCTGGCCCGGCTGCGCACGGATGCAAACCGCAGCCGCTGGACAGAGGTCACTGCCCACCGCGCCCCGCACAAGCCCTTTCTGCTTTTGTCGGTAATGGACCTGGCCGCCCAGGGCGAACTGACTTCCCCATTTATTGAACCCGGCTTTGACCTCATTGAACGCTTTGCCAGGTACTGGGACCTGGTGCGTCCTCCCAGCGGCAAGTGCAACATGGCCTATCCCTTCTTTCATATGCGCAGCGAGGGGTTCTGGCACCTGGTTCCCGGGCCTGGAAAAGAAAACCAGGTCCACGAAGGCATCACATCTTCCATAACCAGGCTGAAAACAGTGGTTTTGGGCGCTGAACTTGACCCGGAGCTGTTTCAGCTGATTTCCGAACACAAAAGCAGGGAAGAACTCAGGGCTGTTGTCCTGCATACGTATTTTGCCCCGGAAGTCCGGGAAAAGCTTCTGCTGGAAGCATCTGAAAATCAGCAGGCTTATGAATACAGCCGGAAACTTCTCAAGGCCGCAGAAAAGACCCTGCCCTACGGCTCTGATAAACCCGCCAATATCAGGGACCAGGGTTTCCGCAAGGCGGTCATGACTCTGTACGCTCACCGCTGCGCCCTGTGCGGCATCCGCATGCTCACCCCGGAAGGCCACACCATAGTTGAAGCAGCCCACATAAGGCCCTGGTCGGATACAAGCGATGACCGTCCAGCCAACGGCATGGCCCTGTGCAGGCTCTGTCACTGGAGCTTCGACAGGGGATTCATGGGTGTGGGCAAAGAGTATGAAGTTCTGATTTCTCCTCTGTCCAGGCAGGAACACAACAACCCCGGCCCCATCATGACTCTGGATCACAGGCCGATCTTCAAGCCATCAGATGAGAGACACATCCCGGATCAGGAGTGCCTGGGCTGGCACAGGCGAGAGGTGTTCAGGACATGAGCCTCCAGGATTTTTAGATGGGTTCAGCTAGGAACCATGGGTCTAAGGCAAACGGTTTTTAAATATGAAAAACGCAAATAAAGTATACCATGTCCGTTATCATGTTATGTTCCAAAAGCGATAGGCACAGAAATCTTAAAAGGTAAGTCATGATTCACCGAGTTCTGGATAAATCAAAACAAAAAGAGGTAGAAGAGCTGTTCACTTCTGTATTCACCGCATCAGAGGGTGAAAAGGAAGGAAAGCTGCTTGGTAACCTTTCTTCACAGTTGGCATCAAACCTCGACAATAATGAAATAATCTGTTTCGGCGTATATGAAAAAGAAATTCTCATCGGTTCTATTTTCTTTACTCGCCTTGAGTTTAGTAAGCCTATTCAGGTTTTCATGCTTGCCCCGGTTGCAGTAAGCGCTGAACATCAGGGAAAAGGCATCGGACAGGCACTAATCAATTACGGGCTTAATGAACTCAAAAAGCGCTCTGTTAATGTTGCTGTCACATATGGAGATCCATCCTTTTATTCAAAGGTGGGGTTTCAGTCGCTTTCAGAAAATGTAATTCAGGCTCCGCTAAAGCTTTCAATGCCTTTTGGCTGGCTTGGCCAATCTTTAACGGTAGAGCCGATTCCAACTATTAATGAACGTCCCATGTGCGTTAAGGAATTCAATGCCCCCGTTTATTGGTAAACAAAAGAACATAACAATCACATGCACTCGGACAGCAATAAGCGCCGCTCGTTCCTCGCTCTGCTTTTTGTTGCCGGTGATGTAAAGCGGTTGGACAGCCAAACAATAAGGAGATACTACGTGGCTACCAAGCATAATAACGGTGCCAACCTCGGCTTTGAAAACCAGATGTGGGCCGCAGCTGACAAACTCCGGGGCCATATGGACGCCTCGGAGTACAAATACGTGGTCCTGGGGTTGATTTTCTTGAAATACATCTCTGATTCCTTTCAGGCCAAATATATCAAACACCCTCGCTTCCCTCCGCGACACCCTCCTTCCCAGACTCATTTCCGGCAAACTGCGTGTCCCGGATGCCGAGAAGTTTGTTGAGGAGTCCGGAGTATGACCAACGAAATAATCCTTTACAGCACCCCGGAAGGCAACAAGAAAGTCGGCGTTTTGTACCATGATGAAAGTTTCTGGATGACGCAGAAAGCAATCGCAGAACTTTTCGACGTTGAAGTCCCGGCTATCAGCAAACACCTTGGCAACATCTACGATTCAGGAGAGTTGGAGCGGGAGGCAACTATTTCCATTTTGGAAACAGTTCGTCGGGAGGGCAACCGCAACGTCAAACGAAAGCTGGAATATTACAACCTCGACGCCATCATTGCCGTGGGGTACAGGGTCAACAGCTATCAGGCCACCCAGTTCCGGGTCTGGGCGACCAAGACACTCAAGGAATTCATTATCAAGGGATATGTGCTGGATGATGAACGACTCAGGCAGGAAAAACATTACGGATCCTGCGCAGATACGGTTATCCTCCCGATAAGCAGGAGAAAGCGACTCAGACCGTCCTGGAACAGGCGGAGGTTCTCTGCCGGCAGTGGGTGGCTGTATGATCTGCATTAAACCTTAAATTCAAAAAAAGATGTCCAGGCAGTCAAGACACTGGTGAAAACATGCCCCACATCCACGTAACCTGCGCGATTATTGAGCGAAACGGCCTGGTCCTGGCGGCCAGGCGCAGCGCTTTAATGCAGCTGCCCCTGAAATGGGAATTTCCTGGGGGCAAGATAAGAGCCGGGGAAGATCCAGGAGAATGTCTGAAAAGAGAAATCCGGGAAGAACTGGCTCTAGAGATTGACATTGCGGGTGAATTGTCCCCAGCTACTCATCACTACCCGGACTTCATTGTTACCCTTTATCCTTTCATCTGCAAGGCAAAGACCTCCGGATTCAAGCTTGCAGAACATGCAGAAGCTGCCTGGTTTCCACCGGGCGAGCTTACCGGCCTGGACTGGGCCGAGGCTGATCTGCCGGTCCTTGATGCATACCTTGCAACGCTTGAGAGAAAGAGCTGATGGCCAACAAGCTTGCTTATGGCATTTATGACGCCCTGCTGGATAACCGCCTCCAGAGCATACTGGACCAGTATCCAGAACTGCGAACAGTTCTTGGAAAAATAGATACAGAGGAACAGCCGGCCAGGTATGCGGATCTTGTGGCCAAAGTGGTCAGGCAGGTTCTGCGTGAAGAAACCGACTCAGACAAGAGAACTCTGATTTGCAACGCTATTCTTGCTCAACTGTATGCTGGCACTGAACAGCAAGTAAACATAAGTCAACTGGTTTCGGGTAAAAAGCCAGTTCTTTTGGAGATAACCCCTCCTAACTATGCAAAGTCAGGCATTCCCAGGCCTCACACGCCAATATTTGAAAGCAGTCTTTTTACAGGTTCCCCTCGTGACCCTCAGTTAGTCCACGAACTTTTGGCCGAGATGAAATCCGCAGATTCGGTGGATATTCTGATTTCCTTTATAAAGTGGTCAGGGCTGCGTTTGCTCATGCCTGCTTTTGAAGATCTGCGGGACCGTAGAGTGCCTGTGCGGCTTATTACTACTTCCTACATGGGTGCATCTGATGCCCCGGCTGTTGAATGGCTGGCCCGCATGCCCAATGTGCAGGCCCGTGTTTCTTACGATACGCAGCGGACCCGGCTGCATGCCAAGGCTTATTTCTTCAAGCGAGATTCCGGATTTTCCACGGCCTACATCGGATCAGCCAACATGTCCCACGCAGCCATGACCAGCGGCCTGGAGTGGAATCTGAAAGTTACTGAACAGGACATGCTGCATATCCTGGAAAAATTTACTGCAGAATTTGAAACCTACTGGAACAGCCGTGAGTTTATTCCCTTTGATCCAGATGATCCCGGGCAGCTGCGCGAGGCTATCAGCAGGGCAAGAACCTCCAAGGCCCGGGCTCGGGTGTTTTTTGACCTGAGACCGCATCCCTTTCAGGAACGTATCCTGGAAGAACTGGAGCAGGACAGAAAAGTCAATAATCAACACCAAAATCTGGTCGTAGCTGCTACTGGAACCGGAAAGACTGTAATCGCGGCCTTTGATTTTCAACGCTTTTTTCAGAGAAAGCAAAAACAGGTCAAGCTCTTGTTTGTGGCCCATCGCCAGGAAATCCTGGAACAGGCCCAGGATACTTTCAGAAATGTACTTAAGGATCACAACTTTGGCGACCTTCTTGTTGGTCAGCACCAGGCTGAACAGGTAAAGCATCTTTTCTGCTCGGTGAGTATGATCACCAACAGAAGGCTTGGGGAGCAGGTGGGCAGAGATTTTTATGACTTTATCATTATTGATGAGGCCCATCACGGCACAGCAGCCAGTTACCGGCCAATATTCGACAACTTTGAGCCTGAGGTTCTCCTGGGCCTGACCGCAACTCCGGAACGTATGGACGGAGAAAACGTTCTGGCTGACTTCGGCAACCGCATTACTTCAGAAATCCGGCTGCCTGAAGCCCTGGAAGAAAAGCTGCTTTGTCCTTTTCACTACTTTGGTGTGGCTGATCCCATTTCTCTTAATGAGGACCGTTTCTGGCATCACGGCAGATATAACGTGGCTAAACTGGAAAAAATCTATACCGGTGCTCACGTCCAGGCCAGGCAGCGCCTGGATGTAGTCCTTGAGGCTCTGAAACGATACGAACCAGAGCTAGCTCAGATCAAGGGAGTCGGATTTTGCGTATCCATCAGGCATGCACATTACATGGCTGATATGTTCAGCCAGCACGGCATACCTTCAGCAGCGCTGGTATCCGGAATAGACAATAATCAATGCGCCAGCCTACTTGAACAGCTAAGATCTGGAGAGCTTACTTTTCTCTTCACTGTGGATAAGTTGAGCGAAGGAGTGGATGTTCCGGACTTAAACGTGGTCCTGTTTCTACGGCCCACAGAGAGCCTGACAGTTTTCATGCAGCAGTTGGGGCGAGGTCTGCGTCATGCACCTGGAAAGGACTGCCTGACTGTGCTGGACTTTGTAGGCCAGGCTCACAGAAAATATCGCATTGATACAAAACTAAAGGCCCTTCTTCCCAGGCACCGCTTTTCCATAGACCATGAAGTGGAAATGGATTTTCCCCATATGCCGCCTGGCTGCAGCATTCAACTGGACCGAGTCTCCCGTAAATATGTCCTGGAAAATATCCGGGAAAACCTGCGCAACCTGGCAGTGCAAGTTCCGGAGAGGATGCAGAGTTTTGAAAACGAAACCGGACAGCAGCTGACCTTTGGCAATTTTATCAGCCACCACGATTATGAGCCGGAGCGTTTACTGGTCAAAGAGACCTGGAGTGGCTGGAAGTCAAAGGCGAATTTGTCAGCAATACCTGGTGATCCTGATCTGAAGCGCTTGAAAAATGCGCTGATCAGAATCGCCCAGATAAATGGTCCCCGGGAAATAGCCAGGCTGAGAAGAATATTACTGCACTTGCAGGAAAATGATATCACCCAGGCTCTGGCAACTGCCGGAGATACAGCCATTTCCACGCACTACAGGATCTGGGCAGACAAGGCTGGCAACCTGGACATGTCCTCGCTGGAAGATTCATTCACTCGGCTGTCCAGGAATCCTACAATCCTGGCTGACATGGACGAAATCCTGGCCTGGGCGGCTGGTGACTCAAAGATTGAAGGCAGGCAGCCAGGTCTTGTCTTTGAAAGCCCTTTGGAGCTTCATGCCAGGTATTCCAGCAGGGATATAAATGCTGCGCTTGGCCTGGCGGACCTGCACTCACCAGGTCCCACCGGCACTGGCATTTTGCATACAAAAAAAATTAAGACCTATGCCCTGCTGCTCACATTTCAAAAGACCGAGCGCGAATTTTCCCCTACTACCATGTATTCGGACTATCCCATCAGCAGACAGCGCATCCATTGGGAGTCCCAATCCACCAACACCCAACAGGGCCAGACCGGCCAGAACCTGATCCATCACCGGGAAAAAGGCTACACTGTCCTATTCTTTGTCCGGGAACAGAAGAAAAGCCTTGGCGTGACCATGCCTTTTACTTTTCTGGGTCCGGGGGAGATGATAAGCTACGAAGGAGAACGCCCCATCAAGATGGTTTGGGAATTACAGCATCCCATGCCGGTGGAGATGTTTGAGAATAATAGATTGGGCGGATAAAGAAAAATATGCCTCAAGTTTAATTATTGTGTCCGTTATGTCTTCAAACAATTTTTACCAAAATCAGGCCCAAGACTATTGTGAACAGACCTTTGGGATTGACCCATCGTCTTTTCTGCTACCCTTGACCAGATATCTTCAACCAGGGGCAAGCATCCTTGACATTGGATGTGGAACAGGTCGGGACATGCTATGGCTCCATAACAAGGGATTTTACTGTACTGGCTTGGATTGCGCCCCTGCTCTGGCAGAATTGGCCCGGCAGCATACGGGTCTTCCTGTTATTGAAGCAGATTTTGAGAGTTTTGACTTCAGTGGATTAAAGGAGGATGCCCTGCTGATGGTTGGAGCCCTGGTACATGTGCCCCATGAAAAGTTCAAGACAGTTTTTAAGCACATGCTCCAGGCCTTGAAAGTCCAGGGTACGATTTTGATCACCCTCAAAAAAGGCCAGGGAACAGAGATCAGATCAGATGGCAGAGAGTTTTACCTCTGGCAAAAGGATGATCTATTCCAAACTTTTAGTGACTTCTCCCTGGTGTGCTTAGAATATTTTGAGCAGGAGTCCAAAATTAGATCCAGCGATATCTGGATGAGTTTTGTGCTGCAAAGAAGAAATCCCCACAGGCAGGAAGATTAAGGCAAGAATCTTTATGACGGACCATTCAAACTCTCACCCCATATATTATTATAAGCTTGTAAGGGACAAAATCCCGAGCATCATCCGGGAAAAGGGACACCATCCTGCCGTATCAAGTCTTTCAGGCCAGCAATGGACCCAGGCTGCAAGCCAGAAGCTTTTAGAAGAGGCTTATGAACTGTTTACTGCGATTGCTAATGGAGACAAAGAGTCAGTGCTCAAAGAGTCATCTGATGTCCTCGAAATTACACTGACTATTCTCAAGCAGCAAAACTACAGTTTTGACGATTTGCTCGCTGAACTGGAAAAAAGGCGGGAGCAAAGAGGCGGCTTTGAGCAGGGCCTTTTTCTGGAAAGCGTTGATGGTCAATTTCTCGGTGCCAGGTTGAAGCAAAGTCCTGGTTTTGTGTGTACCCATCTGGATACAAATTCTTTATTGGAGCTTTTCCGTGGAGAACTGGAAAGAAGTGACAAGGCCTGGATTGCGTCGGCCTTTTACTCCCCAGCAATCACCAATATTTTGACCAGTGAGTTTGAACGCTTCATCTGCAAGGGAGGTGAAGCCAGAGTTATCCTGTCCACCATGAACGGATTCATCAAGCCTGAATATCTGGTTCACCTGCGTGACTATGTGCCTGAGCTCAAGGTCAAAGTTTTTCATCCCTCGGAAATTCCTTTTGATAAACATCCTCAGCGTGATTTTCATGTCAAAGCCTACATCTTCAAGCACAGAACAGGCAAAGGCTCGGCAATTATTGGATCTTCAAACTTATCTCAGGGCGGATTTTCCGATAACATTGAATGGAACTATTACACACCCGGCGAGATCAACCTTCCCTTTTATGAAAATCAGACTCCATGGGAAAAGATAGTTCAGGAGTTTGACTCCCTGTGGGAAAATCAATGTGTACATATTACCGATGATTTTCTGGACGGATACAGGGAGAGGCACAGGGATGTTTTTCAAGAAAGAGAAAAGCCTGATACATATGGATACGAGGGGCAAAGCTCGACTCAATGGAGTGTCTTGGCGGACAGCTCTGCTGTATACGGGACAAGCAAACAATCCATAATTGAACCAGAATCGATACAGCCCAATGTCGCCCAGAGTGAGGCTCTGGAAGGGCTTAAGAAACTTAGAACAAGAAAAGCCCGGTCCGGAGCAGTCATTGCAGCCACCGGTGTAGGCAAGACCTACCTGGCTGCATTTGACTTTATTCAAAGCGGCAAAGACAAATGCCTCTTTATTGCCCACCGAGAAGACATCCTTAGAAAAGCCAGGGAAAGCTTTTCCCATGTGCTTGGTCCAGAAGGTTTGGAAATCTTCAGTGGCCGGAGCAAGGATGTTTCGTACGGATCAAAGGCTGTTTTTGCCATGATTCAGACCTTGGGACGGCAGGGCAATATGAAACGTTTTCATCCCAGGGAGTTTGACTACATTGTGATGGATGAATTCCACCATGCAATGGCCAACACCTATCGCAAAGTTCTGGACTATTTCCAGCCAGATTTCCTTTTAGGGCTTACAGCCACTCCCGAGCGTATGGATGGACGGGATGTTCTCTGGTTATGCGATTACAACATTGCATATGAAATGAGGCTGTTCCAAGCCATAGATAAGGAACTGCTGGCCCCTTTTCAGTACTTCGCTGTCCATGATCCGACAGATTATGCCCAGATCGCCTGGAAAAGAACTGACTACGATCAAGAAGAACTGACCATGGCCCTGGCCAATGACACCAGGACAGCCCTTATCGCCAACAATCTCAAAAAATTTCTTCCATACCAGGGCAAGATAAAGGCCCTGGCATTTTGCAGTTCGGTGGATCATGCTCATTATACAGCAAATCGCTTGACTCAAGAGCATGGTTTTGAGGCTACGGCCCTGGTAGGTGATTCTTCCCAGGAACAGAGAGAAAAAGTCATAGCAAGACTTGAGAAAGAAAATGACCCCCTCAAAGTAATATGTTGCGTGGATATCTTCAATGAAGGTGTCGATATCCCCAGTCTCAGTCATGTGCTGCTTTTGCGACCCACCCAGTCTTTTACAGTCTTCCTCCAGCAAATTGGCCGCGGGCTACGAAAGGTGCAGACCAAAGATGTGAACAAGCACCTTGTGGTCATAGATTTTGTCGGCAATTATCGAAGTGCCCATGTGGCTCCACTGGCCTTAGCCGGATATACATCAATTGAAGAATATATTCGAGACAGCGCAAGAACTCGAGGCAGCAAGTCTGGTATGAGCAACCCTCCTCTGGGCTGTTCTGTTTCTCCTGATCTTGAAGTGCAAAGGATCTGGGACAGCAAACTGCGTGAAATTGTACCCATGCCGAGGGGAGAGCAACTACGAGATCTCTATGACGAAGTTGTGCAAGACTTGGGGCTAATTTCACCAGGGCTATGCGAGTTCTATGCTGATCCACAAAGAGCAGATCCACATGCATTTATCAAGCACTTTGGTAGTTGGATAAAAACAAAAAAATATTTTGATGATCTATCTAATACTGAAAATAGCTTATTAAGCACCCAGGGTGAATCATTTTTGGAATACCTTGAAAAAGATCTTAACCCCGTCAAGTCTTACAAAATGGTTGTCTTGAAGACATTACTATCTCTTAAGGGTACATCATGGAAAATTGATGATATTGCATCAGGATTCTTGAATTATTACTTGCAACATCCTGAACACATTTATGATTACGATGAATTGGACAAGCAGGATAATCCTCAAAAATTATCACTTCAAACGGTAAAAAGACATATCACAAGAATGCCTCTTTATTATCTCAGTAATAACAATAATGACTGGTTCATCCTAGATAAAGAAAAAAATAAATTTATCTTGAAGGTTGATCTGGTTGATTATTGGAATAATCAAAACTATAAAATGCTTGTCCTGGATAGAGTTAAGTATGCTTTAGCTAGATATTTTTACCGAAAAACAAAGTAAATTCGATACAGGGTCGGTCTGGAAATAATCCTTGATTATACACGAAGCACTATCTTATATTCGTTTTGGTCTTGGCAAGTTTACAAGAAGATATTGATGAGGCTACGGCCCATATCCAGAGTGTATTAAACAGGCTATCGTTCTAAGCATAAGCGGAAACTACAAATAACAAGCACAGGGGAAGGTTCTTCAGGGGACACGGGTTTAAAAGCATGATTGTTCAGGAAGGGCTGAGCCTGGTTAGTCTTCTGGCTTATGTGGACCTGAATTTGATCCGGGCCGGTCTTGATATAAACGGCAGGACAGTCAATCTTATCCGGATTTCTTGATTAGAAATGACCACTGCGGACTGCCTGGCACTCAAGGAGGATATCATGTTTGTCGAGATCCTGGCCCTGGCAGTAATCATGTTCGTGATCTATATAGCTTTTTTTGAAAAATAATAAATAGCAGACGGATATGCCTCAACAAGCCCCTTAAGTTTACATTTCGCGTTTGACGCGATGTGTAAACATGAGCCTGGAAGATGGATCAAACTCGACTTTCTGACTTAACAGTAAATTTTATTAAAAAGTTCATTGATAACAAGGCACTACTGCTGCATGGCCTGTAGTACCCCACTTTGTATTCTGTCGCCTGGGACATTCAGGATCCCGGCCTGGTTCGGGATAAAGTGCCGGGATAAGGCTGGATTATGGCCTGGCTGGTTAGAGCCAGGTCTCTGAGACCAGCAACATGTTGTTATCATTGCATTTCACTTCAGGAAATGGTCAACTTTGAGGCTTGCAGGCATTTTTTGCCTTGGATATTGCCCAAATCTATATGTAACCATCCAGGATGATTAGTTTTTAAGCTTCAAAGGATCAAAGCTCTCCTTTACATTTCGCGCTTGACGCGATGTGTAAACATGATCCCGGAATACAGGCAATGGATTCAGCAACTGTGACCTGTCAGGGATTCCGGCATAATTTTAGCTGGCCTGGATCAAACAGAGCCAGGTCTCTGAGACCAGCAACATGTTGTTATCATTGCATTTCACTTCAGGAAATGGTCAACTTTGAGGCTTGCAGGCATTTTTTGTCTTGGATACCGCCCGGATCTATGTATAAGCATTCAAAATGATTGATTTTTAAGCTTCAAAGGATCAAAGCTCTCCTTTACATTTCGCGCTTGACGCGATGTGTAAACATGATCCCGGAATAAAAGATTAAGGTTAATAATTGACACTGCTGTTCTACAGTGGTGTCATACGCCATGTTTACGGTTCATCCGGCTAAAGCGTACTTCCTCGAAAAGAAAAAGAGTATCTCACGCCCGGGCTGCCTCCGGCCCATAGGGCCTACGCCCCGGAGGGAAGCAGCCCTAGAGGCGCAGAGATCGCAGAGGAGGAAAAGGCAGGAGGAAGAGGCTTAATATTCATATCCCCCGAGTTGGGGGATATGAATAGGAGCTCCCCGCCGGGGGCGGAGAACCTTTTTCATTGCCCCGGCTCAGGGCAATGAAAAAATGACTTCTCTCTTCTCTGGGGGCTCTGCGGCTCTAGCGAGTCTTCGAGCGGGTGTGAGACAATAATTTCTTATGCCTTGCCTTAAGTAGGCAGTCAGCATTGCGTTGAGCCTTTTTCCAGCTACGTACGCTTGAACCGGATGAACCATATTTACTTGAAACAGACTGGAATAACAGGACGTCCTTTTTACGGCCGGTATGAAGAGGATCAAGTTTGGTTCATATTACATGGGCAAAGTGGACACCGTTCCACGGGAAAAAGAACAGCACAAAATTTAAGGAGCAGTTCATGAACAATACTTTTGCATGCATAGACTGTGAACATTGCCTGCCTGACAGTGACGGCCCGACCTCTATGCGTTTCCGCGAAAAGTTTTGTCGTGTTTCATATTCCCGTCTCTGTCTGTGCCGAATACCCGGTTTCAGCGGCGCAGGTTTATATAAACGTACGTTGGAGCATCTAATTTGGCGGATTATTTACTTGCCATAGGCCTCAGATCCTTCTCTTGAAGCCTACGCTCACATCTGATTTTGCAATAAATCTCCCCTTTTCACATACTGCCCACCCTTGATTTCAATCTTCCCCTGGGCCAGGAGCTTCCGGACAGATGGCCTCATTTTCCTGCTGGGGGCATTCAGCTGCAGGCGCAGGAGCTTGTTGTAAGTAGTCAGAGTTGCCTGGGCTTTCTGTTTTTGATGAGGATGGAGAGACCACAGGCCTTTAACAACAATGCTGCCCCGGGAATCAAGAGATAAATCCAGGCGCAGTTCGTATTCCAGGTACTGAAGCGGGTCAAAGTGAGTACGCATTTGGTTATGGGGTAACCTGTTGAATAAGTTCAGGCCCATTGTTCCTGGGGTTGTTAACCTTGGGGCTTACCGGCCAGACGGTGATCAAGCTATGGTCAAGCTGGTAGATTTTGAGCTGATCCCTGGTCTGGACCATGGGGTCCAGCCAGTTCTTATACCCTGATCTGTCTATTGTCACCGGCATCCGGTCGTGAATTTCTTTGACTGCTCCCTGAGCCTCAGTGGTGACTATGGCGCATGAGTCTATAACCTCACCTGATGACTTATCCTCCCAGGTTTCCCAGATTCCGGCCATGGCGAATATGTTGGTGCCGGAAACTGAAATAAAGTAGGGTTGCTTGCCTGAATCTGTCTTCTTCCATTCATAAAATCCTGAGGCGGGAATCAGACATCTCCTGTACCTTATGGCTGACCTGAACGATGACTTGTCCCACACAGTCTCGACCCGGGCATTGATCATTTTGTACTGGGTCTGCTTTGCCTTGGACCAGTGCGGAATCAGGCCCCACTTTAAAAACATGGGGACAAGGGAGTTTTCATAATAAGCAATGCCCAGGATGCCGGTGCCCGGAGCTATGTTGTAGTTCGGGACCAACTCGGAAGCATCATCCAGTCCGAAATGATCCTGGATGATGTCTGAGGGTTCATATAAGGCGAAGCGTCCACACATAGACAATAATATCTGATAATCAAGTCAATGTCTTTCTATCACTTACTCGCACAATCATCATAGTTGCGATAGAAAAGATCCAGCAGCCTGCATCTTTCCTCAAAATCCCGAATGCTCTTGAAAAGCGATGCCAGAATCGGCCTGTAAGGAATGTCGGCATGGCGGATGCGGGAAGGGACTTTTTTGAATTCCATGTATTCATCTCTTATCCTGAAAAACTCATCTTCCAGTGTGAAAAATTCTTCGACCTCCCACTCTTTTTTTTCATCATCTGAGAGATCGTTCCAGTAATCAAGCTCCATCTGATGAAGGTCATGGCTGGCCCTCTTCAACCATATTCTCAATTGTGTCAGTGTCCCATATGGAATAGCCGAGCATATCAGACAGAAAAAGGATTGGGGACAGTCCCGAAGCCAGGGACAGTCCCCCTCCGGGCTGTAAGCCTCCGGGCAGGAAGCCGTGCCATGCCTTAATTTATAGCTTTTTACACAAAGATAGCCTTAACTCACCCTATTCATATTTTGTTTTCAAAAAACTCGTAATGCTCCCGTTGTTAGTCGTTGATGACAAAATACAATATATACAGTGAGAGAGGATACTTCAATACTAAATGTTTATGTTTTTCAGATATTTAACTGTAGGCTAGCGTGAGTTTATTACGCTTAGCGCAATTTTCGAGGACATCTTCAATGTTTTCAATATGTTGCTTTAATTAAAAATGTATACACTGAAATATGTATCGAACAGACTTCTTTCTATTCGATAAAAAATTCTTAATTTTCAACAAATTATGCTTAATTTGGGGTTGACATATGGGCCTTTCAATGTGTATGTATACACTGAAATGGCAACTATTCAAAAGAAACCTTCAAGAGGCAGGGACTACTGGGCCATAGTCGAATCCAGACGGATCAACGGAAAACCACGCCCTGTTGTCCTGGAGCATCTCGGCACTGCTGAAAACCTCCTGAAGCGGCTTCAAGAAGGGGCAGGGCCGCACAAGGTCAAAAGTTACTCGCATGGACTGGTAGCCTACTTACTCAATTTGATAGAATCCCTTGACCTGGTTCAAATTATCAACCGCCATGTGCCAAATAAACAAATCAGAGATGGGTTTACTGTTGGAGGTTCTATTGTCCTTGCGTCCATGGGTAGAATCTGTCAGCCAACCAGTAAAAGAAACTGGTATAAGGGATGGGCCAAGCGTACCAGCCTCTCGTATCTTTTACGAATGTCTTTGGCCAAGATCGACAGCCAGCACTTCTGGGATCAGATGGATGCCCTTCCATCAGAAACCATTCCTGCAATTGAAGAAGAGATCGTTGACACCCTCTATGAACATGGCCTGCTTTCCATGGATACCCTGCTCTATGATACAAGTAATTTCTTCACTTACATCGCTTCGACCAATGAACGGTGCACACTGGCTAAGCGAGGAAAAAACAAGCAGCGACGAATTGACCTTAGGCAGTTTGGCCTTTTGCTCCTGGTCTCACGCCAGGATCAGCTCCCGATATACCACAGGACATACCAGGGGAACTTAAACGACAAAACTGTTTTCAAAGAGCATTTCGCAAGGTTTTCTGACAGACTCAAAAGGCTCAGTGGCTCCCTTGAAGACATTACCGTTGTTCTGGATCAAGGGAACAATTCAAAAAAAATGCTTAAAGAGGTAGACCAGACCATTTATTTTGTCGGAGCGCTTTCTGTTCACCAACACAGGCATTTGGTTGAAAGAGCCAATCTGAACCTGCAAGAAATACTTATAGGGAATAAAAGTGTTCCCTGCTACAAGGAGCGCACAACAATCTGGGGAAGCGACCTGACAGCAGTGGTCTACATCTCTGAAAAGCTGCGAGATGGTCAAATTAGAGGCCTGGAGCAAGGCCTCTCCAAGCTTTGCAGCGAACTTGATCAATTAAAAGAAGCCATCAAGATGCCGACCCAAAAAGGAAAAAAGCGAACTGAAGCCGGAATCCAGAAAAAGATTGATTCACTTATTTCCTCCTGTGTGCCCAAAGGGATCGTGGAGTGGGAGCTCACTTTTTTGCAGGAAGATGCATTCGAACTACAGTATTGGATCGACTACGACCACTTGGAAGAACTTAAAAAGTGGCGGTTTGGACGCCGCATCCTTATCACCAACAGGCATCACTGGAGTACTGAGGAAATCATCAAAGCTTATTGGGGTCAGGCCAATATAGAGTACGTGTTTAAAAATATGAAGAACCCGTTTCACATGGCATGGCGACCTCAATATCACTGGACTGATCAAAAGATAGAGGTGCACGGTTTCATATGTTTGGTGGCCTTTCTCCTGGTTATGGTGGCTTTCAAGCATGCCCGGGAGAATGCCGGCTTTTCTCGGTCTCCGCATACTTTGCTGGAAAAACTATCCGAGATTCGTCTGGCCACTCTGATCGATGCCCCGACCCAAAAATCAAAAGGGCGCTACAGAGCCACATATCAGCTTGAGGAGATGGACCCAGATGTCAAGGAGCTTGCAGATGCAATGGGAATTGCCGAGTTGCCGATGAAATCAAAAATACCGTTCAGTGTATACAAATCTTAACCTTAATATTTACATATATTACAAGGTGTTACGATTAATTTTGGGACTAACCGTAATAAACTCACGCTAGAATGTAACATGTACTCCGAAAGTTGAGTTAAATGATGGAACGAGCAGGTTGAAGCCTTATCCGGTGCTTCCAGCTATGATCCCAGACAGGAAACAAAGCTCATTAATGATGTCACCCCTGGATCTAATTTCAGTCCGGGCATTCTGTTTGCCAAACCTACATTATGTTGAAATCCAATAGTATTATAAATAATATTTTGTAATTTTACAAGGTTTTTTTTGTTATTAAGCTGTTTATTATTTGGTTGTCTTTTCTCAAAGTTTCAGGCATTCTTGATTGCAGGGGGGTCTGATAATGAGCATAAAGAGATCTGCTGAAGATTATCTTGTAGAATGGAAGGACCGGTCCAGCCGCAAGCCTTTAATCCTTCGGGGCGCGAGGCAGACCGGCAAGACCTATCTTGTTGAACAGTTTGCAAAGAATCATTTTAGAAATTTGCTGAAAATTGATTTTGAGTTTGACCAGGAGGTCAAATCAGTATTCCGGCAAAAAGACCCGCAGACAATCATCAGCGAACTGTCTTTGTTCTTTGACCTACCCGTGATCCCCGGGGAGACGCTTTTGTTCCTGGACGAAATACAGTCCTGTCCTGAGGCCATCCACAGCCTGCGATATTTTTATGAAAAACTATCCGGACTGCATGTTATCGCGGCTGGCTCTCTGCTTGATTTTGTCCTGCGGGATTTTGAATATTCCATGCCTGTGGGCAGGGTTGAATTCCTGCACCTTTATCCCTTGTCTTTCAGCGAATTCCTGCTGGCCGTGAACGCCCGGCTTCATGAATTTATCACTAACTGGACCCCTCCTGACCAATTCAGCCCAGTCGTACACGGCAAGCTGACCGAGCTGATGAGGACTTTTATTTTCACAGGAGGGATGCCCGAAGCAGTGGCTTCATGGATCAAGCAGAGAGACTACGTGGAAGTCCAGCGCATCCAGAGTGCGATCCTGAGCACCATGCAGCATGATTTTGCAAAATACGGCTCGCGAATCCAGCAGGATCATCTGCAAAAGATCCTTCAATTCATACCCGGCAATATAGGCAACAAGGTAAAGTATGTGCATGTGGACAGGGATGTCCGTTCCACAGCTTTAAAGGATGCTTTTCATTTGCTGGCCATGGCCAGGGTTATCAGCCTGGTATTCAAGACAAATGCTAATGGTGTTCCCTTAGAGGCAGAGAAGGACAGGAATTTTTTCAAGGCCATTGCCCTGGATGTGGGGCTTGTAAACCGGATGTGCGGGCTGAAGCTGATCCGGCCAGAGGAGTTGATGACCGTTTACGAAGGCGGGCTGGCAGAACAGTTTGTCGGACAGGAACTGCTGGGCTCGAGGCCCTGTTTTGAAGAGCCAGCGCTTTACTACTGGGCCAGGGAAGCAAAAAACGCCAATGCCGAGGTAGATTATCTTGTTACGCACGGATCACAAGTTCTGCCAGTGGAACTCAAGGCTGGAAAGACGGGTACACTTAGGTCCCTGCATGTGTTTCTGCATGAAAAAAAATCTGATTTCGGAGTCAGGCTTAATATGGACACCCCGTCTCTGGGCAGGTTTACAGCCCATGTTCGCCTGAAAAAATCCAGTACAGAACACGAGTACACCCTTCTGTCGTTACCTTTATACCTTGCCGGTCAGCTGGACAGGCTCCTGGAGCATGCTTTGGATCAGCCCCAGTAGGCCTGAACCTTAACATAAATTCAATTGGGGACAGTCCCCCTCCGGGCTGTAAGCCTCCGGGCAGGAAGCCGTGCCAAGCCGTCACAATCGGGTTTTATCACCAAAATAGTTATGACATAAAGTTCAAAATGAACAGTGTCCAGTTTGAAATGGCAGGAGAATTGTTTTCGGAAATGAATGACCATCAGGCAGCAGTTACAGCATATGGACTTGCCCTGCAAAAGTACCGTACTGAACAGGGAATCAAATTAATACTTATGGAGAATGTTATGCGATACCTTTCCCTATGCGCAGGCCTGTCTTGCTGCATTTTATTTGCCTTCTTCAATGTCAGCAACGCCTTTGCAGATAATAGCTCAGTAGAAGTCACTGTTTCCGGATCAGGAACCAGCCAAGGTGCCGCCTTGACAGAGGCCTATGTCGAAGCAGTCCGTCAGACCTTATCGCGGGTCGTAGACAAGGATACAGCGATTGAGCCAGGTCTCTGAGACCAGCAACATGTTGTTATCATTGCATTTCACTTCAGGAAATGGTCAACTTTGAGGCTTGCAGGCATTTTTTGCCTTGGATATTGCCCAAATCTATATGTAACCATCCAGGATGATTAGTTTTTAAGCTTCAAAGGATCAAAGCTCTCCTTTACATTTCGCGCTTGACGCGATGTGTAAACATGATCCCGGAATACAGGCAATGGATTCAGCAATTGTGACCTGTCAGGGATTCCGGCATAATTTTAGCTGGCCTGGATCAAACAGAGCCAGGTCTCTGAGACCAGCAACATGTTGTTATCATTGCATTTCACTTCAGGAAATGGTCAACTTTGAGGCTTGCAGGCATTTTTTGTCTTGGGTACTGCCCGGATCTATGCATAAGCATTCAAAATGATTAATTTTTAAGCTTCAAAGGATCAAAGCTCTCCTTTACATTTCGCGCTTGACGCGATGTGTAAACATGATCCCGGAATACAGGCAATGGATTCAGCAATTGTGACCTGTCAGGGATTCCGGCATAATTTTAGCTGGCCTGGATCAAACAGAGCCAGGTCTCTGAGACCAGCAACACTTGAAGACATTACTATCTCTTAAGGGTACATCATGGAAAGTTGATGATATTGCATCAGGATTTTTGAATTATTACCTGCAACATCCTGAACACATTTATGATTACGATGAGTTGAACAAACAGGATAATCCTCAAAAATTATCACTTCAAACGGTAAAAAGACATATCACAAGAATGCCTCTTTATTATCTCAGTAATAACAATAATGACTGGTTCATCCTAGATAAAGAAAAAAATAAATTTATCTTGAAGGCTGATCTGGTTGATTATTGGAATAATCAAAACTATAAAATGCTTGTCCTGGATAGAGTTAAGTATGCTTTAGCTAGATATTTTTACCGAAAAACAAAGTAAATTCGATACAGGGTCGGTCTGGAAATAATCCTTGATTATACACGAAGCACTATCTTATATTCGTTTTGGTCTTGGCAAGTTTACAAGAAGATATTGATGAGGCTACGGCCCATATCCAGAGTGTATTAAACAGGCTATCGTTCTAAGCATAAGCGGAAACTACAAATAACAAGCACAGGGGAAGGTTCTTCAGGGGAGACGGGTTAAAAAGCATGTTCAGGAAGGGCTGAGCCTGGTTAATCTTCTGGCTTATGTGGACCTGAAGCTGATCCGGGCCGGTCTTGATATAAACGGCAGGACAGTCAATCTTATCCGAATTTCATGATCAGAAATGACCACTGCGGACTGTCTGGTACTCAAGGAGGAGGTCATGTTTGTCGAGATCCTGGCCCTGGCAGTAATCATGTTCGTGATCTATATAGCTTTTTTTGAAAAATAATAAATACCAGACGGATATGCCAGAAGAATCCCTCAAGTTTACATTTCGCGCTTGACGCGATGTGTAAAGGGCACGAAAAAAATCAGGAGAACATTCAATGGGTCAAGAAACAATCCCCCATCAATCGCGAATGGATGCGGCCAGGAAACTGGTAGTCGACAGCGCTTTTGTTCCATGTCCTGCGGAGGATGGAGATGAAATTTATCCAAACGGCATCTTTCATTTTAATATCACCAAAATGCTCGAGCATATCAACCAAAACCCAGGTCAATATCTTCTTGAAGAAATCCCTCTTGAAAATCTGTCACTGTTTTCATCCAGCCTGAATGAAGATTATGTGTCCATTGCGGATATCACCCAGCCCCTCATTCTGGCTGAGATATCTCCGGGACGTTACGTTGTAATCGACGGTCACCACCGGCTGGAAAGAGCAAGTAGAATGAGGGTAAAGGCTGTCCCTGCCTACAGACTTCATGTTCACCAGCATATCCCTTTTCTGACTGAAAAAAGAGCTTACCTTGCCTATGTTGAATACTGGAACAGCAAGCTTGACTAATGCGGCCATGCCCGCAACCCAAAGAAGAAAAGAGTTTTTTGCCCACAGATCACACAGATGTACCACGCGAGACGCGTGGCAGGCACAGATGGAAGAAAGAGCTTTTATGTGCATACCAGGAATGAAGAACCTGGTATGCACATGGTCTCCACCGCATCCGCGGTAGATACCGGGGAGTAATCTTCCCCCGCCCGAAGGGCTGATACCTTTTCCTTGCGGGTTCTTATTCCCGCAAGGAAAAAATATATATCTCTTCAATATCTTATATCTGTGTCAATCTGTGTGATCTGTGGGCAGTAGTCTTTTTCTTAAAAAATAAGTGCGGAACATTTACAGTGCCAAGCGCTGAACCCCCGTCATGGCTCAAATTTTTCTTGTTTGTTGTGACAGGGTTTCAGGAGTATGTCTAAAAAATCTGATACTGATTGAGTGCTCTTACTTCTTTATTGATACTTGAAGACTTGAAAAGCTGTACGAGTCCCTGGATGGTCTCTTGACCATCTCTTTCTTGATCAGGACAACGTTCCCACCCTGGTTGAAGTCGAGCGGAGCAGCGACACCCGAGTCCGCAGAGATATCAGGGGGCAGCTGCTGGACTATGCAGCCAAGGCCCTTGTATACAGGGTAAAGATCCGTGAGTTCGGGGCAAGATAAAGAAAGTTTCCTGGATTACAGCACTTTCTTTCCAGCTGGCAGTGGCAAGTTTCCCCTTGAAATACACAGAAATTATGCTTACTATGTGTATATACTTGGGAGGTAAGGCCATGAAAAGAACAAACGTGGTGCTTGACGAGGAGCTGGTCCGGGAATGTCAAGTACTGACCGGAATACGGACTCGCCGTGCCCTCATTGACTATGCCCTGCAGGAGCTGCGCCGCCGTGGCCGTCAGAAGCGTCTGCTTGAGCTCAAAGGTGCTGTCCAATGGGAGGGGGACCTTAACGAGTGGCGGAAAGGGCGTGATTGATGGTCTTTGTGGATACTACCGTCTGGATAGATTTTTTCGCCGACCTTGACCAGCCCCATGTGGTCACCCTTTCGGAGTTGATAGAGCAGGAAGAAGATCTATCCCTGTGTGGAATCATTCTGGCGGAAGTACTCCAGGGAATCCGGTCTGACAAAGATTTTATCAAGACCAGGGAATACCTTGGCGGGCTTGTTTTCCTGCCCATGGGGCAGGCAACTTTTTTACGAGCGGCAGAAGTCTACCGCTCCCTTCGCAAGAAGGGGGTTACAATCCGCAAACCAGTGGACTGCATGATTGCTTCTGTTGCCATGGAGTACGATATCTGCCTGCTGCACAACGACCGGGACTTTGACCACATTGCCCGGCACTCCGGGCTGAGAGTCTTTTCAACAAAGCCTTGAATCAAGCCGGGCTGAAGAAACAGGTGTGGTTATCCGGTGTTGAAAAATCGAAAATCCTGGAATCCTGGTCAGCAACAACAGGTTTTGGAGAACCGGAAAAATCGATGCCGGCATTAAAAGGGATCTCTTGCCTGCATGTCTCAGACGGGTTATAATCAAAGACATAACCAGGAGAACCAATACAGTCCTATGATTTTATGGACCATCCAGACAGAAGAAGCATGGGAGCAGCTAAACAAAAAAGGGTGCATTACTGGTGTAATGGACTATATTGAACCATCCTGGCTTTCAAGCTACCACTGGATGATGCAGCAGATGAAGGATCGTATTGGCAGTCCACCCTGTAAACATTTGTTTCCTGTATGGGCTTGGTATCAATGGGACAGTTCAAATAGAAAGAAGCCCGACCTTCGCAGTGCTGGTCACCTGCCCAAAAACGTGAAGGGCGTTAGAATCGAGTTTAGCTGTGATAAAAATGCAGGCCTGCTTTCCGACTTTACACTCTGGCACTATGTGCTGAACTACTGGTATCTACCTGAATCTATGGCTGATGATGAAAAGTTCGATGCCGAAATAAAAAAACAAGGCACCACTTACTTCGAGGCAAAGCCACATCCAACCCCAAAAATTCACCAGAAAATTGTAAGAAGTTGGAATAAAATTTTTGACCTTGATTGGGATAAGACTGATATATCAGTTCCAAAATATCAGAAATCGATTCAGGCAACTATATGGCAATTGAGAATGGAGCAAGTACGAAGCTGCAAACACTTCAAAGCAAGATGAGATGAAAGCAGTCAGCAAGGGCGGACAACTCTGTTCCAGCGGCGGTTTGCAGAACTTGAAAACCTGGAAAAAGAACATGCATAAGGCCATTTATCGTTTCGGGGGTTAAAATGACCCGCCAGCCCTACTCCAAAGCAGATCATCCAGAGTTTTCTCGAGCGGTATCCCTCATTGCCGGCCGGGGACCAGGCAGACGCAGCCGCACCACTGCGCCGGCTGTTCACTGCCCGGGAAATGTCTGGCCCTCTTGTGGATCTAACCAGCTGCGTTTATAGTTGATGTCGACCTGTGAGGGTACGAAAAAAATCAGGAGAACATACAATGGGTCAAGAAACAATCCCCCATCAATCACGAATGGATGCGGCCAGGAAACTGGTAGTCGACAGCGCTTTTGTTCCATGTCCTGCGGAGGATGGAGATGAAATTTATCCAAACGGCATCTTTCATTTTAATATCACCAAAATGCTCGAGCATATCAACCAAAACCCAGGTCAATATCTTCTTGAAGAAATCCCTGTTGAAAATCTGTCACTGTTTTCATCCAGCCTGAATGAAGATTATGTGTCCATTGCGGATATCACCCAGCCCATCATTCTGGCTGAGATATCTCCGGGACGTTACGTTGTAATCGACGGTCACCATCGGCTGGAAAAAGCAAGGATAATGATGGTAAAGGCTGTCCCTGCCTACAGACTTCATGTTCACCAGCATATTCCTTTTCTGACTGAAAAAAGAGCTTACCTTGCCTATGTTGAATACTGGAACAGCAAGCTTGTCTAAAAGATCTGATGCTGATTGAGTACTATTACTTCTTTATTGACATTTGAAGACTTGAAAAGCTTTACAGGCCCCTGGATAACTCTCGGAAAGGCTACATGCTTTTTTTTACCTATTGCTGCTGCATCCTTGAGAGGGTGCGCGCATAAAAAACTGGAATGTGCATAGAGAGCTCATAATGATTAACTCCCTGAAATCTTATTACAAGAAACCTTCTGATCAGGAACTGGACGTACTTGCAGATCTTCTTGATGGTATGCCCAGCGCCATGAACATTGAAATGATGGACGGTTTCCTGACGGCGCTGATCTGCTCTCCTGAGCTGGTCATGCCCAGTACATATATGCAGTATATTCTGGGAGAGGAACATGAATTTGAAACGTCTGAACAGGCCCAGAAATTTGCAGGGCTGATCCTCAGGCACTGGAACTCCATTGTCAGTCAGCTGGAAAAAAACGAGTATTTCTATCCTGTTCTGCTTGAATCTGAAGACGGATCCATGGGCAACGACTGGGCTGCCGGTTTCCTCTCGGGCATGCATCTTGGCGGGGATGAATGGCAGGAGTATCTTAATGACGAAGAGAAATCGGGTGTCTTTGTCCCCATTTTAATTCTTGCCAACGAGCATGATCCTGATCCTGAGCTAAGGCCAGGGCCAATTTATGCTCACAAAAAAATTCAAAAAATTTATAGAATTAACCCCAAATCCTGGACAAGTGCTCGAAAGTTTGTTACAAGGGGCTCGCCATGCACACAAAGCCCCGTCCTTCATATTTGCTCAGCGTAAGGCTGCAACCAATCAAAAGGGAGCAGGAAAGCCTGTTCAAGTCCTTGATGGCCAAGCATCACTATCTTGGAGCCTCGCCTAAAATCAGCGAAACACTCTGGTATGTCGCCACATACTCTGATCAGTGGGTTGCCCTGCTTACATTCTCGGCTGCAGCCTTGAAATGCGCGGCCAGGGACCGTTGGATTGGATGGGAATATCGGCATCGGTTTGACCGCTTGAAGCTTCTGGCCAACAACACTCGTTTTCTTATTCTGCCGGGCTGGAATCTGCCAAACCTGGGATCTCGCATCCTATCGCTTTGTGCAAAGCGCATCTCTTTTGATTGGCAACAACATTTTGGCCACCCACTGCTGCTCCTGGAAACCTTTGTAGATCCCAGACGTTACACAGGCACTGTATACCGCGCCTCAAACTGGACAGAGCTTGGACTGACCAAAGGCTTTAAAAGAGTCGGCCAAGGATACAGTGCCAAACCTTCATCCCCCAAACTCATCTTTGTCTTGCCGCTTCAAGCCAACGCCAGAAAACTGTTGTCTTGTGCCATTCTTAACCCAGCATATCAAAAAGGAGAACCCAAAATGACCATGAATGCTAAACAGATGGAATCACTCCCGGATTACTTCAAAACTGTCACCGACCCTCGAAGAACACATGGACGCCGTCATCGAATCTCTACAGTTCTGTCCATTGCAGCAGCAGCCACCCTGTGCGGAATGAAAGGCTACAAGGCCATTTATGGCTGGGCCAACAAACTGGGACAAAAGGCCCGGCAACGGTTTCGGTGCCGCAAGGAAAATGGAAAATATGTTATCCCCAGTCAGTTCGTCATACGTGATGTTCTAGTCCGTGCGGACCCAGTTGAATTAGACCTGGCTGTGCAACGCTTTAATGAAGATCAAGGCCTCGAAGACACTTGTCTGGCTTTTGATGGCAAAACCATGAAAAACGCCATTGATGAAAATGCCCGGCAAACCCATATTGCCAGTGTTGTTGGCCATGAATCCAAGACCACCCACACCCAAAAAAAGTAGGTGCTCTGCCTGCAGAGGATGATGACCAAGAAACGAAGCAGACAAACGAAATCGGGATGTTTATCCCCATCCTGGAACAAATAGAAATCTCCGGGAAAACTATCACCGCCGACGCGCTTCTTACTCAGAAAAAACTGGCCGAATACATCGTTGGGCGCAACGCAGCCTACCTTTTTACCG